>JANYLG010000026.1 GCA_025363775.1 Acidobacteriota bacterium | reverse complement strand
GCCTTTACACGAAAACGGGACGACCCGATCAAGCCCACAGTCATCACAGCGGAAGCGCGCGAAGCCGCCGGCCAGGCATCCGCAGCGCAGCAACGCGCGGAACTCCTGCTCGACGAACCGGGGCAGCCCTTCCCCGTCGCGCAGACCGGCGGCCTGTGCGCGAAAGGTTTCGAAGTGATCGCGCACCACCTGGTACACGACACCCTGCGACGGTTTCCGCGGCTCATAGGTCGCCGAGGGCTGGGACACGCCTCCATGTACGGCGCATCGCGTGCCACATCCCACACGCACCGCAGACGTGGCGCCGGTTGGATCCGACGACGACACAAGACGTCTCGAAACGTGTGGTCCTACAGGCTCTTGTCGCCGGTCAGCACACTCGCGGTGTGACGATTATTCCCGTGCGATGCCTGACCAGCGCGGATCGTCCGGTGGCAGCTTCTGCACTCTGGCGGGCAAGCGAAGGTCGCAGTGCTTGCCGCATGATGGCCGGGGCTCTCCAACTCGATGCGATCGTCGAAGGCCACGACGCCGTGCTCGGGCGGCCGCCGTCCGGACCCATTCATCCACACGACATAGCGAGGAGGCCGTTCCTGTCGTGGCGGGATCGCTTCGGGCTGGCGCAGTTGCTGGAGCGGGGGTTGCCGCTCGTCATCAACCGGGGGGGTGGCTACGAAGAGCAGTCGCCCCCCTTGCACGTCACAACGGCTCGGATCGCCGTCGAGTTATTGAGAGAGACGCATTCGCCCTACCCGCAGCGATGCGGTATCGCGGTGGGTCGCCATTGGGCACGACGGTGCAGGTCAGGCGATCGACGAACCGACGCTGGCGGATGCGCTCTGCCACCGCCTGCTGCATCATGCCCATCGGATCGAACTCAAGGACCCCTCGATGCGAGACCCGCCGGCGACGTGGCGCAGCGGACCCGGCCCAGGGCCGGACCCGACCACGAAGGCGAGGCCTGGCCCGGCCTATGGATCCTGCCGGACCCGTGGACCACGCGCAGGACGCGTGGCCCACCGGCCGGTCCTTGGACTCAGGCGTCGGACAACCACTCACCACTCACGGGCATGATGTCCGTCATATCGTCCGGCGGCAAACGCCTGTGTCAACACGTGGTTCCCCGTCTTGACCGGTTCCCAGACCAGCAAGTGGCGCGAGCGCCAATGGCCCGGTGTGCACTGCTGTCCGGTCACGGCGCCGGCGAAAGCCGGCAACCTATTGATCTAACGCGAGTTCGACGCGAATTTCGCCCACGACGATATCTTTGGCGCCATGCAGAGCGCGCCGGTGATGGGGACGGTCGTCGCGTGCGCCACAATGGCGGATGCTGACTGGCCGCACCGACTTCGCTCAACTGCTCGCGCAGGTGTCCGCGCAGTCGTTTCGCACGTGTGTCGGTCGCTACCACGGCAACTACAAGGCGTCGCGCTTCTCATGCTGGGATCAATATCTCTGCTTGGCGTTCGCGCAGTTGACGTATCGCGAAAGCCTGCGGGATATCGAAACCTGTCTGCGGGCGCTGCAGGCCAAACTGTACCACGTGGGCATTCGCACTCGCGTCGCCCGGTCGACGCTGGCTGACGCCAATGATACCCGCGACTGGCGCATCTACGCCGACTTCGCCCAGAGCCTGATCCGCACCGCTCGCGCCCTCTACGTCCACGATCCGTTAGCGGTGGAGTTGACCGACACGGTGTACGCCCTCGACGCCACGACGATCGATTTGTGCCTGTCGGTCTTTCCCTGGGCGCACGACAGCGCGCGTCACGGCGCGGTGAAACGGCATACCCTGCTCGATCTGCGCGGCCAGATTCCCACCGTCGTCCACATCGAGCCGGGCAAGCGATCCGAGATCGCGTTTCTCGACGACCTCGTCTTTGAAGCCGGCGCCTTCTATCTCATGGATCGGGGCTACGTCGATTTCACGCGGCTGTACCGCATCACCACGACGGGCGCGTGCTTCGTGACCCGCAGCAAACGCAATCTCTGTTTCACGCGCCGCCTGTCACGGCCGATCGACCCGGGCACCGGGATTCGATCCGATCAGGTGGGGGTCCCCGCGCATCTGAAAGCGCGGGAGGCCTACCCGGCCCCGCTGCGTCGCGTGAGCTACGTCGATCCGGACACCGGAAAACGCCTCGTCTTCTTGACCCACCAGCTCTCCCTGCCGACCCTGACCATTGCGCAGCTGTACCGCTCGCGGTGGCAGGTCGAGCTCTTCTTCAAATGGATCAAGCAACACCTGCGGATCAAAGCCTTTTACGGCACCAGTGCCAACGCCGTGAAGACCCAGATTTGGATCGCGATCTCCGGGTATGTCCTGGTCGCCATCGTCAAGAAACGGCTTGGCCTCGACGTCTCGCTCTACCAAATCCTCCAGGTGTTAAGCGTGACCCTCTTCGAGAAAATCCCCATTTCTATGGCAGTTTTCGACGCGGCCCCCCAGGATGACGCCACCCCTCCCGCTAACCAGTCGCAATTGTTCGACTTATAACCGGACAGCAGTGGCGCTGCAGCCGTTGAGCGACGCGGGGCCCATCAGGCCCATGTCGTGTCGCTGCGGCGTCTCCCACACCGAGGCTGTGTGCCTGTGCAATAGCCGAGGCAGCCTCCCGAGTCGCTCCGAACGGTGGGGCGAGCGCTCGCGTGGCAGCAGTCGCAGAGAGCCCAGGGGGTGGTCGGCAGTCGATCCGGCATTCTGTCGCATCACGCCCGGTACGCGGCGCGCGGGCAACGGGTTTTCGGGTATCCTCAGGTTGTGAGTCCCACGATCCTCCGGATTCGCGGCTTCCGGTTCTACTTCTTCTCGCGCGAGGAAACGCGGGCCCACGTTCACGTCCAGCACGCCCAGGGCGAGGCCAAGTTCTGGCTCGAACCCGAGATCGCCGTGGCTCACAACTATGGTCTGAGCGTGACCAGGCTGTCGACCGCGCAGCGACTTGCCGAGGAGCACCAGGATGAGATCCGCGCAGCGTGGAAAACGCACTTCGACCGTCGAGGTCAGTAACGTCTCGCCGAACGGCATCTGGTTGCTGCTGGACGAACGGGAGGTGTTCGTCCCGTTCAAGGAGTTCCCGTGGTTCCGGAACGCCACCATCGGCCAACTGACCACGGTGGAGCGGCCCCACGAGGGCCATCTCTACTGGCCGGAACTCGACGTCGATCTGGCCGTCGATTCGCTCGACCACCCGGAACGGTATCCGCTCGTCAGCCAGTCGCGGGAGGGCCAGCACCTGCGACCCTCGCCAGCGCGGACGCGCGTCCATGGCGAGCGACCGAGTCCGTCGCGGCTCCGCGGCTGAACTGTCACTTGTACCCCCGAACTCGGCCTCGGTTCTCCAAGGGAAACGGCGACTGGCCGAGTGTGCCACGGTTTCCATTGACACAGGCCGTCACCGAGGGATTTCGGCCTTCGGCTTCCCGCTCGCGGCGCGCTACATCTGTCCCAGTGCGTCGAGCGTGCGATCGATGACGTGCGGCGGGAAGATGCCGCCCGCCTCGAACGACCCGCGGAGAGCCCGCAGCGCGTCTGCCACCTCGACGAAGCTCCGAGGAACGGGGAGCGCCACGGCGCGGTTCTGCGTCAGAGCTGCGGTCCGCGCGAGCAACTCGTCCAGGTTCTCGACCGTCCTCCCCGCCACCATCGTCTGCGCGATGCCAGCCAGCAGCAGGTGCGGGTGCGCGGAACCGTCGGGCAGCCGGAACTCGACGGTTTCCGGACTCACCGACCTGCCTTCCCCGTCGGACGCCACGATCGGCAGCCGGATGAGCGCCCGGCGGTTGTAGTGGCCCCAGGTGACGGTGCTCGGCGCTTCCTTCGCCTGGAGCAGGCGCACGAACGAGTTCGTCGCGCGGTTGCCGAACGCCATCAGCGCGCCGGCGTGCTGGACGAGGCCCGCGATCAACCAGCGGGCAACGCCATCGAGCTGTCCGTCCGGCGTGCTGTGCTTCTGGTGCACGCCGTCGATCGTCGGCGACAGGTGGAAGTGCAGGCCGCTGCCTGCGTGTCCCTTGCGGAGAATAGGGTCGAAGCTGCAGCGCCAGCCGGCCTTGTTCGCGAGGTTGCGGAGAAGCCACTGCGTCACGAGCACCGAGTCGGCGGCCTGCGCGAGCGGCTGCAGCGAAAGCTCGATCTCGTGTTGCTCCCAGATGCGCGCGTCCACTTCGTCCGGCTGGATGTAGCCCACCTCGCTGTGGCCGTATTTCACCGGGATGCCGATCTCGGCCAGCAGCACCATCGCGCGGCGGCGGAGCGCTTCGCCGAACACGAACGGCGAGCTGGCGTGGTAGCCGCGCTCGGTCGATCCGTAGATGTCCGTCTCGTCGGGCCGCTTGCCGAGGAAGTACTCAATCTCGCCGAGCGCCTGCAGCTCGACGCCGGTCTCCGCCTGCAGGCGGTCGTACGCCTTGCGGACGATCGTGTCGGGCGACTCGGGCAGCGGCGCGCCGTCGCGGCCGAAGTGGCCGCAGAAGACGACCAGCGTCGGGTACGAGGCGAACGGATCCACGAACGCCGTCGAGAGACGCGGTCTGAGAACGACGTCGGACGCCGTGACCTGCACGCCCATCGTTCCGAACAGGCTCGATCCGTCAGCGCGCTCACCAAACGACAGCACTTCGCGCAGATGCGCCAGGTCGCGCGGCACGAAGTCCAGCGTCTTCAACCAGCCGTCGCCGCCGACGTGCATGAGGCTGACGAGGCGAATCCCCAGCCGTCCGACGACCTCCACCAGGTCGTCAACGGTCCAGCGCTCCGACGGCTTGCCGATGAGGCGCGACAGCCGGCACGCGGGCCAGAGATGGGATTCGTCCTCGGTTTCGTTTGCGCCGTCGGGGGTCCTGGTTGTGTCGGTCATCGCGAACGCCGCTCCTCGGAAGAAGGCAGGGATCACCCGATATGTAGCCCCACTGAAGTCCGGGACAGGCTGCCCGGAGAGGGGAAGCCCTCACAGGGGGCGAAGCATTATAAGACGAAATCGAGGCCGGCCTTCCCGCCGCCGAGCGTCTTCTTCGCGAGTTCGCCGTTCAGGAGTGCCGCGCGTGTGAAGTTCCTGGCGCGATCAGCCGGCCAGGGCGACCCGCGCCATGCGAACGACGACGCGGGGAAACCGCGCGAGGAGACGGCGACGGGCCGCGGCATAGGAGGTCGTGCCCATCGCGTAGGCGATGATCGTGTCCGCCGCCTGGCGGTATGTGTCGGCGCTGCTCACGACACCGTCGATGCGGGAGGCATCGCGGAACAGGTACTTCTGGATCAACACGGAATCTCGAAGCTCCGCGCCGATCTCGCGCCGCCAGGCTCGAACGTAACGGCCGGCCGCCGTGGTGCCCCGTCGCGGATCGTCGATGCCGTGGTCGTCGATGACCGCCCGGGCCGCCAGGTCGCCCGAGACCAGCGCGTAGTAAATGCCTTCGGCCGTGTACGCATTGACGAAGCCGCCGGCATCGCCCGCCACCAGGACGCGGCCACGCGCGGTGTTCCGGATCGGTCCGCACACCGGGATGTGATACGGAGTGAAGTCCTCGCGGCTCGACTCGCCTTCGACGATCCCGCGCCGGCGCAGTTCGGACACGAAGCGCTGCTGCATCGGGTAGGGCGCAAGGTCGATCTGCTCGCGGAAGTGCGAGAGCAGACACCCGATGCCGACGTTGATATGGTCGCGCTTCGGGAAGACGTAGCCGTACCCGTTTGTGCCACCCTGCCCGTAGGACACCCATAGCGTGCCGGGCTCGAGCGCGCGCAGGCGCTCGTTCGGCGTTTCCTCCATCATGTCGAGCGCGACGCCCGCTGCGTCCCATCCCGGGTGCAGCCCGAGCCGTCGCGTGACGATGCCGTTGACGCCGTCCGCGGCCACGAGGTAACGCGCGCAGAACTCACGGCCGTTGCGGGTCGTCACCCGCACACTCTCGTCGTCGGCGTGCACCTGCGACACGCAGGCATCCTCGATCAGATCCGCGCCGGCTTCGACGGCGAGGCGCGCCAGCAGGTCGTCGAACTCCAGCCGACGGATCATCACAACGGCCGGCTCGTGCGACGTGAGCACGACGCCCCGGCCCGACGGCCCTTCGAGATACAGTTTCGAGATGTAGTGGGTCGTGATCCGGTCCAGCGCCGCGCCCAGATAGGGGAACCGGCGCAACGCGCGCGTGGTGATGCCGCCGCCGCACGGCTTGTTGCGCGGAAAGCGGAAGCGCTCGAGCAGTTGCACGCGGGCGCCGCCAAGCGCCAGCGATCGCGCCGCGGTCGCTCCCGCCGGCCCGGCGCCAACGACGATGACATCAGCAGGAGCGGTCACTACTTCAGCGCGGCCTTGCCGACGCTGATGAGGTTCGCCAGCAGCTGATACGCGCCGTCGGTGCCGGCAGGCAACTGCCGCCAGAGGCCGAGACCGACATAGATCCACCGGCCCTTGCCAACCCTGGCCTCGACCAGCGCGCCCTTCTTCATGCCGCTGTTCGCCGGGAACGGGTCCTGGAGCTGCACCAGGTCGATGTACCTGGCGTCCTTCTCGCCCAGGAAGTACAGCCCGCGCTCCTGCACCCAGTCCTTCCAGGTGGCCTCGCCAATCCTGTTCGGGAACGTGAAGATCGGATTCGTGGGAACGAGCACTTCGACGGGCGCCGTTTCGTCGGTCACGCGACCGGAGCTGACGCGCGCGGGATAAGGCCCGTACTGCGCCTCGTTGAACTCCATCTTGTTGTACTGGACGATCAGCGTTCCGCCCTTTTCCGCGTAATCGATGAGCCGGCGGTTGTTGGCCTTCAGGTCGGCCCGGCGCTCATACGCGCGGACGCCCGTGACGATCGCATCGTACTGCGCGAGGTTGCCCCACGCGAGCACGTCGGCGTCGAGCAGGTCCACCTGCACGCCGAGCTGCTCGAGGGCGAGCGGCACCTGGTCGCCCACACCCATCACGTAGCCGACCTTCAACCCTGGCGCCACCTTCACGTCAATCAGCTTGACGATCGTCCGCGCTGGCACGATCCGATGGCGCCGGTGGATGTGCGGATACTCGATGACGTCGTATCCCTGGTCGAACGTGTCGTTGTCCGCGCGCACGATCGCCTTCACGGCGTATTGCCCGGGCTTGGCCCCGGGTGGCGGCATCACGCGGAAACGAACCGTCTCCGCGGCGTCCTCATGGGCGAAGTCGAGCGGCGCAACAGCTGGCGTCACCTTCCAGCCCGCCGGCACTTCCAGCAGCGCCTCGCCCTTCGCGGCGCCCTTGTTTCCGTTGATGACGACGACGCGGAGTTCGCGGTCGGCCACGGTCACGACGCTCTTGCCGCCTTTCGCCGCGGCCGCAGCATCGCGGGTGGATGGGATGATCGCGATCTCCGGGGTCGCGACGACCGAAAAGCGCGGAACGACCTGCAGTTCCATGCGCTTCTCGCCGCTGAAGATGTTTCCCTCGTAGCGGTACTCGACCGGGCGGTCCACCATCACGGAGGTGCCGCCGATCGTGAGCTCGATGCGCGCGCGAAACGGCGTCGGCCGGAACGGGAGGCCGAACGGCGCGTCTTTATCGAACTCGTATCGCGCGACATCCGGGAGCGGCCGCCAGTATGGGGTGGTGAGCCTGGCGTTCGCCGGGATCCTGACGTTCGCCTCGCATCGCGGCAGCACCGCGCCCGGTTTGACGTCCGCCGCGACGCACGCTGCATCGCCGTCGAAGCCTGACAGCGAAATCTTCTTCACGCCCAGGTCCGCCGACCCGCGATTGGCGACAACCGTCTGCACGCGTACCGGCTGGCCCGCGAAGACCACGCCGTCGTCCGCGAGGACGTCGATCCGGACGCCCTGCGCCAGCACGGCCGCCTGTTGACACTGCTCTTCCTTGGCCTGCAAGCGATAGTCGATCTCGTGCCGCGCCGTCTCGTCGAGGCCGAGCGATGCCAACCGCGAGCGCAGCGCGCGGACGGCGCCCAGCGCGGCGATGATCGGCTCTTTTGCCGCGCTGACACCCTGCGAGATGAACGCCTGCTGCGCGCGATCCACTTGCGAGGCGATGGCCGCCAGGCCCGATGTGAGCGCCCCGGGGGGCAGCGCCGTCGCAAACTGCGCCAGGCCGTTTATGCTCGTATCGATTCCGTCGAACAACGTCGTCTCGGCGCGGCCCGTGCCGCCCGGCAACGTGGTGTCGCCGAGCCGGTAGGTCGATGCGGTCGAAGCGCCTGGCAGGAACAGCAGTTGCGCCATGCCCTGGCACTTGTGGTTGCTGCGCGCCTGAGACCCGATCTCGGAGTATGTCTGGCCGAGCAGCGGGTCGTAGACGTCGGTGTTGATGCGGACGAGCGGCTGTCCACCCGCGGGCTGCGCGTCGGGTCGGCCGCCGAACCCTTCCTGGTAGTAGAGCTTGCGGGCCTGCCAGGGGCGCAGGCCTTCCTTCAACTGATCGGGAAAGCCCGCGGGGTCCGCCGCGAGCCGGAACGCCTCCCCGGTGATCCGCGACTGCGCCTGGTGGTGGGCGCCGCCCTGCTCGCCCTCGGCCCTCATGGTCACGATGACGTCGGGGCGGATCGTCCGGATCAGCCGGACGTAGTCGTCGAGAATCTCCTGCCGGCCCCACTTGCGAAACGACTCGTCCACGCTGAACGAGTAACCGAAGTCGATGGCACGCGCGAAGTACTGCTCGGCGCCGTCGTAGCGGTGGACCGACGCGAGTTCCTCGGTCCTCAGCACGCTCAGCGCCTCGAACAGCTCCGGGCCGATCTCGTTCTGCCCGCCGGTGCCGCGCGTCGCCGTCAGCACGGCCGTCCGGACGCCCTGCCCGCGCGTCAGCATCGCCAGCACGGCGCTGTTCTCGTCGTCCGGATGGCCGGTGGTCTGCAAGAAGATCCCGACGGTGCCCAATTGTCGAAGTGCGATGCCGAGGCCGACCTCGCCGGCCTGGCCGGCGAGCCCCCTGGGCTGCGCCTTCATGGATGTGCCCAGGGTCACCAACGACAGCACGATCACCAGGGGCAGAACTCGGGAGAGTTTCATACGCAGGCCCTCAATGGTCCGCACAGGCACCCCGTTGCGACGTTCGCGCCGGGCGCTCCGCCAAAGAGCGCGGGTTTGCTTCGGGCCGGCCCCATCAGAAGCTCACCTTGAACCCAAGTTGGACCTGGCGCGACTCATACGCGGTTCGGCCGGAGATCGGGAACTCGTCGGCCGTCGCCGGAATTGGCGAGATCAACACGCCCGCCGCGTCGGTCGGCGTGACGCGGTTGACGCCGGCCGTCTGCCGGTTGTTGAACACGTTCTTGAACTCGGCCTGCACTTCCGCGCGCACCGATCCGGCCAAGTGGACCAGGCGCGAGTAACGCACGTCCATGTTGTAACGGTTCGGCAGGTATATCGAGTTGCGCGCGATGTTCAGCGGCCGATCGCTGGATACGCCGTCCTTGTTCAGGTCCTGGTTCGACCGGATGTTGAACGGCAGCCCCGAGTTGAGCTGCATCATGATCCCGATCTGGTTGTTGTTCAGGATCGCGTTCAGGGCCGGGTTCCCCACCTTCACCGTCGGCTGCGCCACGAAGCTGCCCGAGAACGTGTGCCGGATGTCCATGAGGTTCGGGCCCAGGTCGCGGTCCAGATTGCTCGGATCCGATCGGCCGTCGTCGCCCTGCACCGAGAGGACGCTGGTGAGCGGCGCGTTGTCGGTCCCCTTGCCGTAGGCGTAGGTGAGGTCGAACTGGACGCCCTGCGCGAAGCGCCGGGTCAGCTGGAGCGTGAGCGCCTTGTAGGTGGACTCGCCAACCGACTGCACCGTGTTGATGTGGTCGAATCGCGGGTCGATGCGCGTGGCCGCGGAGACCGTGCTGCTGTAGATCGGGCGGCCGTCGGCCAGTGAGCCAACCGGGTTGACCAGGTTGATGTCGGTGATGACCGGCAGGTCGTACCCCCTCACGAAGACGAGCCCGACCTGCACGGAGTAGTTGGTGCCGATGGCGTGGTCGATCTGGATGTTGTTCTGCAGTGTCCAGCCCGTCTTGAACGCCGGGTCCACGGTGAAGATCGACGGCGCGCGCAGCGTCGTGCCCGAGGCGCTGCTCAGCACGTTCGGGAACGCGGGCGCGCCCGGGCTCGTCGGCGTCAGGCTGACGGTCACGCTGCGGCTCCCGGTCTGCTGCACGGCGTTCTCGTACGCACCCAGCAGCGGCTGGTCGTACATCAACCCGGTGCTGGCACGAAGCACCGTTTTCTTGTCGCGGCTGAGCGTCCAGGCCGCGCCCAGGCGCGGGCCGAAGTTGCGCTTCGCCACCCGGAAATCACGCGAAGAGGAGAAGGGCGCGTTCGGGTCGCCCTTCGGGTAGTTGTACAGATCGTAGCGCACGCCGTAGAGCAGCTTCAGATCGGACGTCAGCCGCCAGTCGTCCTGCGCGAACAGGCTGTAAAGCGAGGTGTCCATCTGGAAGTTCGGCGGCCCGATGAACTGCAGGAAATTCGTGTAGCTGAAGCGATCCGTGCCGTTGCTCGCCGCCAGGTACTTGTCCACTGAGCCGAACGTGTAGGCCTGCTGTATCGTGCTGGTGCGCTCGTCGTGCACGAACTGCAGGTCGGCTCCCACCTTGAAGTTGTGGTCGCCGTGGATGAAGGTGAAGTTCTCGATCACCTGCCAGATGTTCTGGCGGAAGTCGAAGCCCGCGTCCTGGCTGCCCGCGAACGGGCCGCCGAAGGCGGCAATTCCGCTGATCGTGATCGCCGGGCCGATGCCTGACAGGGAGTTGGTGATACGCGACTGGTGACGACGGGCGAACTGCACGCGCACTTCGTTCAGCCGGTTCGAGCCGAACGTGCTCACGATCTGCGCAGCGGTAGAGTCCATCGCGTCGGTGAAGTCGGTGGCCGTCTGCGTGGAGTTGAGGCCGCCGTTCACGTTGTTCGGCGACTGGTTGCGGAACAGGATATAGCGCGCCGTCAGCCGGTGGTTCTGCGAGAGCTGGTAGTCGAACTTCGGCATCAGGAACGATACGGCCTGGCTGGCCGGCATGACGCCGGACCCCTGGGACCCGGATAGCCCGATTCGGGCAGCCTCGGTCGGAGAGATGGTGATGACGCGGTCGGCCGACAGGTCGCGGCTCGTGCGCTCGTAGCCGACGAAGAAGTGGAGCCGGTCTCTGACCATCGGGCCGCCGACTTCCGCCGTGAACGTGTTCACGGAGGTGTCGGGCTTGTCCGTGATCGTCGGCGTGTTCTGGAAGTAGAACGGCCTCGCGCTGAAGTCCTTGCGGCGCCCGCGGTACGAGACGTTCCCCCTGAAGTTGTTGGTTCCCGACGGCGTCACCACGTTATAGACCATGCCGGTCGTCTGGCCGAACTCGGGCGCGTACCCGCTGGTGACCACCTTCACCTCGCGGACCATGACCTCGGAAATCGGCAGCATGCGTAATCCGGCGCGATCCTTCTGCGTATTGGTGTTGCCGTCGATCTGGTAATTGATGCGCAGCAGCGTCCCGTTGGCCGAGAAACGAGGGACGCCGAACTCCGAGTTCTCATAGCCGGTGACGCCCGGCTGCAGCAGCGCGAAGTTGTACGGGTTGCGGGAGACGAGCGGGAGCGTCTTCACCTCGCGCTCGTTCAGGTTCCGGCCCAGGTCGATCTTCCCGGGGTCCACGATCGGCGCGTCCGCGTTGACCGACACCACTTCGCTGATGTTGCCGACGCCCATCGAGAAGTTGATGACGGCCGCCTGCCCCGCGCTCACGGTGATGCCGCGCTGCTCGAACTTCTTGAACCCCGAAAGCTCGGCCGTCACCTGGTAGGAGCCGAGCGGAAGCAGGGGCGCGCGGTACACCCCTTTCCCGCTGGTCACCATGGTGCGCGTCGCGCCCGTGTCCGTGTTGGTGACCGTCACGGTGACCCCGGGAAGCACGGCGCCAGAGGTGTCGAGGACGGTGCCCTCGATGGTGCCGTTCATGGCTTGCGACTGACCGAACGCAGGCGACACAAAGACCACGCACGCTGCGAGCGCGAGAATCAACCGTCGCATTGAGGGCCTCCTGCGATAACGCGTCCCGGTGGCCACCGGGACGCGGATTCGAACGGTTGCGGCTATTGAAAGACAGTATAGCCGAGCGGAGTCGGACCGGCCTGGTCGTCCTCCTCGACATGATGTCTCAGTCCATTCTACGCCGGCCGACGCTTGCGCCCCGTCGCGCCGCCGGTCGAGGTTTCGACTGACAACGCCTGCTCGATGTCCAGCAGTCGCTCTTTTCGCTTCGACCCCCAGTGGTATCCGCCCGGCGCGCCGTCTCCCTGCACGACCCGGTGGCACGGGATGACCAGCGCGGCGTGATTCGATGCGCAGGCGCGCGCGACAGCGCGCGCGGCGCCGGGCTGACCGATCGCCCGCGCGACCTCGCCGTAGGAACTGGTCTTTCCCAGCGGGATCCCCTGGAGGTGCCTCCAGACACGGCGCTGGAACGCGGTGCCCTGAACATCCAGGGGCAGCTCTGCCGGGGGGCGCTGCCCGGCGACGAACTCGAGGAGGACGGTGACCGCAGGCGAGAGCCTGCCGAGGTCGCGCTCGATGACCGCCTTCGGGTATTCGCGACGCAGATCGTCTTCCAGTTCGCGCGCCGCGTCGCCGAGCTTGATGCTGCACACGCCACGCTCGGTCGCGGCCACCAGAAGATGTCCGAGCGCCGACCGAACGACCGTGTAGTGAATGTGCCTGCCTTGTCCCCCACGGCGGTACGCGCCTGGCGTCATCCCCAGTTCCGCGTCTGCGCACTCGTAGAGCCGGCTGCTCGATCCGTACCCCGCTTCGTAGAGCGCGGACACAACCGGCTGGTTGTTCCTCAACAGCGCCTCGAGCCGGCCGGTGCGCAGCGCCTCGCCATACTGCCGGGGCGAGAGGTCCAGTGTGGCCCGGAATGCCCGGTGCAGCTGAAAGGGGCTCACGCCGAGCAGGCGCGAGAGGTCGGTCAGCGACGGCGCGCGTCCATCGGGGGCTGACTGCACCAGCGCACAGGCTCGACCAACCAGATCTGCCGACGTCGTTCTCAGTTTTGGCCTGCCGCCATCGCGGGGGCCAGATCCCGTACGCTCGGTGTTCATGCCCCCATTCTCGACGCCTGTCGCCGCCGTGTCTATCCGGATATTGCGGGCCATCGCGAACCCCGTCGGCCTGCGGCTCGCAACTGGCGGCCACCACGGCAGATCCAGAAGTCACTCCCGGAATGCTCTTGCCCCCCGATCCCTTTAGAGGTTGGTGGCGACGGTGTTCAGGATGACGCGACGTCCTGGTGCTGGGTGTCGCGCGAGTAGTTCGAGTGCTCGGCGGGCGTCTGAATGGTCTATGAAGAGGTGGTCGATCCGAATCCCACGAGCGCGACGGCCAGTATCAGTGCCGCTATTCCTGTCCGCATGACGGTGTTTCCTTGACGCGGCGGGCCGCGATCGTCGGTTCAAACCAGTTGAGCTTCTCGCGAAGGCCGATCACGTCTCCAACCACAATAAGCGCGGGCGGCTGAAGGTTTGCCGCAGCCACCCGGTCGGCGATGTTCGCCAGCGGAGCGACGATCGTCCGCTGGGTCTCTGTCGTGCCGTTCTCGATAACCGCCACGAGGCAGTCCGGGGCGCGGCCGTTCTCGAGCAACAGGCGTGCGATCGCCCCGAGACGATGGAGGCCCATGAAGATCACGAGCGATGCCGACGACCTGGCGTAGTGGGTCCAGTTGACCGGCAACGGATTGGTCACGCACTCGTGCCCCGTGAGAAAGACGAGTTCGGACGTGAAATCGCGGTGCGTCAGTGGAATCCCGGCATAGGCGGGTACCGCGATGCCGGCCGAGACGCCGGGAACGACCTCGTAGGCCACGCCCGCCTGGCCGAGCGCCTCGGCTTCCTCGCCGCCACGTCCGAAGATGAAGGGATCGCCGCCCTTCAGGCGGACGACAACCCGGCCCGCTCGCGCCTCGTCGATCAGCAGCGCGTTGATCTCGGCCTGCGGCCGGCTATGGCGCCGGTCGCGCTTGCCCACATACAGGCGCGAGGTCACCGGCCGGCACAGGTCCAGCAAGCGCGGATCCACCAGCGCGTCGTAGACAACAGTGTCGGCGCACTCGAGCAAGCGACGGCCCTTGACGGTCAGCAGCTCGGGGTCACCCGGCCCGGCGCCAACGAGGTAGACCTTGCCGCTGGTTGCAGCGTCCTTGCAGCACGTGGCAGTTCTCGAGAAGGGGTTGGACAAGGGGTCCGGCCCCTTCCCGGTCCTTGCCGACAGAGCGGCCAGCTCCTGCGCCACCTGTTCGTCGAGGCCGGCCCTGGCTCCCGCCCCGGCCTTGATTTGGTCGCGCAGGGCGCCCAGGCGCTCGACGGCTTCCCCGTATTCAGGCCCGAATCGTCGCTCGAGGTCCTCGCGGATCTGCCGCGAGAGCCCGGGGCACCGGCCGTTGGTGGAAACGGCAATCGTGAGGCTGCCGCGGCGGATGAGTGCAGGCGTGATGAAATCGCAGAGGTCCGGCTGGTCGATGGCGTTCAGCCAGATGCCCTCCGCGCGCGCCTCCTCGCGAACCGCGCGGTTCACCACCGCGTCGGACGTCGCCGCGTAGGCCAACCTGAAGCCGCGAAGGTCCCCGGTTCGGTAGGGGCGCCGCTCGAGCACCACCCGATTCGTCTCGGCCCAGCGTGCGATCAGGTCCGTAATCTCCGGGCTCACGACCGAGACGCGCGCGCCTGCCTCGATCAGCGTCTCGATCTTGCGCTCTGCCACCGTGCCACCGCCGATCACGATCACGGGATGGCCCGACAGGTCGATGAAGATCGGGTGCAGCCACCCGGGTCGATGCTCTATGGTCTCTTTCAGGCCTGGTTCGATGGTCTTCACAAGAGCCATGGTCCGCTCACTTCACCCACTTGCCGTCCTTCACGCGGTCGATCGGCGACCCCCCCCGCGCTCCCGGTCGAACAGCCTGGCGCGTCTTGATGTTGTATCTGTCGCCTGAGGTCAGGAAATAGAACTTGCCAGCGGGCGGGATCATCCGCTGGTTGTCGAAGATGGCGACGTAGGAGCGGCCCAGCACCTCGAACTCGTCGCCCTGCACGACGATCGCCGTGTCTTCGTCCAGGCCGATCCCCAGGAGGTCCGGGTGCTTGTCGATGAGCGCGACCAGGTCGAACTGACGGTTCCGCTTGAGGAAGTGCTGGTCGATCGCGACCTTCTTGAGGAACGCCAGCCCTTGCTCGTGGTCGCCCATCATGATGTCGGCCGTCTTCGTGTCACCGCGCACCAGGTAGTCGCCCTGGATGGTGGCGCCAGCCGACGAGCCGCCGATGACGCCGCCACGGTCGAGCAGCGCGAACAGCTCCTTCTGCGTCAGCGTGCCGAGGTACGAGTCCGCGAGTCGCCACTGCCGCCCGCCCTCGAAGAACACCGCGCGCGCCTCGCGCAGCGGCTTGACGAACTCCTCGGTGTCGGCGACCTTGCGGTCGTAGGTGTGCAGCACGGTCAGCTTCGTCGCGCCCGCGTCCCTGAACATCTTCAGGCCGGCGTACGACTGGTCGTACTTCTCCCCTCCACCGGCCGTCGGGATCACCACGATCGGCTGATCGACCCCTCCAGCCAGCTCGAAGAACTTCTTCAGGATGGCCGGATCCTTCATGGCGCCGCCGACGATGACAAGGGCGCCCTTGGCGGGTCCGAATTCGGTCGCCAGCGCTGAGGAAGCCGCGAGGATCGCCGCGGCCGCCAAGACAATGATCGAGCGAACGGTTCTGAGTCTCATCGATGTTCTCGCCTCGTTGATTCTGCAGGAGATGTGTCCTCGCTTGCCCGCGCCAACAGCGAGGACGCCGGTGAGATCGCACGGGAGCACACCCACACCAGGGTCGCCCCGTCGGTCGCCGAAGGGTTCAGCCACCGGTGCCAGCGGGTGCTCTCGAACCAGAAGCTGTCGCCCTCGCGCAGCGTCACGTGTTCGAGCTCGTCCAGCCAGATCTCGATCGAACCCGACAGCACGTAGATCAACTCCTCGCCGTCGTGGACGTAGGACCCGACGCTGCCGGACCGCGGGGCGGCCCGAAAGAGCCTCGACTCCAGACGGCTCGACGAGGGCGCGAGCAGCTCCATGTTCACGCCCGGGTGCGCCTGCAGGACGGTGCGATCGGACGGCCGCAGCCGGCTGCTCGATTTGCCGGGCAGGTCGAACAGCTCCAGCACCGACGTGCGGTACGCCGTCGTCAACCGCTGCATCGTGGCCACCGAGGCCGTCGCCTGCGACCGTTCCACGGCGCTGAGAAACCCGGTCGAGATGCCGGCCTCGCGCGCGACGTCGGCGATGCGGAGTCCGCGGCGCTGCCGCACCTCCCGCAGCTTCCGGCCAAGCGTCGCCAGCGCACACCGCTCCGGGTCCCGCGCGTCGCGGAGGCCGAGCGCTTCCTTGATCGCGGGCACGTTCAGCTGCCGCACGTCGCGCAGGTACTTGATGCGCTCGAGGACGGCAAGCGCGCTGGGGGTGTAAAGGCGGTAGCCTCCCGGGTTGCGCACCGTCTGCACGAGACCCGCGTGCTCCCACAGCCGAAGCGTGGAGGCGCTGACACCGACGATTCGGGCCGCCTGCCCCACGGTCAGCGTTGGACGCCGGGTGGCATCCCCGGGGGGCGTCCGGGTCGTCGAGCGCTCCGGTCGGGTCATGGCCGTAGAACCTTACCACACATGTGTAAGGCTCACAATGTTGACCCCAGGTTTCCGCACGCAGTAGTCTGGCTTCTCTTCCGGAGGCACCGATGGCCAGGCTTGTTGAATGCGTCCCGAACTTCTCCGAGGGCCGGAACCGCGCCGTCATCGACGCGATTGCCGATGCGATCAAGGGCGTTGCCGACGTCAAACTGCTCGACGTCGACCCCGGCGCCGACACCAACCGCACCGTCTGCACCTTCGTCGGGCCGCCGGAGGCGGTCGCCGATGCAGCGCTCAAGGCGGCGCACAAGGCGTACGAGCTGATCGACATGTCGAAGCACCACGGCGCGCATCCCCGCATGGCCGCCATGGACGTCTGCCCGATCGTCCCCATCTCGGACGTGACGATGGACGAGTGCGTCGAGATCTCGCGCGGGATCGGCCGGCGGATCGCGGACGAGCTGCGGCTGCCGGTATACTTCTACGAATACGCCGCGACCTCCGAGCCGCGTCGCAGCCTGGCGAACATCCGGGCGGGCGAATACGAGGGGCTCGAACGAAAACTGCAGGACCCCGCGTGGGCGCCCGACGCGGGGCCGGCGCGGTTCGACGCGCGGTTCGGCGCCCCGGTCGTTGGCGCGCGCGAGTTCCTGATTGCCTACAACGTCAACCTGAACACCCGCGACCGCAAGCTCGCAAACGAAATCGCACTGAACCTCCGCGAGGGCGGGCGTCTGAAGCGCGACACGGCGGGCAACCCGGTACTGGACGAGCAGGGCAAGCAGATGAAGGTGCCCGGCCTGCTGAAAGCCGTGCGGGCCATCGGCTGGTATATCGAGCAGTACCGGCAGGCGCAGGTGTCGATCAACCTGATCAACTACAAGACCACACCGCTTCACGTCGTCTTCGAGACGGTGCGCGAGGAAGCCGGGAAACTGGGGTTGATCGTCACCGGGTCCGAGTTGGTCGGCTTGATGCCCTTGCAGCCGTTGGTCGATGCCGGGAAGTTCTACCTGAGAAAGCAGGGCAAATCCGCGGGTGCACCCGAGCGCGAAGTGGTCGAAGCCGCGGTCCGCTCGCTGGGCCTCGATCAGCTCGCCGAATTCGATCCTGAGAAGAAGGTGATCGAGTACCAGTTCCGGAAGCGCGGCGCGCTGGTGGCCCTGCCGGTGGACCGGTTCGTGGACGAGGTGTCGTCGGAATCGCCGGCGCCTGGCGGGGGATCCGTTGCGGCGCTGGCCGGCAGCCTCGCCGCGGGCCTGGCGGCGATGGTGGCCAACCTGACGGTCGGCAAGAAGGGATACGAGTCGGCCTGGACCGATCTGTCCGACCTGGCCGAACGCGCGCAGGCGGTCAAGGATCAGTTGCTGTGCGCCGTGGACGACGACACCGACGCGTTCAAGGCGGCGATGGCCGCGATGCGAATGCCGAAATCCACGCCGGAAGAGCAGGCGTCGCGGAACGCCGCCCTCGAGGCCGGCTACCAGCAGGCGAGCAGGGTTCCGCTGCAGACCGCCAGGGCATGCCTCGACGCGATGAAGCTCTCACTGGTCGTCGCCGAGAAGGGGAACACCAACTCCGCGTCGGACGCCGGCGTGGCCGCCCTGATGGGGCGGGCAGGCGTGGAGGGAGCCGTGTTGAACGTGCTGATCAACCTCGGCTCGGTGAAAGACAACGCGTTCAAGCAGGCGTGCCGGGCCGAAGCCGCGGGCCTTGTGAAGGACGCGGCCACGCTCTGCGACGACGTGGTCGCCAAGGTGAGATCCACGTTTTCATCGTAGGAGCGAGACATGACCGCGACCAGACGACACTTCCCGGAACCGGCCGTGCGCTAGATGGCTGTACCGTCCGTTTCCTTGCCGGCGAGACACGGTGCCGTCCGGTGGATCGAGGCGCGGCCGACGACCGTGCTCGTCGCGCTGGCGGCGATCTGCCTTGCCGCGTTCCTGGTGTCGATCCCGGTGCCGCGCGTGGACGGGCAGTTGCTCGGCACGGACGGCTTCGACTACTACGTCTACCTGCCTTCGCTGGTGCTCGACCACGACCTCGACTTCACCAACCAGTACGCAACGCTTCTGCCGAACGACGCCACCCTGCCGATGCGGCTGACGCCGACTGGGCGGCTCGCCAACTTCTCGCCGATCGGGGCGGCGCTGCTCTGGATGCCCTTCTTCCTCCTCGCGCACGTCCTGGCGCTGGCGCTCAACTTCGTCGGCATCGGCATCCGACTCGACGGGTGCGGCTACTGGCACCAGGCGTTCGTCATCACAGGGAACATCGCCTACGGCGGGGCAGGACTGATACTGGCGTTTCACGTGGCCCGGCAGGTGGCCGCTGAGGGTGCCGCGTTGTGGGCGACGGTCCTCGTCGCCTTCGCGGGCAACCTCGTGTACTACCTGACCGCGGAGTCATCCATGGCGCACGCGGTCTCGGTGTTCGCCGTCGGCCTGTTCTTCGTCACGTGGCTGCGGAGGCGCGGGCAGACCGGCCTCGGGCGCGCGATCGTACTCGGCGCGCTTGTCGGTCTCATCGCGCTCGTGCGGACCCAGGAGGTCCTCCTGGCCGCCGCGCCCCTGTTGGTGGACCTGCACGGGTGCGTGCGAGAAGCGCGTGAGCGGCGCGCGTGGCGTCCCGTGCTGCTCGCCCTGCGTGACGCGCTGGTGATGGTCTTTGTCGCCCTGCTCGTCTACTCTCCTCAAGCGTTTGTCTCGCACAGCCTCTACGGCTCGTGGTGGAAGCCGCCCCAACTCTACGCGAGATGGGGAGACCTGCCGCAGTTTACGTGGTGGTCACCGCACTTCGCGGACGTGCTCTTTTCTGCGCGGCGCGGGCTGTTTGCCTGGCACCCGGTGTTCTTGATCGCCCTGCTCGGCGTGGTGCCGCTGTGGCGCAGGGATCGAACCATGGCTGCGGCAGTGATCCTCGGCGTCGCGGGGCAGGCATACGTGATTGGCGCCTGGTTCGACTGGCCGCAGGGTCGCGCCTTCGGCGGACGCACGTTCATCGGGTGCCTGCCGCTCTTTGCCGCGGCGCTTGCAGTGCTGCTCGAGGCGGCGGTGCGGGGAACACCGGAGGCTGCCCTGAAGGGCTGCCCCACCGGACGTGTGGGCTACCCTGCGGGACGTGTAAGCCGCCCTGCGCGTTGGCTGATGCCGACGCTTGGGGGATTGCTCATCGCCGCGAACTTCCTGCTCTTCGTCGAATATCGTTTCGACCTGGCGATGCTGGATCACCCCGTCTCCTGGCACGACCTCGGCGCGCGCCGGGTGTCGTTCCTGCTCGGGACTTGGTAGTGGCAACGCATGCGTCGCCCCTACCGGCGCCGCGTCATCAACTCCACCTTCTGCATCACGTCGCCTTCGAGCACGCGGTCTACGACCTCCAGGCCTCGGATCACCTCCGCGAAGATCGTGTAGTCGTGATCCAGACGCGGGGTATCCACCAGGTTGATGTAGATCTGCGCGTCGCCGGTATCCCGGCCGCGCGTCGATGTGCCGAGGGTCCCGCGTACCTGGGACGAGCGCCCCGCCTCGTCGCGCATGGAGCGGCTGTTCCCGACGAATTCGTTTGCCCCCGGGCTGCCGCCCTGGATCAGGAAGTTCGGGATGACGCGGTGGAAGGTCAGACCGTTGTAGTAACCCTGGCCGACGAGCGTCGCGAACCTTGCGCACGACATCGGCGCCAGATCGACCATCAGTCTCATCTCGAACTGCCCGCCGCCGGCCATTGTCACGCGCACGGTGGTGTTCTCCAGGCGGGCGAGATCCTCCTCCGTGATGGCCGCGCCTCCCGCTGCGCGCGGCCGCTGCGCCGAGGCCGCGGGAGTTCCCGTCCACGCGGTGAGGGCTCGCGCGGCCGAGGCCGTCACCCGCGGATCCACGTCCTGCAGGTACGGAACGAGCGCGTCCGCGTGATCTCGTGAGCCGAGTTCCTGCAACCGTTCGAGGATCGCGACGCGCGGGTCGCGCGACGAGTCGCTGTCGAGCGCCGTCAGGCGTGCAAGGGCGGACATCAGCGCCGGAACGGCCGCCGCGCGATCGGGCGTGCCCGCCAGCGCGCCGGCTGCCGTCATCACCAGCTGAAAATCGGACGCCCCAAGCGCCTTGATGTAAGTCGAGTCCGCTTCGTGCCTGACCGTTTTCAACAGCCCGGCGATGGCCGCTTCCCGGACGTTGTCGTGGGTGTCTTCCGCCAGCTTGCGGAGCATGGAGACATCGGCAAGTTGCGCGGCCGCCTTCGCCGCATACATCCGGGTCTGCCACTCTCTCGCATCGAGGAACCGGCCGAGCGCGGGCCGAGCGCGCTCGGGAGCGGCCTTCGCCAGCGCGACGATCGCATGCGCCGGGCGGTGCCAGCCCGCCTTGTCCTGGCCGGCTGCCAGGTCCAGCAACGTTTCGACGGCCTTGTCCTCTGGCTTGCACGGGTTCGCCAGCAGGTCGATGGCGAGGATCGCCACGTGATCGACAGCCGCGCCGACCGCCGACACGACCGGCCCGCACCCCTCTGTTCCCTGGAAGCGTCGCCCGTAGGTGCGCAGCGCCTCGTATCGCACCAGCCACGCCTCGTCCTTCATCGCGCGGCCCACCGTGTCCCGGCTTGCCGCGTTCGCCGACACCGCGAGACGCCGCACCTGCGCGTCCGGGTCCTCCTGCGCCCGCGCGGCCAGATCTGCATCCACCGCGTTGACGGGAAGCAGGCACAGGATCGCCAGGCGCCGGACACGCACCTCGTCCGACTGCCCGGTTGCGCCTCGCCTCCGACCGATCTGTCCCGCCGGCGCGGCAAGCGCCACCGACTTCAGTCTTTCCACGGTCGCCGGCATCAGCCCCTGCTGCGCCCTGGCGCGCACCCGCGAGAACGACTCGAGGCCGCGGAGCGCTCCCAGCAGGGCAGGAACCGGCACCGCGATGTCCTTGGTCGGCGTCAGCGTCAACCCGACGATGCGGCCGCCGGCGGCGCGTGTCTGCACCCTCTTGGTCACCTCGGTGCGCGAGGCAACCTCGAGCAGCGCCCTCTCGATGTCGGCCGCGATCGCCGCCGACTCGGTCGGCAGGCGGCCCAGCGATTCAGCGATGGCGCCGCGCACATCAGCCTCGCGCTCGCCGACCAGGCGGCCCAGCAAGTGGTCCCGCACGGCGCGCACCGCCTCCACCTCGCTCCCCGCGCACTGCGCGAGGGCGTTGGCCGCTTCGGCGCGCACGGCAGGGGCCTGCGCCTCGAGGAGAGGGAGGAGATGCGTCACCACCTCCGGCCTCTCCAGACGGCCGAGCGCTCGCACGGCGGCCGCCTGAAGCGGCGACGAGGGCATGGAG
Organism: Acidobacteriota bacterium; assembly: GCA_025363775.1. GTDB lineage: Bacteria > Acidobacteriota > Vicinamibacteria > Vicinamibacterales > Fen-181 > FEN-299. The sequence continues at coordinate 10,221 of JANYLG010000026.1, read as the reverse complement.
GCCACACGGATCAACAGCTGCAGTTGCTCTGCAGTGGCGGCGCGCGCATCTTCCGCCTGGATGACGGCCACGCGGGTGACGCCGGCACCGGCGCCGCGATCCTGGCTGACGGACGACACGGCGCCGAGAGAAATCGTGGTGGTGATGACAGCCGCGATCAGAAGGGGTCGCATATGCGGCCGATCGTGGGCGCTCGGCTGGCGGTTGTCAACGGTCGCGCATCGTGAAGGCAGGACGCATCAGGCATCGACCGGGCCGGGCCGCTGCCACACACAGTCTCGTGTCATGGGTCGCTCGTCACGCGCGAGGTTCCGATCTTCGTGGGCTGTGTGTGCTCCGTGTTTGTCCATCGGGCGGCGGGCGGGCTCAGGGTTCAATGGACGAGGGCATCGCCTGTGCCTTGCCTGAGTACTCCAGCATCTGCGCGGTGAAATCCATCGGGTAGGAGATCGCGACGTCCGTCACCAGTCCCGCGTCGTCGTACATGAGGTCCAGGCGGGGCATGACGAAGCCGGTGTACGACGCGAGGTTGAGGCCTTCCACCCGCACGACGATTTCGTCCCTCAGCGCGGGGTCGAAGTGAGTGCCGTAGGTGTCGAACAGCGCCTTCGCCGCGTCGTAATCGCCTATGGCCTTGATCCGCTGCACCTCGGCAAGCAACCGGCCCACGCCCTCGCGGAACGCCGCGGCATCCTTCATCACGTGGAACGTCTTCCCCTCGCGCGTGCGCACGTCGATCGCCGTCGTGTTGGCGATCAGCCAGTGCACCACCATCTGGCGGTTGCGCATGTGGTCTTCTTCGATCTGCGACCCTTCCCGCATGCGCCTCAGCTGCACCAGCGCGTTCCGCGAGTACGCCTCGTACTGGGCCAGCACGATCTCGGCGTGGCTCTCGGCCGGAACCAGGCCCAGCTCGACGATCTTCGGGTCGGGCAGGAAGTACAGGCCCACCAGGTCGGCCCGGGCCTCCTCGAGCGCTGAGAAATGCTCGCGAAGAAACGCCTGCGGGTTTCCCTTCAGGCACTCTTCGATTCGCCCCGAGCCGTGGCCGATCACCTCGTGCATGTTGGTGAGCAACTCGCTCGCAAACGCGCCCCACGTCTCGGCCCGATCGGTCTCATCGGGGGTCCACGAGAACTCGCTGCGGAACCCGCGCGGCGTGGACTTCTCGTGGGCGTCGGCCACGTTGGCGAGCGACATCGACTTGCTCCCGTGCCGTTCGCGCACGTGCTGGTCGTTCGGCAGGTTGATCCCGATCGGGGTGACCGGGCCGGCATGACCCGTTTCCACCACGACCTCAACCGCGTTGCCGGTCACGCCCGTGACGCCCTGCCTGCGGTAGGCGGGATCCCACGGCATGTGGTCCTCGAACCACTGTGCCTCGCGCGCCAGTGTCCGGATGGCCTCGGTCTTGTCGTGGTTGACGTAGTAGACCAGCCCCTCCCAGGCGCCCTTCATCCCCCGCGCGTCGAGATACACCTCGATGAACCCGTTGATCGTGTCCACCGGCGACGAACGGTCCGACACCCACGCGATGTCGTACGCCTCCCGGTCCTCGTCCTCGCCGGTCCGGTAGTACTTCACGAGCGCGGCCAGCGCCTCGGCCATCGTCTGGGTCGCATACGGAATCGCCGTCTCGAGATGGCCGACGATGGCGGCAATCTCCTTCCCGTAACGACCCTCGAGGCGATAGACCTCCTCGACGAGCCGGTCGCCCGAACGGACCAGCCGCGAGTTCAGGCCGTACCGTTCCTCGAACCCCTCGAGGTCCGCCATCGTCACGCCCTGGTACAAGTTGTTCGCACTGGCGTCCAGGATGTCACGCCCGGCGCCTGGAGTCTTGCTGGTGCAGATCGACTCGAACGACGGGTCGAAGAACAGCGGCTCCATGCGCCTGAGCATGTCGTCGAGCGATTCTCCTTCATGCACCGGAAAGCGCGCGCCGTGGCTGGCCGCCTGGTGGGCGGCGCCCCGAAGAGCGTCAGGGGTGCACGTCAGGAGGAACTTCCTCGCGGTCAGGTGGTTGAAGGGGCCGATGTTGATCCAGAAGAGTTTCGTGTAGCGCAGGATCTCGGCGAGCGTCTCCGCGTCGATTCCGGCCGGGTGCGTCACGATCTCTTCGAGCACCTCGCGCATCTCGAGGTTGTGCGCATAGCGCTGGTCGAAGAAGATGTCGCGCCCCGCCAGCGCGGCATGGTAGAGGTGCCAGACGAGGAGTTTCTCGCGAAGCGGCAGCGCCGAAAAGCCATCGGCATAGAGCTGGGCGATGGCCGCTTCACCGACACGTTCGAGCAAGTAGGGACGGTCGGACATGTGGGGGTGCGCCAGTGACGTTTATGGAAGTTCCAGAGCCTCGAGGTAGCTGGGTACGACCACGGACCAGCGGAGTTCGTCACGGATTCTTCCGGCAAACGCGTCGGCCGCCGCGGGTTCGCCGTGGACCACGCACGTCAGCTTCGGCGGACGGCTGAACCCCTCGAGCCACCGCATCAGCTCGTCGGCGTCGGCGTGCGCCGACATCGAGTGGAGCTGTGCGACTTGCGCGTTCACCTGTACCATCGCGCCGTGGATCTTGATTTCGCGTTCACCCTCGAGGAGCTTCCGCCCGCGCGTGCCGGCCGCCTGGAACCCGGTGAAGAGGACCGTGTTGCGCGGGTTGGGGAGCGCCACCTTCAGATGGCTCAGCACCCGCCCGCCGGTCGCCATGCCGCTCGCCGAGACGACAATCGCGGGAAGTCGTGACCCGGCCAGATCTGCGGACTGGCGGGGCGTCGTGATCGTCTGGAACCGCTTCGTCATGAACGCCGACACCTGGCCGCGCGCCGGCGTGATGTCGGGGTCCAGCTCGTTGGCGCGCGCCGAGTACTGCTTCAGGGCTTCCAGCGCCATCGGGCTGTCGAGGAACACGGGCACGACCGGGATTCGGCCTGCGTCCTCGAGCTTCTTCAGCCAGTAGATCACTTCCTCCACCCGACCGATTGCGAACGCGGGGATGATGACTTTCCCGCCGCGGTTGATCGTCTCCGAGACGATCTGGGCCAGCGCCTCGCCGTCGTTGTCCGGCTCGTGCACCCGGTCGCCGTAGGTCGATTCGACCACCAGCGTGTCCGCGGTGCTCAACGGCAGCGGGTCGGGCAGGACCGGCCGGCCGTAGCGCCCGATGTCGCCGCTGAAGACCACCTCGCGGCCGCCATCGACATCGAGCCCGATCACGGCAAAGGCTGATCCGAGCAGGTGGCCCGAGTTCACGAATCGCACGGTCACGCCGCCGGTCACGGGGACCGGCCGGTCGAATCCAACCGGCTGCAGGTTGGCCAGCGCACGGTAGGCGTCGGCCTCGGTGAAGAGCGGAAGTGCGGGGCTGTGCTTCGAGTAGCCGTGGCGGTTCGCCTCGCGCGCGTCTTCTTCGGCGATTCGCCCGGCGTCGGGCAGCACGATCTTGCAGAGGTCGGCGGTGCCCGGCGTGCAGAAGACGCGGCCTCGGTAGCCCTCGGCAAACAACCGCGGGAGGAATCCGCAGTGGTCGATATGGGCGTGGGTCAGGACGACCGCGTGAATGCTGTCGGCCGCAACGGGCAGCGGCTGCCAGTTGCGCTGCCGGAGTTCCTTGAGGCCCTGGAACAGGCCGCAGTCAACGAGCACCCGGCGGTCGTTCACTTCCAGCAGGTGCTTCGACCCGGTGACGGTGCGAGCCGCGCCAAGAAATGTCAGAGAAGGCATGGGCCACTATATCCCGAAAATTCCCACCTGGCCGCCGGTGTGCCAGAAGAGCACGGTCTGGTCGGCCGCGATGCGGCCTTCGCGGATCCACCCGATCATCCCCGCCAGCGCTTTCGCGGTGTAGGTGTGGTCCACCACCAGCGCCTCGCAGCTCGCCAGCAGCGCCTGGGCTTCGCGCGACGCGGCGCTCGGCACGCCGTACCCGTCGCCGATGAACCGGTCGTCCGCTTCGATCGGGCGCGACAGCGCCAGGGCCGCGCCGTCGATACCGAGCAGTCCGCCGATGCCCTCGATGATCGCTCCCACGGTGGACTGAAGCCCCGCAACGCTCTCGTCCGCGCTGATCCCGATCACTCTCGTCGCCAGTTGATGCAGCGAGCATCCGGCGACCAGCCCGGCCTGCGTGCCGCCGGACGAGGTCGAATGGAAGATGTAGTCGGGCGGAGACGGCAACTGCGCAACCATCTCGCCGACCGCCCGGACGAAGCCGAGCGCGCCGAGCGGGGTGGACGCGCCAAGCGGGATGACCGACGGCCGGCCGCCCTGCGCGCGCCACGCCGAGGCGACGTCTTCCATGGCGGGCGCCCGCTCCTCGCGCGACGCCACGTAGCGGACCTTTGCGCCGAAGAGCGAATCGAGGAGCGCGTTTCCCGACAACCGCTCTGGCGGCGCACCGTTGGCGACGATCACGCAGCGCATCCCGAGGCGGGCGGCCGCCGCTGCCGTCACGCGGCAATGGTTCGACTGCACCCCTCCCGTGGTGATCAACAGGTCCGCGCCCTCCGCCCGCGCGCGTGCGGTCACCATCTCAATCTTCCGGACCTTGTTCCCGCCAAACCCGAACGAGATCGCATCGTCCCGCTTGATGAGCAGGCGCGGAGCGCTGCGGATGGCCGCCCGGAAACGGGCAACTTCCTCGATCGGCGTCGGGTAGTGGGCGAGAGACACTGACGGGACGGCGTGCAGGGCGGCAAGCGCCTGCCGGTCGGGCTGTGGCATCGGGCGGTATTGTATACTCGCGTCATCGTTTTGAGATCTCACCGTTTCGAAGGGAAGCCATCTTTCGTGAGCCTGTTCCTCGACTCGCTGCGCTCCGGCACACTCCTGGTCGCCGCCGAACTTCGCCCGCCCCGCGCCGAACTGGCGTCGGCCGACGGCATGGATGCCTGGATCGACACCTACCACGCGGTTCGCACGCTGACCTCGCGCAACACCTTCGTGTTCCTCACCGACAGCGCCGTGGGCGTGCCCGAGGAGGACAACCTCCGCCATCTCATCGTCAACCTCGGTGACGATGCGCCGCTCGATCGCGTGGTGCCGTTCCTGACGTCGAAGCATCCGCTCGACGACTGCCTGGCCTACGCCGACCGCGCGAACCAGCACGGGTTCCAGTCGCTCGTGGTGCTCGGGGGGGACCGGCGCGTGGGCGTCCCGCGGTCCGTGGAGCACGCGTGGCAACTGCGGCAGCAGATCCGCGGGCGCAGCCCTGACCTGGCGCTGGGCGGGTGGGCCAATCCCTACCGCGACGGAGTTCGGCAGGTGGACTACCTCGTCGATCGCGAGTTCACCGGAGAGTTCTACCTGACGCAGGTGGTGTCGCATCACGACCCGGCACCCGTCGAACGCTTCATGAACGAGGCTGACCGGCGCGGCCTCGAGATGCCCGGCGTGTTCGGTGTCTTCTATTTCCGCAGCGCCAACGCGCGGACGCTCTCGGTGCTCCAGGACTTCATCCCGGTGCCGGCCGAGGCACTGGCGCGGGAATTCGGCGACGGCGCATCGCCTGAGGAGGTCTGCGCTCGCACGATTCGGACGATGATCGCACTGGGCGCGCGGCGATTCTACCTGAGCAACCTGCCACTGCGGCGCACGCACGAGACGCTGACCGCGATCCTGCAACTCGTCGGGGTGACGACGGGGAGATCGGGGGTCAGGGATCAGGGGTGTGGGGCCAGGGGTGTGGGATCGGGGATCAGGGAGGACAACCGATGACGACAGGACACCTGTCACGATGCGCCGCCGTAGTCTGTGTCTCGCTGGTGCTGCTGTCCGGACGGGTGATGGCCCGGGCGCAACAGCCGCCAGCCACGAGGCCCGCGCCCATCCAGCGGCTGCAGTCGGCGATCGAGCGCATCACCACCAGCGTGAGCGCCACGTGGGGCATCTACATCAAGTCGCTCGACACGGGCGAGGAGATTGCCATCAACGCCGACAGGCAGATGGACACGATGAGCGTGATCAAGATCCCGCTCATGGCCGAGGTGTTCCAGCAGATCAAGGATGGGACATTCGCGCTGACCGACAAGTACACGTTGACGAAAGAGGACATCCTCCCGGGGACGGGCGTCATGCGGAGCCTCGATCCGGGCGACACGTTTACCGTCAAGGATCTCCTCACGCTGATGATCATCGTGTCGGACAACACGGCAACGGACGTGCTCTATCGGATGGCCGGCGGCCCGGACGCGGTCAACAAGCGGATGCAGGCGCTCGGACTGAAGCAGACGGTGGCGCCGGCGCCGGCCCGCGCGTGGTTCGACGCGCTCAACGCGTCGCGTGACCGTGCGCAGTTCCACCGCGAGGCCAAACACCCGTACGGGCTCTCGACACCGCACGAGATCGGCCAACTGCTCGAGATGATGGAGAAGGGCACCTTGGTGGACAAGCCCTCGTCCGATCTGATGCTGCAGATGATGCGCGGCCAGCTCTATCGCACACGCATCCCACGATACGTGAGCGGTTTTCGAGTCCCGCACAAGACCGGAGACTTCCTGCCCTACATCGGGAACGACGTCGGCGTCCTCGAAGGCGCCGGCCAGTCCGGGCAGCGGATCATCGTGAGTATCTTCACGGCCAACCACTTCGGCTCGGACGAACGGCTCGAGGAAGCCATCGGCCGCGTCGCCGAACAGGTGGCCAACTACTTTGCCTATCGTCAGTAGGTGGCCCGATTCAGTTCCTCCGCTGCCTCGATTGCGAAATGGGATGTCTCACTACCTCGATTCGGTTCCGTTCTCCGGCATCATCCGCATCCGCGACCTGATGTACGCGGTCGAGCGGCCATTCAGGCTGGACCAGGGCGACGTCAGCTTCGACGCGCCGGACTCGGTGAAGGCCGCGATGACGAAGGCCATCGCCGACAACCGATCGCATTACCTGCAGACCGCCGGCGTGCCGCGCCTGCAGGAACTGCTCGCGGAGAAGCTTCGCAGGAAGAATGGCATCGCGATCGGCTCGCCCGACGAAGTCCTCGTCACCAACGGCGGCATCCACGCCCTCTACATCCTGTTCCAGGCGCTGCTCGATCCCGGAGACGAGGTGATCATTCCAGACCCTCAGTGGCCGCCCACGTCGGGCACCATCCTCTCCGCCCGCGGCACCATCGTCCGCTGCCCGCTGCACGAGCAGATGGGATGGCGGCCGGATGTCGATGAACTGGCGGAGCAGGTCACGCCGAGGACGCGCGTCATCTACTTGAACTCGCCGCACAACCCAACGGGAGGCGTGCTGACGCGGGAGGACCTGGAGGCAATCGCCGCGCTGGCGGACAAGCACGGCCTGTGGATCGTCTCGGACGAAGCCTACGAGGATGTGGTCTTCGACGTCGAGCACGTCAGCGTGGCATCGATCGCCGGCATCTACCCGCGCACGGTGCCCGTCTACACGTTCAGCAAGTCGTATGCGATGACCGGCCTCCGGCTCGGATACATGGCCATTGCCGATGCCGCACTGCGCGACCGCGTTCGCAAAGTGCTCTTTTTCACGACCAGCAACGTGTCGTCGGTGGTGCAATACGGCGGGATCGGAGCGCTCGAAGGATTGCAGGACGTCGTCGAGCAGTACCGCGTGGAACTGCAGGCACGGCGTGACCTCTTCTACGCGGGTGTCGAAACGCTGGGAGGATTCCTCTCCGGGCGCCCGCCCAGTGGAGCCTTCTACGCGTTCCTCCAGTTCGACCCGGACTGGAAAGCGCGCCGCGCCACGCCGTCAGACACACGAACCGCCTCGGACCATGTCTGGGCGACGACGCTCGAGAATGGCGAGGTGTCCCCGTCGTGGGAGCTGACCGAGTATCTCATCTCCGCAGGCCGGATCGGGTGCATTCCGGGCGCCGACTTCGGCCCCCTCGGCGAGGGCTATCTGCGCTTCTGTTTCGCCCGCGAGCGCCCAGAACTGGGGGGCGCCATTGAGTCGTTGCGAGGGCTCTTCCGATGATGCCCTGATCCCTATTACCTCAGGTGCCTGCCTCCATCCACACGGATGATCTCGCCCGTGATGAAGTCGGTCTCGATCAAGGCGATCACGGCCTTCGCGATCTCTGCCCCGCCACCCCACCGCCCGAGCGGCGTCGCCTTCTCTACCGCCGCGAGCTCATCGTCTTCGAGGGCGGGCGGGGCGAGAATCGGTCCGGGCGCCACCGCGTTCACCAGGATCTGGTCGGCCGCCAGTTCAAGCGCGAGCGCCTCGGTCAGCCCCATCACCGCCTTCTTCGCGACGTAATACGCCAGGTAACCTGTGTACCGCGGCCTCTCGCTCACCGCCAGCCAGTCGGAGAAGTTGACGATGCGGCCGCCGCCCGCGGCTCGCATGTGGGGAATCGCCGCGCGCGCGCAGAGGAACGCCGACTTGAGGTCCACGTCGAGGCTCGCCTGCAGATCGTCACCGCTCATGCTGTCGAGCGGGATCGACCGGTAGATGGACGCCATGTTGACGAGCACGTCCAGGCGGCCCAACTCGGCGACGGTCGCCGCCACGAGCGCCTCGCACTCGTCGGCACGGGCGACGTTCGCCTGCCAGATCATCGCCCTGCGCCCCGCGCCGCGCACGGCCTCTGCCGTCGTTTCAGCTTCTGCCCGCGACTGGTGGTAGCTGAGCGCCATATCCGCCCCTCGCTGCGCCAGCGCGACCGCCACGGTCGCGCCGATTCGCTTCCCTCCGGTCAACAGGACGACGCGGTCTTTGAGATCCATGACGCTCTCCCGCCAGCTACCCTTCGTCTTTCAAGTCCAGCCCAAACCGTTCCGCCATCCGGTAGAGGGTGCGGCGGTCGATGCCCATGACTTCTGCTGCCTTCGTGCGGTTTCCTCCAACGCTTTCCAGCACGTGCAGCAGGTAGCGACGCTCGATCTCTTCGAGCGGTGGCAGGCCGATGAAGAGGCGATCGTCCAGCCCGGGCGGCGTGCCGTGAAACGCCGGCGGGAGATCGCTCACATCGATAACGACGCCGCGGCTGAACAGCACCACGCGCTCCACGGTGTTTTCGAGCTCGCGGACGTTGCCCGGCCAGGCGTAGGCCGTCAGCGCATCCAGGGCCGCCGGCGACATTTCCACCTGCCGGCCCGCGCGGCTGCACGCGTTCAGCAGGAACTGGCCGACCAGCAACGGGATGTCCGCCCGGCGGTCGCGCAGCGGTGGCACGTGGATGACGATGACGCTGAGGCGGTAGAACAAATCCTGCCTGAACCGCTGCTCGGCCACCTCCTTCTCGAGCTCGACGTTGGTGGCCGCCACGACGCGCACGTCCACCCTGGTCGGCCGGCTGGCGCCCACGGGGCGGAACTCGCCCTCCTCGAGCACGCGCAGCAGCTTCACCTGCAGGGCGGGCGACGTTGCACCAATCTCGTCGAGGAAGACCGTGCCGCCGTTGGCCTGCTCGAAGAGCCCCTTGGTGTCGCTCACCGCGCCGGTAAACGAGCCGCGCATGTGGCCAAAGAGCTCCGACTCGAGCAGGCTCTCGGCGATCGCACCGCAGTTGACCGGCACAAAGGGGCGGTTGGCTCGCCGGCCATGGGCGTGGACGGCCTTCGCCACCAACTCCTTGCCAGTGCCGCTCTCTCCGACGATCAGCACCGGGACGGCGGCGTCGGCGGCGTGGGCGATCTGCTTGTAGACGGCGAGCATCGGCGCGGTGCGTCCGAGCAACCCCGGAGGACGGATGTCCCGCGACGGCGCCGGGTGCCCCGCTGGCGCGTCCGTCTGCGCCAGCGCGCGCTCGACCGTCGCCTTCACCTCGTTGATGTTGAACGGCTTGCTGATGTAGTCGAAGGCGCCGGCGCGGACGGCGTCAATCGCGGTTTCGAGCGTGCCAAACCCGCTGATCAGCAGCACGTGCCCCTGCGGGCTCGACTCGCGGAACGCCCGAAGGATGTCGAGGCCCGACTGCTCGGCGTTCAGGTTGATGTCGGAGATCACCAGGTCGAACGCGTGGTCGCGCACCAGAGCCAGCGCGGACTGCGGTTCGTAGGCCGACTCGATTTCCCTGTCGGGTTGTTCGAGCAGGTCGGCCATGAACCGGCACGTCTCGCGGTCGTCGTCCACGATCAGGATTTTCGGCATCTCGGGTTCTGCGTACCTAGACGTCTTGAACGGCCAAAGTCGTTGCGAATGAGTCAAGTTCTCTCGACGTCTAGGTACGCAGAACCCGAGATGCCGAAAATCCTGATCGTGGACGACGACCGCGAGACGTGCCGGTTCATGGCCGACCTGCTCGAACAACCCGAC
>JANYLG010000007.1 GCA_025363775.1 Acidobacteriota bacterium | reverse complement strand
AAGCCGTTTCCTGTTTGCGCTGGAAGTCCACGAGCGCCTTCCGGTAGTTCAGGATCGCCCGCAGTTCGCTGTTCTGCGCGTCGGTGAAGTCGCGCTGGGCCAGGACGACGTTGTAGTTGACCGACATCCCGACCTCGAACTTGCTCTGCTCGGCCTCGAGCCGCTTCTGCGACAGCTCGCGCGCGGCGGCCGACGCCTGCACCTGCTCGAATGCGCTCCGCACCGTCAGTGCCTGGTTGGTCAGGTCCGTCGCGACCGAAAGCTCGAGCGCCTTCAGCTGCGCCAGCGACTGCTGGTACTGCACTTTGGACCGCGCGTAGGTCGCGTCCTGGACGCTAGTGCCGATCGGATAGGACACCTGAACCTGCACGCTCCACGTGGGGAGCTGGAACTTGGCCAGCTGGCTCAGCGCATCTGCGTAGCCGCCGTAAACGGGGGGCGGGGGATTGAGCTGGACGCCGCCTGTGCCGGCCGTCTGGTACGAGCCGACGAGATCGACGCCCGGCAGGGTCTGGTTGTGCTGGTACCTCAGGCCGATGTCGCTGATTTCGAGGTTCCTCCTCGCGATGACCATGTCGGTCCGGTTCTCGAGGGCCGTGCGCAGCGCTGCCTCCAGGTCGATCTTCTCTTCGACATTGGTAGGCGGTCGGTCGACAGGATTCAGCCGGGCGTTCCAGAGCGGGTCGCTCGTGCCGTTGACGATCATCCGCTTGAGCGCGAGTTCCGACGTTTGCAGGTTGCCTTGCGCCGTCACCAGGGTCTGCTGACGCGTGGCCGCTTCGGCCTGCGCCGACACGATGTCGAGCGGCGCCAGTGTGCCGATCTCAACGCGGATCTTGTTGTCCTCGACCAGCTTCTGCGCGAGCGCCAGGGAGGTCTTCGCCGCTTCCACCGCCTGGATGTTGTAGACGAGATCCCAGTAAGCGTCCTTGGTGTTGGCCACGGTGTTGATGGTCGTGGCCCTCAGCGAGATGTCGGCGATACGGCGATTGATCTCAGCCGTCACCAGGGCCTGGCGGTTGGCGTCGATCGACCGGTTGCGCACGAGGGGCTGTGTGATCGACGCCTGCAGGCCGGCGTCGAACCGGGGATTGAGCGTCGTCAAATTGTTGTTGGTGCCCAGGCGGGAGTTGGTCCAGTTGACGCTGGCCGTGGCGCCGGTCCATTTCAGGGCCTGGGTGGCGCCGAAGTTGTACGTCGTCGTCTTCCTGTTGACCTTCGCTCCGCCACCGATCGAGCTGCCCGGCGCCGTCGTCAGACTCTGTTCGCCGATCGTCGACGAGAGCGTCGGGGCGTACACGCCGTATGCCTGCGCCAGCGCCCAATCCTGGAGCTCCGGGTTGAGCCGCGCCACGCTGAGATCGATGTTCAACTGCAGCGCCTTGGCCACCGCCTCATCCATCGTCAGTTCCAGGCCCGGTGCGTTGGGAGTCACGGCACCGGTCTGGGCTTGCGGCATGGTCTGCGACTGGGTCTTGGCCTGCGCCAACAGGTCGGAAACCTTCGCCTGTGTGACCGACTGGGCGTGGGGAGTTCCCTCAACCGCCAGCACGGCACACGCTGCGGCACACAAGGTTCGAATCGGGCTGAACAACTTCTTCACGGATCTGCCTCCCACCTTCGGGAATTGAATGAGGGCGTAGCGCATGTCTATCGATCGGTCGGGGTTCGCTCCGGGGGCCGTTCCGGGCCGCGTTCCTTGTCGTGGGCTTTCTGGATTTCCGCCAGCTTCGTCCTCTGTTCGGCCGACAGCACCCGGCGCATCCGGAACAGCATCAGGGTGCGGGCCTTGCTCATCGAGCTCCGGACCGCTTCCACCTGGTCGGCCTGCTTCAGGACCTGGGCTTCCGTGACGTCGTTGCCGCTAATCAGGTTCGAGAGCTGCTCCTCGCGACGGCCCAGGTCGTCGAAGATGTCCTTCATCTTCGCGAACGCCGTCTCAAATATCTCCTCGATTCGCGCCGTCTGCTCGGGCGCCAGCCGAAGATCGGCCTTGATCTTCTCGTCCTGCCACCACTTGGACCGCTGCGCGCCTCCCGGCGGCCCGCCCCGCTGCCCGTCCCGCACCTGGGGTTGGGGCTGGGACGGAGGCTGGGCGCCAGTCCGATGCGGCGGGTCTGCCGCAGCGAACGACGTCAGCAACAGGCCCACCAGCACCGCTGTGACCACTCGCTTCATGAACACCCTCGACACACTCTCGCACCTCATTGGCAATTACGACAGGGGGGGGAGGGGCGTTTACCGGGAGGGGAGTGGGCACACAGAGGACGCGGGATCAGAATTCACCAACTGCGAGAGCCGTTCCACGACCATGCCGACGATGTTGTCCGGCGTGGAGGCGCCGGCCGTCATGCCGACGGACACGGGGCCGGTCGGCGGCAGCCAGTCGGGTTGGACGATTTCGGCGCGTTCCTTGATCGACTTGTGCCTGATCGTGGCGGCCGATATCAGCGCCGGCACGTCCGCGATGTGATACGTCGGCAGCCGGTGGGCGCAAATCTTCGCCAGGTTGGTGGTGTTGCTGCTGTTGTAGCCGCCAATCACCAGCATCAGGTCGAGGGCGTGCTCATCGAGCAGCGCCACCACCGCATCCTGCCGGTCCTGGGTGGCGCTGCAGATCGTTTCGAACGCGCGGAACCGGTCGTCCAGGCGCTCCGCTCCGTAGCGATCGACCATCGCATTCCGGAACATCTCCGCGATCTCGAGCGACTCGGACATCAGCATCGTCGTCTGGTTCGCGAGACCGATACGGCCCAGGTCGCGGTCGGGGTGGAAGCCCTTCGATGCCGCCGCCCCGAACCGCTCGAGGAAGGCGCCGCTGTCACCGCCGTTCCGGATGTAGCCGCACACCTCCGCCGCTTCCGCCAGGTTCAACACGACCAGGTACTTCCCGTTCGGCTGCTCGGTGGCCTGCGACGCCGTTGCCTGCGTCTCCTCGTGGTGAATCTTCCCGTGGATCACCGCCGTCTGGCCGTCGCGGGCGTATTGCCGGACGTTCTTCCAGACATTCAGCACCGACCCGCAGGTGGTATCGACCAGCGTGCACCCCTGGTGCTGCAACTGCTCGAGCAGGCGCACCGTCACGCCGAATGCCGGGAGGATGACGACGTCGCCGGCGCCGAGCGTTTCGATCTCGCAGCCAGGATCCGAAAGAAACCTGATGCCCAGCGCCCGCAACTTCTCGTTGACGTGCGGGTTGTGGATGATCTCGCCCGCGAGGTAAACGGCCTGATCGGGAAACCGGCGCCGCGTCTGGTAGGCGTAGTCCACCGCGCGATCCACGCCGTAGCAGAACCCGAACTCCCGGGCCAGGTGGACCGTGAGCCGGCCGCGTTGATACCGGAAGTCGGCGGTCTTGATCGCCTGGACGAGCGTACTGTGGTAGTCGGCTTCCAGTTCGCCGGCAACCTCGTGCTTCAGCGAGAACCCTTTGCGATAGATCAGTTCAGGCATGGGGGACAAACAGGATGCAGAAGTCCGGCTTCTGGATTCTGTCTTCCCAGTATACGTCAGCGGATAACCCTGGCGAGAACGGTCTCCTGGCGGATGTGAGGCGTCAGCTGGTCGAGCGCCGAGAGCGCGGCGATCCGCTGGTTGTACACCGCCTGATCGATCTCGCTCAGCATCGCCTCATCATGTTCTCCGGTCAACGTTGGCTTGGGGCTGTCGCTGATGAGGGGCCCAGCCGCGACCGTCGCCTTGGCGGAGCGAACGACCGGCGCGGGAGAGACCAACGGGCCGGTTTCAGTGTCGAGGAGCCGGCCAGCCATGACACCGACCAGCAGCCCGGCTGCGGCCGCCGCCGCCACCCAGCGGGCGATCGGACGACGAACCACCGACCGGTCGAGACGGGTCGTGCCTGTAGGGAACGGGATCACGCGGGACGCATGGGCGGTGTCGGCCAGCGTGTCGAGGATCCGTGCCCGCTGCGCGTCGAGCCGGGACGGTGTGAACACTTCGTCCGCCTCGCCGGCTGCATCCTGGCGCAACCGCTCGAGCGGGGCGGTCAATTCGGTGTACCGCCACGTGCACGTCTCGCACCCATGCAGGTGTTGGCGCGCGGCTCGCCGTTCCTCGGCATTGGCCTCTCCGTCGCCGAAGTAGAGGGCGATGAGCCGGTCATCACCGGGATGAAAATGATCCATTTTCACAGGTTCCCTCCGAGCAACGTGCGCAGCTTGCGGACGGCGCGAAACAGGTGCACGCGAACCGTCGATTCGTTCAGCCCCGTGATCGCGCTGACCTCTTTCGACGAGCACCCTTGGTAGTGGCACAAGAGGAAGATCGTCCGTTGCCTCTCGGGCAACTTACCGACGGCCGACGCGATCTGCGTACGACGCTCACGCAAGAGCAACGATTCTTCGGGCGAGGGACCGTGGCTCGGGACCGACTCGGCCCGCGACCATTGTCCTTGTTCGACGTCGAGCGACGGGATCATCCACCGCGCACGGCGCCGACGGGCTTTCTGCCGATCCAGGCAGCCATTGATCAGGATCCGGGTGAACCAGACCTCGAACGGAAGGTCCTCCTTGAACGACTCGATGTGCGAGAACACCTTCACGAAGGCATCCTGCACCGCCTCGTCCGCGTCCGCGGCGTCCCGCAGGAAGTGATAGGCGATCCTCGACGCCCGCCGCTGCTGTCGCAGGACCAGGGCCGCAAAACGGTCTCGGGCGGCCGCCAGGTTCCCGTCGCGCACGAACGCCTTGACCTCGGCGGCAACCCGCGAATCCTCGTCGGGGCGGGTCAGAGCGGGCAGGCACACAGGCAGCGTCTCCACCCTCACGTCCGACAGCGCGGTTTCCTCTGGTGCCTTCTGCATGCGCGGATCTCTTTGGTCCCCAGGTTCTATCCTGCCATGAACTACGATGCGCCCGGCAAAACGTTTACCGCCTGCCTTCATAACCCGGTCGAGCCGGAACCAAAGAGGCTCGAGTTCTCGAATAGTGGGGACTGAATCGGCCGGCCGGGCCTCCCGGCACACCACGGGCTGTCAGCCGTTGCGAGCGGTCGAAAGGATGCCCTGAAGGGCAGCGACGGCCTCGTGAAGAGGCTCGATTCCGGGGAGAGGCACGCCTTCGTGATCACCAACCTGGGTCACGCACCGATCGCAGATCTCGCGCACCTGCTGGCCGAGCGTCAGAGGGTCGAACGGTTTCTTGATGTAGCCAGCGGCACCGGCCGCCATGCCATTCTGCTGATCGGAGTCCTCGGTCCACGCACTCAGCATGATCACGGGGATGGCAGCAGTCCGGGGGTTCGCTTTCAGGCGACGACAGGCTTCGAGGCCATCCATCGTCGGCATCAGGCCGTCGAGGATCACGAGGTCTACGAGACCGTCCTCGAGCAACTGCAACGCCTCGGTCCCGTCTCCGACCGACCGCACGGTGAAGCCCGCGCGCTTCAACGACACCTCCGACACGCGCCGGATGAACGGGTCGTCTTCGGCCAGGAGCACACTTGTCATCGCCATCATGCCACCTTGGGTGTCACGACCACCCGCTCCAACGTCAATCGGCGGATCGGAAGCGGACTTGAGGACAGGCGTGCGCTCTCGGGCACGGATCAGATCTGGTGCCCCGTTCCTGACCAGACCAGGCATCCTACCTGGCGCCGACCGTGGCGCCGGGAAAATAGTGAGCAAGGATGGCCGCGGGCTGATCGCCTCTGGCCGCGCGGGCGATAGCCCCGGCCTGGCAGAGTCCCACGCCGTGCCCGTTCCCGCGTCCCTCGAACACCAGCGCATTGCCGCGCCGGGAGACGGCGAACAGCGTGCTCCGGAGTGACGTCGGGCCGAGGGCGCGCAGCAGCGCCGTCCGGAAGTCGGCACCGCGGACGACTCGGGACGGCCGGGCATCGAGCCGGAGGAACGCCGCCCGGCCGGCCGCGTCGTGCTGCTCGATTGCCACGCCCCGCAGCGGCCCGTTGACGGCGGTGTGCGGGTCTTCAGCGAGAATGTCCTCGAGCCGGGCCAACCACACCTCGAGGCGCCACGCCGGCCGGCGCGGACACGCCTCGTCTCTCGCCCCGACCAGGAAACTCACCCCAGTCCCGCCCCACACATCCTCCGGCCCGCTCGTGTGGCCGCCGCAATCGGCGTGATAGACCGGGAGAACCGGCCGCCCATCCACCAGGAGGACGAGGTCGGTGGTTCGCATCGTCGCTTCGCGGGCCAACCGTCCGATCACGGTGGCGGGCAAGGGACGGTAGACCTGGCAGTGGGTGGTGGCACAGAGGTCGAAGCCCTCGTCACGATGACGTCCGATACTGGCGAGGGCGAAACTGCGGCAGAGGATCGCTTGTACGTCGCGGGCCCGTGCTGCTGAGGGTGGGTCGGCGTCGATCGAGCCGAGCTCGGCCGCCACGCAGCCCGCCACGTAATCTTCCGTGGCCACACGCTCGACGCCGCGACCTGACCGCACACGGAGTGTGCTCGCCGTCGGCGGACGAGCGGGAACGGTCGTCGGCTGCCGGGCCGGTGGGCGGAAGGCGCACGCATGCAGCAGGGTGGCGAGCGCGACAGCCGCGACCCACCGCATCGAACAAGGCGCCCGTTTCTTCAAGCTTCCATCCACGCCGCCGATTTTCCTGTTGGCAAGTGGCGTACCCATTTCCCTGTGCGACGCACGCGCACACCAGCGTGCGAGGGTGGAGAGTTCAATGACTTCCCAGCATCCGCTGCTTCTGCACGTGGACGACGACGAGTGGAGTCTCGATGTCGTGGCCCGCTTTGCCCGGCGCGCGGGGTTCGACGTCGTCACCTGCGCCGGAGGCCGGCAGGCCCTCGAGCAGCTGCGCCGCCAGCCCGCTGACCTCGCCATGGTGGACCTGCGCATGCCGGACGTCAACGGTCTCGACGTCCTGCGTGCGATTCGAGAGACCGTCCCCGGGTGCGAAGTCATCCTGATGACGGGCGACGCCGGCATCGACAGCGCTATCGAGGCGATCAAGCTGGGAGCGATGGACTACCTCACCAAGCCGTTCGACTTCGAACGGCTCGCCCACGTGCTCGAGACGGTGCGCGAGGAAGCCGAGCGGCGGCGCAGCCTGCTGGCGGCCGAAAGGGAGGTCGCGCGTCGGCTGGAGTTCTGCGACATGATCGGGCGGAGCGCGGTCATGCAGGAGATCTTCAGCCTCATCCGGCGGTTGGCCCCGCACGTGCGCACGGCGTTGATCACCGGCGAGACGGGCACCGGGAAGGAACTGGTGGCTCGCGCGCTGCATCGGATGGGACCGCGCCGGGACCGACGCTTCGTGGCCATCAACTGCTCGACAGTGGTCGAGACACTCTTCGAGGGCGAGCTGTTCGGCCACGTCCTCGGGGCGTTCACTGGCGCGACCGAGACCAAGCAGGGCCTGTTCGAGCTGGCCGACGGCGGCACGCTGTTCCTCGACGAGATCGGCGAGCTGCCGCTCGCCGTGCAGGCCAAGCTGCTGCGCGTGCTGGAAACCGGGGAGATGCAGCGCGTCGGCTCACTCGAGACGCGGCGCGTTTGCGCGCACGTGTTCGCATCGACCAATCGGGATCTCCGGGCCGAGGTGGGCGCAAACCGTTTCCGCCGCGACCTCCTCTACCGCCTGAACGTCGTCGAACTTCGCCTCCCGCCGCTCCGCCGCCGGCCCGAGGACGTGCCGTACCTGACCGCCGTGTTCGTCCGCGAGTGCGCGTCGCGCCTCCGGAAGCCGCTGGTCGGCCTGACCGCGGCCGCCGAGCGGCTGCTCGTGTCCGCGCCCTGGGAGGGCAACGTCCGCGAGCTTTGAAACGTCGTCGAGCGCGCGTGCATCCTGGCTGATGGCGACCTGATCACCGAGCAGGATCTCGCGGTCACCCTGCCCGCCACGACCGACCCGCCCCTTCAGTTGGCACCGCCGAGCTTTTTCAACGCGATGGTGCAGGTGACCGCCGATCAGGTCCCCGCCGCCGACGACATGGAGTCGCTGGCGAGCATCGAGCGCGACCACATCACGCGCACCCTGAGGCGCGCGTGCGGCAACAAGAAAATGGCCGCCAAGATGCTCGGCCTGAGCCGACGGGCGCTGTATCGCCGCCTCGAACGGCATCAGCTGGATGGGACGATCACGCGCCGGAAGCCGACTGATCTGGTGAGGGCTGACTGACTGCGGGAACCAAGGGGGCGCCCCTTCTTCCAGGGCGTGCGTAGTGGGACCGCGCCCTCTGCTACCATACTGGCATGACTTGGGAGCCGGTCATCGGGCTGGAGATTCACGCCCAGCTTGCCACCGACACGAAAATCTTCTGCGGCTGCGCGGTTCGCGCGGGGGACCCGCCCAACACGCTCGTCTGCCCGGTGTGCCTTGGCCTGCCGGGCGCCTTGCCGGTATTGAACGCGCGGGCCGTCGAGTTCGCCATTCTCGCCGCGCTCGCGCTCGGGTGCCGGGTGCAGAGAGTGTCGGTGTTCGCCCGCAAGAACTACTTCTACCCGGATCTGCCGAAGGGCTATCAGATTTCGCAGTACGACCGGCCGCTCGCACTCGATGGCGCGCTCGAGTGGACGACCGGGGAGACCACGACGCAAGTGGGGATCATCCGCGTGCACCTGGAGGAGGACGCCGGGAAATCGATGCACGACGGTTTTGCCGACTCCGACCGACACAGCTACGTGGACTTCAACCGGAGCGGCGTCCCGCTCATCGAGATTGTCACCCGCCCGGATCTGCGGAGCGCGGCCGACGCGGCGGAGTTCTTCGAGCGGTTACGGGCGATCCTCGTGGAGTTGGGCGTCAACGGGGGCAACCTCGAAGAAGGGCACGTGCGCTGCGATGCGAACGTCTCGCTCCGGCGGGCCGGCGACGGGACGCTCGGGACGAGGGTCGAGGTCAAGAACCTGAACTCGTTCCGCCACCTCGAACGGGCGCTGGACTACGAGATCGTGCGTCAGGCGGCGGTGCTGGAGGAGGGGATGCGGGTCGAGCACGAGACGCGACTCTGGGACGTCGCCACCGGCCGCACCGTGGTGATGCGCAGCAAGGAACAGGCGCACGACTACCGCTACCTCCCGGAACCGGATCTTCCGCCGCTCGTCATCGCCGCCGATCGGATTGAGGCGGCGCGGGCGAGGCTGCCCGAGTTGCCGGACGCCAGGCGACAGCGACTGAGGGTCGAGTTCGGCCTCTCGGACTACGACGCCGCACTGCTGGCCGGATCGGCGGCCGTGTCGCGGTTCTTCGAGTCCGTGGCGAAGTCCTCGGGTCGTCCGAAGGCGGCAGCCAACTGGATGACCGGAGAGGTGCCGCGGAAGCTCAAGGAGTCCGGCGCCGGGATCGAAGAGGCGGGTGTGACGCCCGAGGCGCTGGCCGGGCTGATCTCGGTGGTCGAGGCGGGGACGATCAGCGGGAGCATGGCCAAGGAGGTGTTCGAGAAGATGTGGGGCAGCGGGCGCACCGCCGACGACGTCGTGCGTGGCGAGGGTCTTGCGCAGATCGACGACCGGGAGACCCTGGCCGCGATCGTGCGCGACGTCGTGGCCGCCAACCCGAAGCCGGTCGCGCAGTTCAAGGCGGGCAAGACGCTGGTGTTCGGCTTCTTCGTCGGGCAGGTGATGAAGGCGACTCGCGGAACGGCGAACCCGGCCGTCGTCAACGCGCTGCTCCAGCGCGAGTTGGAGCGGCAGTGAGGTGGCGTGAGGGTGCCGTGGTTGTCCTCTGGGCCGCGATCGCGGCGACCGCGCTGACGTGGCCGCTGGCGCTGCATCCGTTCACCCGCCTCGCCGCGCCGACAGGGCCCGGTGATCCGTATCTCAATCTGTGGATTCTCGGGTGGGACCTCGGCACGATCACCCGCGATCCAATCGCGCTGTTCACCGGTCGGATCTTCAACGCGAACATCTTTTTTCCCGCGGCACGCACCCTCGCATACTCCGATCACCTGATCCTGCAGGCGCTCCTACTGGTGCCGGTCTCCCTCGCCACGGGCAGCCTGACGTTCTGTTACAACGCGCTGCTGTTCGGATCGCTCGCCGGGGGCGTGGTGGCGATGTACGCGTTTGCACGCGCGGTGACCGGGTCGCCCGCCGGGGCGCTGCTGGCCGGGACGGCCTGGGGCTTCATGCCCTTCCACTTCGCGCACCTGCTGCACCTCCAGTTGCAGTCGCTCTACTGGCTGCCGCTCACGTTTCTGTGCCTGCACCGCCTGATGGCGGGGCGCCGACGGCGGGACGCGGTGTGGCTCGGCCTGGTGGCCGCGCTGCAGGCGATCTCGTCCGTCTACTGGGGCGTCATCGGCGCGCTCGCGCTCGTCCTGGGCGCGTGCGCGCTTGCCGCGGGCATCGGGCGGTGGAGAAGCGGGGCGACCTGGCGGCGCCTGGTGCTCGCCGGGGTCGTGGGCAGCGTGCTCGTCGCGCCGTTTGCCTGGCCGTACTGGCAGGTTCAGCAGCGGGAGGGGTTTGCGAGGAACCTGTACGAGGCGTCGCAACATGAAGCCCTCGCGGCCAGTTATCTGCGCGTGCCGCCGGGGAATCTGCTCTACGGGAGGACCGGCCTGCTGCGGCCACCCGCCGAGGCTGCGGCCAGTTCGAGCCGGCACGAGGGGCCCGAGCAGGAGTTGTTTCCGGGGTTCGTGCTGACGGGGCTCGCGATCGTCGGGGCATGGTTCGGTTGGCGTCGCGACAGCCGGCCGCTGGTGCTGGCGATGGCGGCGGTCATCCTGGCCGGCGGCATCCTGTCGCTGGGCCCGGACGGCGTCCGCTGGTTGTACTCCCTGCTGCACCGCTTCGTGTTCGGATTCCAGGCGGTGCGTGCGCCCGCGCGCTTCGGCGTGCTCGTCACGTTCGGCCTCAGTGTTCTCGCGGCCCTCGGAGTCCGTGAACTCCTTCGTACCTCGACTCGCAATGACGGCCACGACCGGCTCTCGCCGCACGTGGCCGGCTGTGCTCGCTCAGCACCAAGTCCTCAGGGCACACAGACGTCGCCGTATTTGTGGATCGAAGGACTTCGTCGTCGAACCGCCGTCGTGCCGGCGCGCCGTGGCGTCTCGAGGGCCTGGCCGTTCGCCATGATCGCGCTCGCCGGGCTCGAATACGTCAACGTCCCGCTCCCGACCGTCGCGGCCCCGCCCCGGGCGACGGCGGTGGGGCAGTGGCTGGCCGGTGAGCCGGGTGCCGGCGCGGTCCTTCACCTGCCGCTCGACCCGGATCTGGGCAACACGTCGGCGATGGTGCGCTCCCTCGAGCATCGGCGGCCGATCGTCAACGGCTACAGCGGCCAGCGCCCCGCCTTCTTCATGGGCCTCGTGGACACGCTGAACCAGGTGCCCTCTGCGGACGCGCTGTGGACGCTGCGGGATCTCAACGTGCGATTCGTCGTGACTCCGAGCCCTCTGGCCATGTCGGCCGACGGTCCCCTCGTGGAGCGTGCGAGGCTTGGAGGGGAGACGATCTACGAACTGCGCTGGACGCCCGAGGCCGAAGCGGCAGTGCCGCGTCCCGAACTGCCGGCGCCGCCCGCCGCCGGGCCGCTGCCGTTTCCATCGCGCGAGAGAGCGGTCTATCGGGTGATGTGGCTCAGCGGAGCCGCCGTGGGGGTGGTCGCGGGGCAGGCCACGTTCACCGCCTCGACAGCCGGCAACACCGGGCTCTCACTCCCGTCCGCCGACGCCGCGCGCCACTTCGCAGTGGAGGTGGAGACTGCGAACTGGGTAGCCCGCTTCTTTGAAGCGCGCGACCGCATCGAGACCTGGACGGACGCGTCGCTGCTTCCGGTCCGACAGGAACAGCACTTGCGCGAGGGGCGCCGCGTCGTGGACCTGGCCACGCGGTTCGATCCGGCGGCCCGAACCGTCACGATCGGCGACGGTCCGGCGCTGCCGCTGCCTCGCGGTGCGCGCGACGGGCTGAGCGCGTTCTACTACGCGCGGGCGCTACCGCTCGCGGCCGGGTACACCGCCCGGTTCCCGGTGATCGAAGGCAGCCGTCGTTACGGGGTGGAGTTGACCGTCGAATGCGTGGAACAGATTGCGTACGCGGGTGGCCAGGTGGACGCGTTCCGTGTCAGCCCGCGCCTGTCGTCCTCGGGCGGCCGTGCTCCCAGCGTGCGGACGACCATGTGGGTCAGTACCGACGCGCGGCGAGTTCCGCTGGTACTGGAGATCGAGACCGGTTTCGGATCGTTCCGAGCCGAACTCGATCGATACGAGGCCAGGTAGGCACAAAGCGCCAGGCCGCATGCTGGCCGGCCGGCCCGTGGCGCCGTGCTATACTCGCCGCCGCCTGCATGTCGTTGTCCCGGGCATGCCCTGGGCGGCAGTCGAACGAGCCACCGTGATCGAAATCGAAGGGCTGTCAAAGCTCTACGCTCGCGACGTCTTTGCGCTCGACGACATCACCCTTCATGTCGACCGGGGAGAGTTCGCCTTCCTGACGGGCGCCAGCGGCGCGGGGAAGACGACGCTGCTCCGCATCCTGCTGCGGCAGGAACTGCCGACCGGCGGGCACGTCAAGGTAGACGGCCGCGACCTGGTCGCGCTCGCGGCGGCCGATGTCCAGGCATACCGCAGGGCGCTGGGGTTCGTCTTCCAGGACTTCAAGCTCATTCCGCGCAAGACCGTGTTCGAGAATGTGATGTTCGCCCTGCGCATCCTCGGCGTACCCGACGTGCAGCAGCGCCGGCGGACGTTCCAGGTGCTCAAGTGGGTGGGCCTGCAGCACCGCGCCAACGCGTATCCCGTCGAGCTGTCGGGCGGTGAGCAGCAGCGCGTGGCCATCGCGCGGGCGCTGGTGAACGAGCCGGTGCTGGTGCTCGCGGATGAGCCGACGGGGAACCTCGACCCCGATCTGGCGCTCGACATCATGAACCTGTTCCGGGAGATCAACGGCACGGGCACGACCGTCCTCGTGGCGACGCACGACCGTGAATTGATTCGGCACGTCGGACGCCGGGCGATCACGCTCGACCACGGCCGACTCGTGGAGACGGCATGACCGGCGGGGGTGGCGTGTGATCGGCGGCCTGAAGTACTTCCTCTCCGAGGCGTGTCTCAGCCTGTGGCGCGGTCGCCGTTCCAGCGTCCTGTCCATCCTCACGATCACGATCGCGCTCTTCGTGCTCGGCTTGTTCCTGCTCCTCAGCGCGAACCTCGAGCGCACGGTGAGCGAGTGGAGCCGATCGGCCGAGTTCTCCGTCTACCTCCGCGACGAAGCCACGCCGATCGAGCGCGGCGCGGTCGAACGGGGGCTCCGGGCCGATGCCTCAATCGCCGGTGTGGACGTCGTCACGAAAGAGGCGGCGCTCGCCAGGTTCAGGCGGGATTTCCCCGAACTGGTGCCCGCGACGCTCGGCGCTCCGGGCAATCCGTTCCCGGCGTCGTTCGAGGTCAGGCTGGGTTCGTCCGCGGTCAACGCCTCTGCCCTCGAGACGCTTGCGACACGCCTGCGGACGATGCCCGGCGTGGCTGACGTTCGATACGACCGCCAATGGCTGGACCGGCTCGCGTCGCTCATCGTGTTCATCCGGTGGGCGGGACTCTCGCTGGCGGCGGTGTTGGTCCTCGCCGCCGGGCTGACCGTCACCAACGTCGTCCGGCTCGCGCTCTACGCGCGTCGCGACGAGGTGGAGATCATGGAACTGGTGGGCGCGCCGATGTCGTACATCCGCGGCCCCTTTGTGTGCGAGGGGATCATCCAGGGCGGCTCGGGTGCGATCCTGGCCCTCGTGCTCCTTCGCGCCGGCCTCGATCTGGCGCGGCCACCACTGGCGGCCGTCGCCTCGGGCCTGGTGGACGGGAACGCAATCCAGTTCCTCTCGGCCGGTATGGTCGCGCTGATCCTGCTGGGCGGGATGCTCGTCGGCTGCGTCGGCGGCCTCGTGGCTGCGCGACGTCTGCGATGACGACCGAGTGCCCGGAGTGATTTGGTCGCCGTTGACAGGTGCTCGGGCCACCACTAGACTGGAAAGTGCCTACCGTGATTTCCTGACTGCTTAAGGAGTCGCATGCATGGCTTCGTGACCGACCAGTGGCCATCAAGCGTTCAGCGTCCGGGTATTCAGATTGATTTCTACCGCGAGGAACTGATCAAGCATCAGCGCTGCCTCCGTCGCCAGCGCGAGTACTATTCGGAGCGCGCGTATTCATCGGCCGAGCAGGCACTGGGCCGATTGCTCGCTGGCCTTGATCAACTTTGCCGGTCGAAGGACGCTGACCAGTTGATGGGCCACCTGCTGAGACAATTCGATGTGGTGACAAATCTGTCGGCCTGGTCCGACCCGAAGAAGGTGAACTGAGCCCCCTCCTCACACGTTTTCGTCGGGACCTTCTCGCAATCTTTCGAGCGGCCGTCGAGGCGTCGAGCGCGCCGCGCTTGCTCGAATCGGCTCTTGCTTTCTCCGAACACCGCCACCTGCTGGACCGTCCGGTCCATGTCCTTCTTCTTGGCAAGGCGTCGGCCCACATGGCCGCCGCGCTCGGTCGATGGACCGGCGCCGATCGCATCGTCGCCGGCATCGCCGTCGGGACTCACGGCCCGGCCGACCTGACGTCGCCGCTCGTCTGGCTGGAGAGCAGCCACCCGGTTCCTGACGCGCGAAGCGTCGCGGCCGGCGAGCGCGCGCTGGCGCTGGCGCGGAGTGTCCCCGCCGATCATCTTCTGCTCGTGCTCCTGTCGGGCGGGGCCTCGTCGCTGGTGGCGCTCCCACGCCCCGGCATCACGCTCCAGGACAAACAGGCGACGACGCGGCGGTTGCTCCTGGCTGGTGCCGACATCCACGCCCTGAACACCGTGCGGAAGCACCTCTCCGCCATCAAGGGCGGACAACTGGCGGCCGCAGCCGTCGCGCCGACGCTGGCGTTCGCGATTTCCGACGTGGTTGATGACGACCTCAGTATCATCGGTTCCGGGCCGACGGTTCCCGACCCCGGCACGTTCGCGGAGGCCCTCGACATGCTGGCGCGCTTTGGCGGCGTGGAGGCGTACCCGCAGGCGGTTGTGACTCTTCTGCGGCGCGGCGCGAACGGTGTGCTGCCGGAAACACCCAAGCCCGCCGATCCGCGTCTGGACCACGTCACCACGCGGGTCATCGGCTCCCGCGCGGATGCAGCCGCCGGCGCTGCGAGGGCCGCCGAGGCTCTGGGATATCGCGCCATGGTCCTGCCGGAGCCGGTGGTCGGCGAGGCTCGTGTCGCCGGTCCCAGGTTCGTGGAGGAGTCGGTGCGCCTGGCCGACAACGCGAACGCGGACACATGCGTCATCGCGACGGGCGAAACCACGGTTCGGGTGACTGGCTCCGGCCGGGGCGGGCGGAACCAGGAACTGGCCCTGTCGGTTGTCGGTGCGCTGGCGTGACTTCGAAATCGGCGCGTCGGAAGCGATGGTCGCGTATGGCGTTGGGCGATCGTACGACCCAACGCTGCTCAACCCGCTCAACATCTACGCG
>JANYLG010000213.1 GCA_025363775.1 Acidobacteriota bacterium | reverse complement strand
CGGGCGATCGCTCGGGCATTCACGAGCACCTGGTCGCGGGCTGTCGCGTCGCGCTCGGTCGCGTATCCCTGCTCGGCGGCGGCGACGCCCTCGGCCGCCGCGGCGACAGCCCCTTCCGCGGCAGCGACCGCGTCGTCCAGTTCACGAGGGTCCAATTCGACCAAGGTCTGACCACGACGGACCCGATCGCCTTCGCGGACCGTGACGCGAACGACCTGCGAGACGACCCGCGCAGCCAGCGGCGACTCGTCGAGTGCGGCGACCTCTCCCAGAAAGCGGCGGGCATCCTCCGCCCGGCCGGTCCGCACTCGCGCGACCGCCACGACCACGGGCGCCGGAGCGACGGTGGCCGCCTGCTCCTTCTCACGCACGCGATGCGCCCGCACCGCAACGAGGCCGGCGATGACGAGCAACGACAAGACCGCTCCACCGATACGCGTCGCCTTCATTGCACGACCTCCTTTTCCACGACCGCGTTGATCCGGACGGCGGTGGTGAGTCGATCGCCCTGTGCCTGCGCCAGGGCGCTCGTCGCCGCCAATTCGCGAGCACGGGCCCGCAGCAAGTCTTCGACAGTACCCGTGCCGGTGTCGTACCGGATCTGCTCGATGCGCGCCGCTTCGGCGGCTGACGCCATCCGCGCACGGGCGGCGACGACGGCCTGGCCGCTCGCCTCGAAGCGAGCCAGGGCCTCGACCAGCTGAGCCTGACGGTCGAGACGGATCTTCAATTCCGTCTGTCTGGCCGCGCGCTCTGATTCTCGAGCCCCCGCAAGTTCAGCGGATCGGGCGCCCCCATTGAACAGCGGGATGGTGAGGGCGACCGAGACGTCCCAAGTCGCCAGTTGTTCGCCCAGCGACAGGCCGTAGTTCTCCATGACTGAGCCGCGAACACCCACCGAGGGACGCATCGCCCCACGGGCCGCCTTGACGCCGGCTGTGGCCTGCTCGGCGGCGGCTCCCGCACGCCGGACCGGCGAACTGGCCACCACAAGCCCGGCCAGTTGAGCCTGACCGAGGGTCACACGTGGGTCCCCGAACGGCAACGCTTCGATCTCGAGCGCGAACGACGGGTCGCGACCGGCCAGCGCGAGCAGCAGGCTGCGCACCCGGACGTTGTCCGCACGAAGCCCCGCGCGACGCGCGCGTGCCTCCTCGATTTCATCGTCCAGCTTCAGGAGATCGAGACCCGGACGCCGGCCCTGATCAACCATGAGGACCACCCTGCGCCTGGTGGCGTCGAGCGCGGCGAGATTCTGGTCGAGCGCCTGCAAGACAGCCTCGAGGGTCTGAGCGGCCGTGTAGAACGACGTGACGTTCGCCCGCACCTCCCATCGAGAGCCTTCGAGGAGCATCGCCGCTTGATCCGCCTGGAGCCGTGCGATGTCGATAGCCGACGACAGTCGTCCGCCGAGATAGAGCGGCACCTGGAAGGTCAACCCGTAGTGAAGCTGATCGCGGTCCCAGGGCAGCGCGGCGAAGCCCTTCGGCCCGAACAACTGGATGGCCATCGGGCGCACAAGTTGGTCATCCTGGTACCGTGAGTAGAGTGCGACGCCGTCGGCCTGGCCCCAGCGGCTGCGCGAGGTTGCTCGCTCCTTCCACCGGGCTGCCTCTACCTGGGCGGCGGCGGCGGCGAGAACGGGCGCGTTTGCCAGCGCGGCGTTCACGGCTTCATCCAGGCGCCAGCTCACCGTCGGTGGGGGCGGGCCCGCAGCCGCGTCCTGGCGGGCCCACGCAGAGCCAGTTGGCAGGAGAACGCCGATCCCGCACAGGAGTGTCACTACGAGTCTCATGTCTTCTTCTCCCGCGAGCGTTACTTGTGGCTGTGCCCGCCGGCCCCCGCTGCCTGCGCGCCCTCCATGTCCCCAGGGGTCTTTCCGGTCGCGATCAGGTGGAGGTTCTCGACGTAGTGCACGTACTCGACGTACGCCT
Source organism: Acidobacteriota bacterium (assembly GCA_025363775.1). GTDB lineage: Bacteria > Acidobacteriota > Vicinamibacteria > Vicinamibacterales > Fen-181 > FEN-299. The sequence continues at coordinate 3,248 of JANYLG010000213.1, read as the reverse complement.
CCACGAATTCGCGGCCGGCCACCACACTCTCATCCGCGTGTTTCCGCGCCTCGACCACGCGCGTGAAGCGGCGACGAATCCCGGCGGCGATGTCGCCCGTCACAAGCTGGGTCGCACGCTCGATGGAGCCGTTCTCGATCGCCTTGTCGGCGGCTGCGACCGCCGGATCCACGTCGGTCCCCGCCTTCAGGCCTGTATACGGCGCACCCTCGCCCTGCCGGTGGACCCGGACCAGAGTCTCGAAGAAGTAGCGGTCCGCCAGTTCCTGGGCCTGCGGACCGCCCTTCCGCACGACGAGGGTCTGCTCGAAGGCACGACGGATCTCGGCTTCGTCTGCGGTTTTCACCCATCTCAGGACCGGTGTGACGTCGCCCTTCTGAAGCGCGACGCGCGCGGCAGTGACCACGGGGCCATTGAGCGTGTCGCAGTGGGCGCTGGCCGTGCCTGGCGACCAGGCGAGCGCCAGGGCGACCACCGATGCGAGGGCGAAGCGTTGGGATTTCGGGTTCATGTTGTTCTCCTGAATCGTGGTTCGCACCACCGTGGGCGCCGGGGCCAACTTGGTCTGTTTCCGAGTGAACATACTGGTGTGGTATTCAGCGTGTGAACGAGCATTCACATCATCGGCAAAAAAAGGGCGGCCGGCGCTGGAGACTGTCATCGGCGACCTGGAATGTGAATATAAGTTCACGTCGCCATTCAATATAGGACACGAACGGTCGGGTTGTCAACATCTTTCTGCGCACATGTTTCTGCGCACATCTCTCTGCGCCCGTGTGAAGCCGCTGGGCTCGCGTCCTTCGGGCGGGAGAGCCAGGCAGCCAGCCCGATCGCCCGACGGAATGCCCTCACCGATTTGACGGCACACCAGTTGTGAACTACAGTTCACACCAATGGCCACAGAGAAGCTCGACACTCAGGTCCGCCGTGAGCAGATTGTCCAGGCGGCACTCAGCCTCATCGGAACCCACGGCCTACGGCGACTGAGCGTGGCCAGCCTCGCGCGGCGAATCGGCCTCGTACCGTCCGCGCTCTACCGGCATTTCAAAGGCAAGGACGATGTGATCGAGGCCGTCCTCCAGCACATCCGCGACAGCCTGCAGGAGAACGTGCGCACAGCCCGCGCCGAAACACAGGATTCCCTCGAACAATTGCGGCGGCTTCTGATGCGCCACCTCGCCATGGTCAGGGACAACGCCGCGCTCCCACGCATCGTCTTTTCGGAGGATGTCTACGCCGGACGGCCGGCTCGACGCGCCAGGATGTTTGCCGGCATTCGCAGATACCTCGACGACGTGGCCGCGATCGTCCAGCGGGGACAGACCGATGGCCAGATCCGACCTGACGTCGATCCTCAGACCGTGGCCACGCTTTTCCTCGGGCTGATTCAGCCAGGCGCCATTCTCTGGCACATGAGCGACGGCGCATTCGACGTGACGCGCCACGCCGAGCGTGGGTGGCGGCTTCTGAGCGACACGCTCCGGACGACAGCGGGGCTCGTGCCGCCGCGGCCCCGACCGACGAAACAGCGGTAGACCATCGACCGAGGCCTGGTCAGACGTCCGGCCTCGATCGACACCTGACAGGAGAAACACACATGTTGGACTCTGAAGAGACCTCCCCCCTGTCACCATGGTGGCGGCACGCGGTCATCCTCGTGATGATCGCCGGCTTTTCCGTGCTGTCCTACCTGACCGTCCGGACCTACACCGATGCCCCGCCCATTCCCGACCGGGTCCAGGACGGCCCGGGGCGCACGCTGTTCACGTCGGACGAGATCCTGCGCGGGCAGGAGGTGTTTCTGAAGTACGGCCTGATGGAACACGGCACGCTCTGGGGCCATGGGGCGTACCTGGGTCCGGACTACAGCGCCGAGACCTTGCACGAGGCGGTCGAGGTCGGACGTGACACTCTCGCACAAGGGCGATACGGGCGGCCGTACGCCGCCATCGAGGCCGGACCCGCCGCCGAGATCGCCGACACCGTGCGTCGCACGGTGAAGGAGAATCGGTACGATCCGGCAACCGGGACGCTCCGGTTCACCGAGATCGAGGCCGCCGCGTTTGCCGAGTCCCGACATCACTGGGGCGACTACTTCTCCGGCTCCACCCCCGCCGCCGGTCTACCGCAGAAGTACATCCGCGAGCGCACGGAACTCGACGACTTGGCCACGTACTTCACGTGGGCGGCCTGGGCCGCGGTCGCCAACCGGCCAGGGAAGGACTACTCCTATACCAACAACTGGCCCTACGATCCGGCTGCAGGCAACACGCCCAGCGGCCCGACATACCTGTGGAGTGCATTGAGCCTCATCGCCTTGCTTGGCGGGCTCGGCACCATCCTCTTCCTGTTCGGGCGCTTCGACTATCTTGGGTGGCACCAGGCCTCCACGGCGGGCCACTCGCACGACAGCCGCCTGCTCGCGTGGACATGGACGCCGAGTCAGCGCGCGACCGCCTGGTACCTCGCCGTCGTCGCGGTCCTGTTTCTGGCGCAGACCCTGCTCGGCGGGGTGATCGCGCATTACCGTGTCGAGCCGGGCGCGTTCTACGGCTTCGATCTGTCCCGCGTGTTGCCCTACACACTGGCCCGGACGTGACACCTCCAGCTCGCAATCTTCTGGGTCGCCACCGCCTCGGTGGCGGGCGGCCTCCTGCTGGCCCCGCTCGTTGGCGGCGCGGAGCCGCGGGGGCAGCGGGCTGGCGTCGTCGTGCTACTGGTCGCCCTGGCCGTCGTTGTGTTCGGCAGCTTGTTCGGAGAGTACCTGGGCATCAACGGCGCGCTGGGCCAGGCATGGTTCTGGCTGGGCCACCAGGGCTCCGAGTACCTGGACCTGGGGCGCTTCTGGCAGGTCTTGCTTGCGGTCGCGCTCGTGTTCTGGCTCGTGCTGATGCACCGCGCGTTGCGGCCCGTCATGCGCCAGGGCAAGCGGTCGGAGCTGGCCGCGCTGTTCCTGTACGCCGCCGCGGCGATCCCGCTCTTCTATCTGCCGGCGCTCTTCTTCGGCCCGCGCACGAACTTTGCCGTGATCGACAACTGGCGCTTCTGGATCATCCACCTGTGGGTCGAGGGCTTCTTCGAGCTGTTCGCGACGGTCCTCGTGGCCGTGATGTTCCATCTGCTGGGCCTCGTCACCGCGAAGACGGCGACCCGGGTGGTGTACCTCGACGCGATCCTCTACTTGGGCGGGGGGATCCTCGGCACCGGCCATCATTGGTACTTCACAGGCCAAGGGACGCTCAACATGG
>JANYLG010000198.1 GCA_025363775.1 Acidobacteriota bacterium | reverse complement strand
AACCCGGTCATCAAGTTCACGACGCTGTTCGGGTTACTGGCGGTCGAGTTGGCGGTCCAGTTGACGGCCCAGGTGGGGTCGACGGTGACCTGGACGCTGAGCGGGATTTTCTTTCTGATTTCGATGTTCTTCGTGTGGCGTTCGTTCTACGGGATGCGAATCCAGGTGGAGAAGTAGGGGGAGTGGGTCCTGCCGGAGGGCCCCATCCGAGGTTTGGTTTGACTTGCAGTCCTCGTGATCGCTACAATGCTTCGATTTCGGTCCTGCGGGCGCCCCCGTCGAGCCCGGCCCGACCGTTCCCGAACATCCACTTTTGCAGAACCGGTGTCTAAGTATTCAGGCGTGTCCGGGTTGGCCGTTCGTTGACACCCACATTTCGGACTAGTTATAATCGGCCGCCTTGCCTGAGAACGAACGAGCAGGAGGAGTAGACCGGTGCCACGCGACCTGTTTGGTGACGTAGTCAGTCCTTCCATCACGATCGGGAGCAAGAAGTGGTACACGGTGCCACTCTCGTTTCTCGTGCATGCGGTCGTGATCGGGGCGATCGTAATCGTGCCGCTGATGGCGGCCGATGTGCTTCCGACGCCGCCGATCATGATGGCGTTTGCCGCGGCTCCACCGCCGCCACCGCCACCGCCACCGCCGCCCCCACCGCCGGCCCAGGCCGCTGCGGCGGTGCCGCCCCCGGATGTCAACCCGAACGCCGCGCCCGTGCAGGCGCCATCCCAGATCAAGCCTGAGTCCGGCCTGAACACCGGCCTCGAGGGCGGAGTCCAGGGTGGCGTCGAGGGCGGGGTGTCCGGGGGTGTTATCGGAGGCATCGTGGGCGGGTTGCCTGAAGCTGCGCCGCCGCCGCCGGTGCAGGCGCCGGTCCGCGTCGGTGGCAACATCAAGCCACCCACGAAGACCCGTGACGTCAAGCCGGTCTACCCGGCAATCGCCCAGTCGGCCCGTGTGCAGGGCGTGGTCATCATCGAGGCCACCATCGGACCCGATGGCAAGGTCAATGATGCCAGGGTCCTGCGCTCGATCCCGCTGCTCGACCAGGCCGCGCTCGACGCGGTGAAACAGTGGGTATTCACGCCGACGCTCCTGAACGGCGTGCCCGTGCCGGTCATCATGACGGTCACGGTCAACTTCACGCTGCAGTAGGGTGGCGGGGAGGCAGGAGATCGCTTCGGAAGCGCAAGCATAACGCCAGGGTGAGACCCGGCGGCCTGTAACTCGTACAGAACACTCGGAGGATGGTCAGATGAATCTGCTCGAAATGTGGAATGCGATGGGATGGTTTGCGAAGGGTATCGCCTACGTGCTCTTCTTCATGTCGATGCTGTCGTTCGGTGTGGCCATCGAGCGCATTTACACGTATATGCAAGCGCGCAAGCAGTCGAAGTTGTTCGCGCCGCAGGTGGCCAAGGCTCTCAAGGAAGGTCGCCTGAAGGACGCCATCGCGCTGGCCGGCAAGAAGGAATACCGCTACAGCCATCTGGCGAAGGTCGTGCTCGCAGCCCTGCAGGAATACCAGTACTCGCAGGAGGGTGGCGAGAAGATGAGCAAGGAAGACACGGTTGACACCGTCCGCCGCGCCATCCAGCGCGCCTCGGCGCTCACCGGTTCCGACCTCAAGAAGATGGTGTCGGCGCTCGCGACCATCGGCGCCACGGCGCCGTTCGTCGGGCTGCTCGGCACGGTCGTCGGCGTCATCAACGCCTTCCAGGGCATCGCGTCCACCGGATCGGGCGGCATCGGCGCCGTGTCGGCCGGTATTGCCGAAGCGCTCGTCGAGACCGCGCTCGGGCTGCTCGTCGCCATCCCGGCCGTGTGGTTCTACAACTACCTCACCGGTCGGATCGATTACTTCAACGTGGAGATGGACAACTCCTCGTCGGAGATGGTGGACTTCTTCATCAAGAAGTCGTAAGTCGGCGCGCTCGCGTCCCGCGGTTCCAGGTTTCGTCGGGAGGGCCGGGTGTTGTCCCTGCCCGTCGCGCGCACCAGGGCCCGGGGCGCAGGTGTCCGTTTGACAGTTAGGAGATCGCCACAATGTCAATGGATGTTGGCAGCGCAAAAGGTGGAGTGAAATCGGACATCAACGTGACGCCCCTCGTGGACGTCATGCTGGTGTTGCTGATTATCATGATGCTCATCGCGCCGATGCTACAGAAGGGCGTTGACGTGAGGCTGCCCGAGGCGTCCAATTCGTCTGACAAGCCGGAGAACCAGGAGCAGACCGTCGTCGCCGTCGGGGCCGACAGGCAGTTCTACCTGAACTCCGTCCGCGTGCGCGAGGACGATCTCACCCAGAAGGTCATCGAGTACCTCGAGACCAAGAAGGAGAAGGTTGTTCTCATCAAGGCCGACATAGATGCGCCATACGCTTCAGTCATGGCCGCCATGGACAAGTTGCGCGCCGCCCAGGTCGAGAATGTCGGTCTGATCACCGAGCGCAAGATCGGCCAGGGAGGAGGCAGGTAACATGGTTCACGCACACAAGCATCACGGAGCCGAAAAGATCGTCAAGGGTGAAATTCCGCGGGCCAGCTCGGACATGAACGTCACCCCGCTGATCGACGTGCTTCTGGTCCTTCTGGTCATCTTCCTGGCCGCCCTGCCCTTGAGCCAGAAGGGTCTCGACATCAACCTCCCGCTCGAGACGAAGTCCGCGGTCAAGGCCGATGTGCCGACCGACCAGATCGTCATCGATTACTCGGCCGACCGCAAGATCACCGTCAACAAGCAGGACGTGACGATAGCCGAGCTCGAAACCCGCCTCCGGGCGATCTTCGAGGGGCGCAAGGACAAGACGATGTTCATCATCGGCGCGCCGACGCTGCGCTACGGTGATATCGTCGAGATCATTGATGCCGCGAAGGGCGCTGGTGTCGAGAAGGTCGGGATCGTCACGGAAGGCATGCGCCAGGCGGCTGGCGTGCAAATCGGCGGCGCGCAGTAAGGCGACGGAACCGCGGGACGGCTTCGCGCCGATCAGGGCCAGACACACAGAGAGACCACCTCACGGACGGCCGGCACGTATCCGCGTGTCAGCCGTCCGTTTTCATGTACGCTGCCGGGCCGCTGACCGGCAGCTCCGCGAGCCATCCCGCCTGCCGGTTTGCCTCTCTTGCCTGGCCGGCGCGTACCCGCCGGCCTCTGAGGCGGCGGCTGCGGCACGGTCTGCTGCGCCGGGCTCCGCTCCTCGCCCTTCGACCCTTCGGCGAGCTCAGGGTCGCCCCGAGCAGTGTCGAGTGGCGACAGGCTCACGGCGTTCCGCCTGTCGTGAGCGAGCGGAGGGACCCGCGCGAGTCGAACGGGCCTGTCGTGAGCGAGCGGAGGGGACACGCGAGTCGAATGGCGGCCAGCGAGGCCCGTCGGGGGATGGCGGTACAGAAAACAAGGCCGCCCGACCTTTCGATCGGGCGGCCTTTGAGGATGAAGTGAGAGGCGAGGCGACGGCTTACTTGCCTCCGGCCTTCTTCTGCTTGATCTCGTTGTACTGCGCTCTGAGCTTCTTGGCGTCGTCGAGCAGCGCCTTTTGCTGGGCCGGGTCCTTGACGACGAGCGCCTTGGCACGGATCAGGAGTTCCTTGCGGTTGATGGCGTCCAGATATTCAGGGCTCAGGGACAGCGCCTGGTCGGCCGCCTCCATACCGAGGGCGATGTAGTTCAGCTTCTCGGCGTCCTTCAGCCGGAAGTCGCGGTAGGCCTTCTCCCAGTAATAGGCGGCGATCGTGTAGAAGCCTTCGGGGTTGGACGGCTCTTTCGCCGTCCGCTCGCTGAGCGCCTCCATCGTCTTCTCGAACTCGCCCTGCCGGTTGTAGAATGCCGCGAGCTGCGTGTAGGAGGTGGGGTCCTTGGGGATCGCCTGCTTGGCCTTCAAGAGGGTCTGCTCGGCCAGCTCGTACTGGCCCGCGTCTTCGTACATCTTCGAGAGGATCGCGTAGTTGCTGGAATCGGCAGGATCGATCCGGATCATCTCCTGGAGCAGTGGTTCGGCCTGGCTGGGGTCGTCGAGCTTGTCCGGCCCATAGGCAGCGACGAGGTACTGGAGGGACCGCGTCTTCAACACCTTGTCCTTCTCGATCGCAGCCGACTTCTTGTAGTTCTCAACCGCCTTCTTCAGGAAGGCGTCGATTGCCGCCTCGCCCTTCCGGCTCGGCTTGTACAGGTTGTCGTAACTGTTCGCCAGGAAAAAATACGCGGCTGTCAGCTCGGGATCGTTCGCCACGACCTCTTCGTACCGGTCGGCAGCCCGCTTGAAATCCTGCTGCTGGTAGAGAGCGTTGGCTTCCTTGAAGGCCTTCTTGGCCTTCAGCTTGTTCATCTGTGCACACCCGACAAGCGTCAGGCTGAAGGCTGCCAGCACGACAACCAGCGACGCCGCCTTGAACCGGCTCTGCATTGCATCCCCCTTCCCCCGTCCCGCGGGAGAGCGGTCTTCTACGGTCTCGGATAATGATCGCGAAGAGAGGTTAATTCGTGTGACGAAAACGATCCCCTGGCTCCAGAACAAGGACCCGGGTGGTCTGCCAGTATAGTGAACGCAAAATTGACAAGTCAAGCAAACCGGACACGCGAGCCTCCCAAAACTTGACCCCCCCCTGATGGCGCTCCTATGATGGGGATCGCGGGCACCCTTTTGGATTAGACACCACGAACTCGTGATCCGCTTCGAAGACTTGCTGGAAAAGGTCCGGGACTACAACCCGGACGCCGATCTCGAACTGCTTCGCCGGGCCTACGTCTTTTCGGCCCTCGAACACAAGGGGCAGGTCCGCCATTCGGGCGAGCCCTACCTGGTCCACCCGCTCGAGGTCGCTACGATCCTGACCGACATGAAGATGGACGCGGTGACCATCGCCGCGGGCCTCCTGCACGACGTCGTCGAGGACACCCTGACTACGACCGAACGCCTCGTGCAGACGTTCGGGCGCGAAGTTGCGCACGTCGTGGAAGGGGTCACCAAGATTAGCGCCATCACCTTCTCGTCCAGCGAAGAGCGCCAGGCGGAGAACTTCCGCAAGATGCTGCTGGCGATGGTGGACGACATTCGCGTGATCCTGGTCAAGCTTGCGGACCGCCTCCACAACATGCGGACGCTCAACTTCCTGCCCGAGGATCACCGCCTCCGGATCGCGCAGGAGACGCTCGACATCTACGCGCCCATTGCCAACCGGCTCGGGATGGCCAAGGTGAAGAACGAGCTCGAGGAGTTGGCCTTCCGCTACCTGGAGCCAGAGGCCTACGACGTGCTCAAGGCCAAGGTGGAGCGCCGCCGTAAGGCCAGCGAGGGCGTCGTCGAGGACCTCCGGCGGACGATCGTCGCCAAACTGCGCGATGCCCAGGTCCCCGTGATCGAGGTCGATGGCCGCACCAAGCGCCTGTTCAGCATCCACGAAAAGCTGCGCCGCCAGAAGATCGATCTCGACCGCGTCTACGATTTTGTGGCGCTCCGCATCGTCACGCGGACCATCAAGGACTGCTACGCCGCGCTCGGTATCATTCACCAGACCTGGTCGCCGGTTCCCGGGCGGATCAAGGACTTCATCGCAATGCCCCGGCCGAACGGCTACCAGTCGCTCCATACGTCGGTGATCAGCGAGAGCGGTTTCCCGTTCGAGGTGCAGATCCGCACCGAGGAGATGCACCTGCGCGCGGAAGAAGGCATCGCCGCCCACTGGAAGTACAAGGAGGGGCGCGTGGGCGCCGAGCGCGACGAGCCCTACTTCGTCTGGCTTCGCCAGTTGCTCGAATGGCAGCAGGAGGTGCGCGACCCGCAGGAGTTCATCCAGAACCTGAAGATCGACCTGTATCCCGAGGAGGTCTATACCTTCACGCCGAAGGGACAGGTCAAGCCGCTGCCCCGCGGCGCCACGCCGGTCGATTTTGCCTACTCGATTCACACCGACGTCGGCAACCAGTGCGTCGGCGCGCGCGTGAACGGCCGGATGGTACCGCTCCGCACCCACCTCAAGAACGGCGACATCGTCGAGATCGTGACGCAGGCGAAGCACAAACCGAGTCGCGACTGGATGAGCATCGTCGTCACGTCGCGGGCGCGGAACAAGGTCAAGCACTACCTGGAAGGAGAAGAAAAGGACCGGGCGGTGGAACTGGGCCGCCGGCTCCTCGAGAAGGAACTCCGACGCTTCGGCCTGAACACCAGGACGCTGATGTCCGACCCGGAACTGCAGCGGGCTGCGGCCGAGTCGGGGATGCAGAAGATCGAGGAGATGCTGGCCGCGATCGGGTTCGGGAAGCTGCAGGCGCGACAGGTTCTCGACAAGCTCGTGCCGAACGAGGAGCTGAAGGAACGTCCGACGAAGGGAGTGGTCTCGGCGGTGCGGCGTGCGCTCGCGGGCGACAACGAGAAGATCAAGGTCCGTGGCGCCGACGACGTCCTCGTCGTGCGCGCCCGTTGCTGCAACCCGATCCGCGGCGAGAAGATCGTGGGCTACATCACCCGCGGCAAGGGCGTGTCGGTCCACTCGGTGAGCTGTCCGAACGTGACCAACCTGCTCTACACCGCCGACCGACGCATCGAGGTGGAGTGGGACCGCGGCGCCGACCAGGGCGGGTACACCGTGGCGCTGGCGCTGGTCGTGGAGGACCGCAAGGGGCTGCTTGCGGAGATCAGCGCGAAGATCGCCGACGTCAACACCAACATCACCAACATCGAGGCCAAGACCCACGACGGACATCTCGACCGGATCGACATGACGCTGGAGATCCGGGACCTGAAACACCTCGAGAAGGTGCTGAAGTCGCTGAGAAAGGTGTCAGGGGTGCTAGGTGTGGAGCGTGCGCCGAAGAAGTAGGGAACTGACCACTCTTCATGTTTCAGGCGAGATGGACGATCGCGTCGATCTCGACACGAACGTCTTTCGGCAGCCGTCCCACCTGCACGGTCGCCCTGGCCGGGGCCGGCGTGCCGAAGAACTTCGCGTACTCCTCGTTCATGGCCGCAAAGTCGTTCATGTCCACCAGGTAGACCGTCGTCTTCACGACGCGATCGAACGAAGCGCCCGCCGCGGCGATGATCGCCCCCACGTTCTCGAGCACCCGACGAGACTGCGCGCGGACATCGCCGTCCACCAATCCGCCTGTCGCCGGGTCAACCGGTATCTGCCCCGAGACGAACAGGAAGTCGCCGGCGCGGATGGCCTGGGAATACGGGCCGATGGCAGCCGGAGCTGCCTGGGTCGAGACGGCATGTGGCATACGCTCAGGCAGCCTTTACGACCTTGCCGGAACGCAGGCACCGAGTGCACACGCGCAGCCGCTTGGTTCCGCCGTTGACCGCCGCACGGACCGTCTGGAGGTTCGGCTCGAACCGCCGGGCGGTCACGTTGTGCGCGTGGCTGATATTGTGCCCCGCGACGGGCCCCTTGCCGCAGATTTCACACCGCTTCGCCATGGCTGTTTTCCTGCAGGAAAAAGAAGACCCTCGGGCCACTACCCTGGAGAGCCGTCAATACACAAGCCCCTGATTATAGCAGACTTTCGGAGGAGTCGCGTGGCGGTCTACGGCAGCACGAGCATCGATCGTGGCGGACCGACCGGCGGCTCCCCGGCGCGCGCCTCCTGGCCGCGGCCCGCCGCCGTCACGACCCGCCCGATCATCTCGATCGCCGTGGCCAGCCCCTCGTCCACGGCCTTTCGTGCCTCGCGGACGCCCTGTTCCACGTGGCGAAGCACCACCGGCGCATCCCGCTCCAGGTTTCTCGCCGCCGCCGCGTCCTCCTCAGGAACCAGTTGCGCCAGAAACGCCTTCAGGTCCCTCACCAACCGCTGAGCCGCCAGGGATTGTGGACGATGCTCGTAGATGAGTCCGCGGTTGGCCGTCTCGTAGGTGGCGGCAAGCGCCGCCGCGCCCTCGGCCAGGTCCGCGTCGATGACCTTGATCAGCGGATCCCAACGGGCGCCGGCGATGAACGTCAGAACGGCCCAATAGAGGTCTGACTCGCGCTCCGACAGGCCATTCCGCATCGCCATGACAAACGCCAGGTCCCGCTCCTGCTGGCGGCGCACCAGGGCCGGAGGATGGGTCTGGGCAGCCGCCAGGTAGCCGCAATCCGCAGGGCAGCTAATCTCCACCAGGCGCTTCGTGCCGCAGCAGACCGCGCAAATCTCCCGGCCAAGCGCAGGACACCGCCGGCGGGGCTGACGTTGTCCGCAAAGTGGGCAGGGCATCGTCTCAGCTTCGCACAGCCCGTCTCTTGTGAGAAGGGGTGGGGCCCAGTTATTTGTCTTCTTTTCGTTCCTCGCGGCGCATGCGGCCGTCGCGACACCATGGCCGATCGTCGTTTTGTTCTGCATCAGCGCGGCGATCGGGTAGGCAAGGGATGCGACCATTCGGCCACATGGGGCAGGCCAGAATAGACACACTGACGGAACCGGCATGTCCTCTACGGGAGACGAACTAAAGAATTTCCTGCCGACGAACCGGACCAGCCGAATGAGCGTCTAAAAAAGCGACGGTTATCCGATCAGCCCGGCGCAAAACCTGGCAGGATTATAAGTAGCTAGGCAATAAGGGGTTATGATCGGCCGGCGATTGTGTGGCCGCGAATCAGCGTGTGAAGATCCTACACGGATCGGCCGAGTCGGAGGGGAACCGACCGCGAAATCTCAACGATCGGGTCCGGAAGGCTTTGTAAATTGCAGCGCGCGCCGAATGGCAGTTTGTTTGCATGAAGCGACGTGCTAAGATACCGCCCTTGAAAGTAGGCGGACGCGGAAGGAAAGGAGCGTCAGCGCCATGGCAGCGACGAACAAGAAGCACTCCATGAACCAGGAACGGTATATCGAACTCAATCGGATGCTGGAGGATCGGAAGAAAGAGATTCTGAGCCAGCTTCACGAGAAGATGCGGGACGTGCGCACTGAGATCGCGTCGGGCAAGGTGAACACCGTGCTGGATCCCGGTGAGAGTTCCGAGGCTGGGATCCAGGAAGACATCGAGTTCGCGCTCATTCAGATGAAGGCCGAGACGCTCAACAAGATCAACGAGGCGCTCGGTCGTCTCGAGGACGGCGCCTATGGCGACTGCTTCGAGTGCGGCGAGGAAATCGCCCGCCAGCGCCTGCGAGCGCTCCCGTTCGCGGTCCGCTGCCGCGACTGCGAGGAAGCGCGCGAGAACGCACAGCACCGGGAGCGGACGATGGCGCAGCGCCACTCCTCCTCCGTGATGTTCTTCGACCTCTCGAGCTGACCACCACATCAGGTCGCGGGACCGGCTTCGCGCCGGTTCCGCCGACCGGTCCCGGCGAGGCCGGGTGACACCCCGACCATCGACGGAGCGCCTCGCGATGAGCGATGAACCCGAAGCCCCTATGTTCGATGAAACCTCCGATGAGGAGCGGGCACTCTCCATTCCCCCTGAGCTCCCGGTCCTTCCGCTCCGCGACACGGTGCTGTTTCCCAATTCGTTCATGCCCCTCGCGGTGGCGCGCGAAAGCTCTGTCCGCCTGATCCACGACGCGATCGGCGGCGGGAAGCTGATCGCCGTGTTCACCCAGCGGGACGCGGCCGTCGAGGAACCGGGGCAGGCCGACCTCTATCCCATCGGGACGGCCACGCACATCCACAAGATGTTCAAGCTGCCGGACGGCAGCCTGCGCCTGATCGTCCAGGGACTCGCCCGGCTCAAGATGGACCAGGTCGTGGCGGACAAGCCGTACTTGCGCGCCACCGTCGTTGCGGCGTCCGACGAGGTCTCCGACGCCGACAAGCTCGAGATCGACGCGCTGCAGCGGAACATCAAGACCAACTTCCAGCAGGTGGTGTCGTTGTCGCCGCTTCTGTCGGACGACTTGCAGACGCTGGCGCTCAACATCTCCGACCCCGGCAAGCTCGCCGACTTCATCGCCTCGAGCCTGACCACCATCGCCACGGCCGTGAAGGAGGATGTGCTCGAGACGCTCGATGTCCGCGCGCGCATGGACCTGCTCAACCGGATCCTGATCAAGGAACTCGAGGTCCTCGAGCTGGGCTCCAAGATCCAGTCGCAGGTCCAGTCGGAAGTCGGGAAGAACCAACGCGACTACTTCCTCCGCGAGCAGCTCAAGGCCATCCAGAAGGAACTGGGCGAGGGCGACGACCAGACGAAGGAAATCGAGGAGATTCGGGAGAAAATCGAAGCGGTCGGCATGCCCGAGGCCGTGAAAAAGGACGTGCTGCGCGAACTGGATCGACTCTCCAGGATGCCGGTCGCCGCCGCCGAGTACACCGTGTCCCGGACCTACCTCGACTGGCTCGTGGCGCTGCCGTGGAACAAGAAGACGGAAGAGGTGATCGACCTCAAGCGTACGAAAGATGTCCTCGACGCCGACCACTCGGATCTGGTCAAGGCCAAGGACCGCATCCTCGAATACCTGGCCGTCCGGAAGCTGAACCCCACGATGAAGGGACCGATCCTCTGCTTCGTCGGTCCTCCGGGCGTCGGCAAGACGTCGCTGGCGAAGTCGATCGCCTCGGCGCTCGACCGGAAATTCGTGCGCATCTCGCTGGGCGGCATGCGCGACGAGGCGGAAATCAGGGGCCACCGGCGCACCTACATTGGCGCACTGCCCGGCCAGATCGTCCAGGGGCTTCGCCGCGCCGAGTCGAAGAACCCGGTGTTCATCCTCGACGAGATCGACAAGCTCGGGTCCGATTTCCGCGGCGACCCGGCGTCGGCGCTGCTCGAGGTCCTCGATCCCGAACAGAACAACACGTTCCGCGACCACTACCTCGACGTGCCGTTCGACCTGTCCGAGGTCCTGTTCATCACGACGGCGAACGTGCTCGACCCGGTGCCTCCGGCTCTCCGCGACCGGATGGAAGTGCTCGAGCTCCCCGGTTATACCGAGGAGGAGAAGCTCAAGATCGCGGAGGAGCACCTCGTGGCCAAGCAGGTGCAGAACCACGGCCTGACGCCGGAGTTCATCACGTTCCACGAGGCTGCGCTCCGCGCAGTGATTCGCGGCTATACCCGCGAGGCGGGCGTCCGGAACCTCGAGCGCGAGATTGCCGCGCTCTGCCGCAAGTCGGCCCGCCGGCGCGCCGAGGGCCAGGAAGAGCCGATCGCCATCACCCCCGAAGTCGTGGTCGAGATGCTCGGCGCCCCCCGGTTCCTCGATGAGGAGATGGAGGAGCGCACCAAAAATCCAGGTGTGGCCATCGGCCTGGCGTGGACGCCTTCCGGCGGCGAAGTGCTCTTCGTCGAAGCGAGGCGGATGCACGGCGGCGGCAGCCTCACGCTGACCGGCCACCTGGGCGACGTGATGAAGGAATCGGCGCGGGCGGCCCTGTCGTGGCTGCGCGCAAACGCGTCCCGGTACGGCATCGAGCCCGATTTCTACAAGGCGTCGGAGCTCCACCTGCACGTGCCGTCGGGCGCCATCCCGAAGGACGGCCCGTCGGCGGGCGTGACGATGGCCGTGGCGCTCTGCTCGGAGCTGAGCCAGCGACCGGTTCGCGGCGACGTCGCGATGACCGGGGAGATCACGTTGTCCGGCCGGGTGCTGCCAGTGGGCGGCGTCAAGGAGAAGGTCCTCGCGGCGCGCCGCGTCGGCATCCGCGAGGTCATCATTCCCGCCCGCAACGAGAAGAACATCGTCGAGGACCTGAGCGAGGATCTGCGCCGCGACATGACGGTGCACTTCGTGACGACGATCGACGAGGTCCTGGAACTGGCGCTGCAGCCGAAGCCCGAGAAGCCGGTCGGCGTGACCACGACCGAGGCGGGCGAGCTTCAGCCGACCGCTGCGTCATAGGAACAGCGTTCATCTGTGATGGAAGAACCTGGCGGGACGTTGCTGGCGCACGAGGAGATTTACCAGGGGCGCATCTTCAGCGTGGTTCGTGACCGTGTTCGGCTACCCAAGGGCGTCGAGGCCACGATGGAGGTGGTGCGGCATCCGGGCTCGGTTGTCCTCCTGCCGATGCCAGACCCCCTCCACGTCATCCTGGTCGAGCAGTATCGCTACGCGGTCGACCGATGGGTCTGGGAGCTTGCGGCTGGCAGCCTGACGCCCGGTGAAGACCCGGCGTGCGGGGCGGCGCGCGAGTGTGAGGAGGAGACCGGTTTCGCGCCAGGCCGCGTGGACTTCGTCGGCGCCTTCTACCCGACGCCCGGCTACTGTGACGAGAAGATGAACTTCTTCAAACTGACGGCGCTGGCCGCGCCCGACGCCAGCCGCCCCGCGGCAAGCCCCGACGAGGACGAGGACATCCGGACGCGGATCTTCTCGCTGGACGAGGTGCGCGACATGATTCGCCGGGGCGAGATCGACGATCTCAAGACCGTCGCAGGCCTGACGCTGGTCTAGACCTTACAGATTCCCGGATTCACAACTTCGCCTCCGCCTCCTCCACCCTGGCCTGGATCTCGTCGAGGACTTCCTGCAGGTCGGGCGGGAGCGCGCAGGTGAACTCCATCCGTGTGCCTTCGCGCGGGTGGGTGAAGGCCAGCCGCGCGGCATGAAGAAAGGGACGCTCCAGGCGTTCCACGGCGCGCAGCGCGGCCGGCATCCGGTGGCGGACGCCGCCGTAGGTGCCGTCGCCGACGATCGGGTGGCCGATCGCGCTCAGGTGGACGCGGATCTGGTGCGTGCGGCCGGTGGCAATCGCGACGTGCAGGAGCGTCACGCCCCGCAGGTCGAGGGCGGCCGTGATCCGCGTGACGGCCGAGCGCGAGCGGCGCGCCCGGGTGGACATCTTCTCGCGATGGACCGGGTCGCGGCCGAGGGGGAGGTCGATGCGCCGGCCCGCGAGCACCTCGCCCCACGCCAGCGCGATGTACTCCTTCTCCACCTCGCGGTCGTGGAACTGCCGCGAGAGCTCCCGGTGGGCGGCGTCGTTCTTGGCGGCCACCATCAGGCCGGAGGTCCCGCGGTCGAGCCGATGCACGATGCCCGGCCGCTGTTCGCCGCCGACTCCGCTGAGGTTGTCCGCATGAAAGAGCAGCGCGTTCACCAGCGTGTCCTGGTCGTGCCCCGCGGCCGGGTGGACGACCATGCCCGCCGGCTTGTCCACGACGATGACATCCAGATCCTGGTAGATGACCGGAAGGTGGATCTCCTGCGCAACCGGGGTCGCGGGCGCAGCCTCGGGAATCTCGACCTCGACGACGTCGCCGGCCTTGACGGTCGCGTTCGACTTGGTGGGGCGGCCGCCGAGCGTGACGCGCCCGTCCTTCACCAGACGCTGCAACTGGGACCGGGAGTGCTGCGGGAGCAGGCCGGCAAGGTACACGTCGAGCCGCAGGCCGGCGCTGTCGGGATCAACGGTGAATGTGTGTCGCTCCATGTGTGCGGCCGGCAACCCGTGCCTCCCTGGCGCCGTGTCTTCAGTGTTCAGGCGCAGCGAATGCTCAGGCGCCCAGAATGCAGAATTCCGAATGGCCTGCGCAGAGTCGTCCCGCCGGCAGCTGCCCGCTGCCCGCTGCCAGCTACCAGCTACCCGGTCGCGGTGGAACCGCGATTCCCGACGCCCAGCATGTCGAGCATCATGCCGACGACGCCGATCGTGATGGCGGAATCGGCCACGTTGAACGCCCAGAAGTGATACTGGCGCCAGTAGACGTCCACGAAGTCCACGACGTATCCCGCGGTGACCCGGTCTATCAGGTTGCCGGCAGCGCCCCCGAGGACCAGGGCGAGCCCCAGCCGCGCGAGTCGCTGGTTGGGCGAGAGCCCGGCCGCGAACCAGGCGATACTGACCAGCGCCGCCGTTGCGATGAGCGCAATCACGGCTGCCTTGTACGGGAAGTCGGCGGCGTTCAGGATACCAAACGCCGCCCCGCTGTTCTGCACGTGCGTCAGGTCCAGCAGGCCCGGGATCAGCGTCCGGCTGCTGTGCAGTGGCACGTCTGCCCGGACCAGCGCCTTCGTGATCTGATCGAACACGACGATGGCGCCGGCCACGGAGAGCGTGGTGGCTGGCACTCTCGGAGAGGTGACGGGGACCGGGGACTGGTCCGTCATCTCCGTGCCTCGGCCAGGGCGCCCTCGCACCGTCGGCACAGGCCCTGGCTTGCCGGGTCGGCGCTGACCGCCGGCACGTAGCGCCAGCAACGGTCGCATCGCACGCCGTCGGCACGCGAGACGACAATCGTGGCCCAACTGTCGTCCGACTCCTTGTAGACGGTACCCTCGCCCGCCGATGGCGCGCCGCTCACGATGACGTCGGACGTGATGAACAACGTCGGCAGGTCGTCGCGGTAGCGTTCCAGCAGCGTCGCGAGGCGACCCGTCGCGCGCACCTCCACTTTTGCCTCGAGCGACTTGCCCACCACCTTTGCCTGGCGCAGCCTCTCGATCTCGATGTTCACGGCGTCACGCAGCTTCATCAGCCGCTGCCAGCGTTCAGAGAGAGCCGGATCGACCAGCGCATCGAGCCCGGACGGGAAGTCCGCCAGGTGTACCGAGTCTTCGCGCTTCCCCGGCAGGAACCGCCACAGCTCGTCCGCGGTCACCGGCACGATCGGCGCGATCAACCGCGCCAAGCCGTCCGCCATCGTATAGAGCGTCGTCTGCACGGAACGCCTGGCCGTCGATTTCGGCGCCATCGTGTAGAGCCGGTCCTTCGACACGTCCACGTAGAAGGCGCTCACGTCGGCCGTGATCAGGCTGTTGACGGCCTGCGGTACCGCCGGGAAGTCGTACTCGTCGTAGGCGCGTATCACCCGCGACGCCACTTCGGCGTAGCGTGCCAGTGCGAATCGATCCAGCTCGTGGAGCTGATCGACCGGCAGCGCGTCTGTCTCCGGCGTGAAGTCGTAGAGGTTCGCGACCAGGATGCGCAGCGTGTTGCGGAGTTTGAGGTAGGCCTCCACGACGCGCGCCAGGATCTCCGGGCCGATCCGCAGCTCCTCCCGGTAGTCCACCATCGACGCCCAGAGGCGGAGGATCTCCGCGCCGCTTTTCGAGATGATCTCTTGCGGCTCGATGGTGTTGCCGATCGACTTCGACATCTTCCGGCCCTGCTCGTCCACGACGAAGCCGTGTGTCACCACCGCGCGGTAGGGCGCCTGCCCGCGCGTGCCGATTCCCACCAGCAGCGAGCTCTGGAACCAGCCGCGATACTGGTCCGAACCCTCCATGTACAGGTCCGCCGGCCAAGGCAGATCCTCGCTGTGGCCCAGCACCGCCTCATGGCTCGATCCCGAGTCGAACCAGACGTCGAGGATATCGTGCTCGCGCTCGAACTCGCGCCCGCCACACTTGGGGCAGGCGAGGCCAGCGGGCAGGAACTCCTCGATCGGCCGCTCGTACCACGCATCCGCACCGTGTTCGTCAAAGACCGCCGCTGTGCGCTCGGCCAGCTCTGTGGTGAGAACAGCTTCGCCGCACGTCATGCAGTCAACCGCGGGGATCGGGACGCCCCAGGACCGCTGGCGCGAGATGCACCAGTCAGGGCGGTTGGCGAGCATCAGCGTCAACCGTTCCTCGCCCCACGCGGGGATCCACTTGACGTGCCGAACCGCCTCGATCGCCTTTTCTCGGAGGCCGGTCCTGTCCATCGCGACGAACCACTGGGAGGTGGCGAGAAAGATCACCGGGTGGTGGCAGCGCCAGCAATGCGGGTACGAGTGCTCGAACGACTCCCGGTGCCACAGCCGGCCGCGCGAGGCGAGCGCCTCCTCGATCTTCGGGTTCGCGTCGAACACGCGCTGCCCGGCGAACAACTCCACCTCGTCCAGGAAGTGGCCGCCGGGTCCCACGGGGGCGTACACCTCGAGACCGTACCGCACCCCGGTCGTGAAGTCGTCTGAGCCGTGGCCCGGCGCTGTGTGAACGGCGCCCGTTCCCTGATCGAGCGTGACGTAGGTCCCCAGCACGCCCACCGAGTCCCGGTCGTAGAGCGGGTGACGGAAGCGCAATCCTTCGAGCTCGCTCCCGGAGAAGCGCGCCACCGGTTCACCAAACGGGCGCTTCACCTGCTTGGAGACGCGTGCGGACAGATCCTCCGCCACGATGACCGTCGTGCCATCAACCGGGTACGCGCCGTAGGTGAACTCCGGGTGGAACGCGATGGCCAGGTTGGACGGAATGGTCCACGGTGTGGTCGTCCAGATCAGCACCGACAGGTTGTCGCGCCCCGCCAGCGCCGGCACGCGACTGCCCAGCTCCGCGGCCGCCCCGGCCGTGAACGGGAACTCCACGAAGATCGATGGCGACGTGTGGTTCTCGTACTCGACTTCGGCTTCGGCCAGCGCCGTGCGGCAGTGGATGCACCAGTGAACGGGCTTCTTGCCCTTGTAGACCATCCCCTGTTCGACGAAACGCGCCAGCGCCCGGACGATCGTCGCCTGGTAGCCGTAGTTCATCGTCAGGTAGGGGTCGCCCCAGGCGCCCATGACGCCGAGGCGCTTGAAGTCGGTCCGCATGATGTCCACGAACTTGGCGGCGTACGCCCGGCAGGCGCGGCGGAAATCGCCGACGGTCATCTGCCGCTTGCGGGCGCCAAGTTCACGGTCCACCTTCAGCTCAATCGGCAGGCCGTGGCAGTCCCAGCCCGGCACGTAGGGCGCGTCGAAGCCTGCCATCGTCCGCGACCGGATGATGAAGTCCTTGAGGATCTTGTTGAACGCGGTCCCCAGGTGGATACGCCCGTTGGCGTACGGAGGGCCGTCGTGGAAGGTGAACTTCCGAGCCCCTCGGCGCCGCTCCCGGATGCGGCCGTACAGATCGCTGGCATCCCAGCGTTCGATCGCCTTGGGTTCCGCGGACTGCAGGTTCGCCTTCATGGGGAACCCCGTCTGCGGGAGGTTGAGCGTCTCCTTCCAGTCGGCCATAGTTTCTGTTCGTGCCTCGTGTCACGTGTCGCTCGCCGGTCTCCTCCGTTGAGCACCGATCTTCTCATTTTACACGCAGGCGCGATTGCCAGTCGCGCCTCCATCTATAATGTGCCCATGAGCCATGCTCCAGCCCTGCGCACAACCTTTCTCGACAATGGCCTGAAAATCCTCATCCAGGAAAACCACATCGCCCCGCTCGCCTCGGTCTGGTGCTGGTACAAAGTCGGCTCCAGGGACGAGATGCCCGGCTGCACGGGCGTCTCGCATTGGGTCGAACACATGAACTTCAAGGGCACCACCAACATTCCCCGGGAGAAGGTGAAAGGGATCATCGAGGAGTTCGGGGGCAGCTGGAACGGGTACACCTGGATCGACCAGACGACCTACCTCGAAACCGCGACCCGCGATGCGCTCGACCGGATGCTCTTCATCGAAGCGGAGCGGATGGCCAACGGACTGTATGAACCGGGCGAGTGCGAATCCGAGCGGACGGTCATCATCTCCGAGCTCGAAGGCGGAGAGAACGACCCGGACCAGTTGCTCGAGATGGAACTGACCGCGGCGGCATTCAAGGCGCATCCCTACGGGCACCCGACGATCGGTTGGCTGAGCGACGTGCAGCGGATGACGCGCGACGATCTGTACAGCTACTACCGGCGCCACTACATCCCGAACAACGCCACGCTGGTCGTCGTCGGCGACGTCGATGCCGATGACGTCATCCGTCGGGCGAATCACCACTTCGGGGCCATCCCGCCCGGCACCGTCCCGACGCGGACGCTGAGCGTCGAGCCGGCACAGCTGGGCGAGCGCCGCGTGGTGGTGGAGAAGGAAGGGACCACGGCGTACCTGAAGGTGGCGTATCATGCGCCCGCGGCCACCGGCGAGGGGTTCTTCCCGTTGCTGCTGATCGATTCCGTTCTGACTGGGGCAAAGGGACTGAACCTGTGGTCGAGCTTCCGCACGCCGCCGCCGCAGCGCAGCGCCCGCCTGTACCGCGCGCTCGTCGAGGGGCGGCTGGCGTCGTCCGTGTCTGGGGGATTGCTCCCCACGGCCGACCCGTACCTCTACACGATTTCGGTGACGGCCCGGGAAGGCACATCACTTGAAGCCGTGGAGCGCGCCGCGCTCAGCGAGATTGACAGGGTGGCGCGCGAGGGCGTGACATCCCAGGAACTCGACAAGGCGCGGAACCAGCTGCGCGCGCGGCTGGTGTTCGAGAACGACAGCGTGACGAACATCGCGCACCAG
>JANYLG010000159.1 GCA_025363775.1 Acidobacteriota bacterium | reverse complement strand
GATCGGCGCCGAGCAACGGGTGTCGGTGTGGCGTGGGGCTTCAGCCCCGCGAAGGGTCGGTGCTGACGAAGAGGTGTCGGAACTGACGAAGAAGGGTCGGGGACGGACGATGAAGGGTCGGGGACGGACGATGAAGGGTCGGGGACGGACGCCGATCGGCGCCGAGCAACGGGTGTCGGTGTGGCGTGGGGCTTCAGCCCCGCGAAGGGTCGGGGCTGACGATGCGGGGTCGCCGGAAGAGAGGCGGGGTCGTCATCGGGCGTCCTGCCGGGGTGGTGTACAATCGAACGTACTATGGAACGAACGTTCGCGATCATCAAGCCGGACGCCGTGGGTCAGCACATGATCGGCCAGATTCTCGATCGGATCGAGACGGCGGGATTTCAGACCCGTGCCATGCGGATGGCGCGCCTGACCAAGAAGGAAGCTGAAGGGTTCTACGCGGTCCACCGCGAGAAGTCGTTCTTCGGTGGGCTGACCGACTTCATGTCTTCCGGCCCGGCCGTCCTCATGGTGCTCGAGGCGCCCGACGCGATTCGCAGGTGGCGCGACCTGATGGGCGCGACCGACCCGGCCCAGGCCGCTCCCGGCACGCTTCGGAAGGCGTTTGGAACGTCGATCGATCGCAACGCCACCCATGGGTCGGATGCCCCGGAGACCGCCGCGTACGAGATCGGGTACTTCTTTTCCGGGATCGAATTGATCTAGACACCGTACCGCGCTGCGATCGCGATCGGTGAAGCGTTGTCTGTGGGGCCCCTGGAAGTTGTTTTCTTCAACGTCATGGCGAAACTGCTGATCGTCACTGGCCTGGCCATCGCCGCCGTCGGCGCGGTGTGGTGGCTCGGTGTGCCGCTCGGGCGCCTCCCGGGCGATATCGTCGTCCGCCGCGGCGTCTTTTCGTTCTATTTCCCGTTGACCACCTGCGTGCTCGTCAGCGTGATCCTCACGGCCCTGCTCGCGGTGCTGCGCCGCTGGTAGCAGCACCGGCGGGTGGCAGGGCGTGGCATCCGGCGTCCTCATCGAGAGTGCCAAGGTGATTCGTCCCTGCCGCTCAACCCTGCCGCGCATCGATCCCACCGCTTGCGTCGGCTACGCGCCGGAGTACCGGGAACGTCGGGACTGAAGTCACCCATATGATTGCTGCAATTCGTGGAACACAGGACATCCTGCCAGGGACGATCGAGCGCTGGCAGTTCGTCGAGGCAACCGCGTGCCGCGTCTTCGAACAGTATGGCTACGCGGAAATCAGGACCCCGATCATCGAGCGCGAGGAGTTGTTCGCCAAGGGCACGGGCGAGACGACGGACATCGTCCAGAAGGAGATGTACGCGTTCACCGACAAGGACGGCGAGAGGATTACGCTCCGTCCGGAGGCAACACCCAGCCTGGTGCGCGCCTTCGTCGAGCACTCGCTCGAGCAGGCGATGGCCGTGCCGAAGATCTACACGCTTGGCCCGATGTTCCGGCGCGAGCGGCCCCAGAAGGGACGCTACCGCCAGTTCCACCAGCTCGACGTCGAGGTGTTCGGCGTGAAGGACCCGTCGG
Source organism: Acidobacteriota bacterium (assembly GCA_025363775.1). GTDB lineage: Bacteria > Acidobacteriota > Vicinamibacteria > Vicinamibacterales > Fen-181 > FEN-299. Next base: position 25,278 of record JANYLG010000159.1, on the reverse strand, counting down.
TGGACGGGGAGGTCATCGACCTGGCGTGGACGCTGATCCGCGAGCTGGGCATTACCGGTGTGGAACTCGCGGTGAACTCGGTCGGCTGCCAGGCCTGCCGGCCGTCGTTCGCCGCGGCGCTGGTGGCCGCGCTCGGCGAGGATGTGCAGACGCTGTGCGGCGACTGCCAGCGACGGGCGGTGGCAAACCCGCTGCGGATCTTCGACTGCAAGGTGCCGGCGGATCAGAGAGTCATCGACGCGCTGCCTCACACGATCGACTACCTGTGCGACGAATGCCGGACGCATTTCGAGGCGGTCAGGCGCTATCTCGACGTCTTCGGGATTCCCTACACCCTCTCGCATCGCCTGGTGCGCGGCCTCGATTACTACACGCGGACGACGTTCGAGGTGCTGGCCGGGCAGATCGGCGCGCAGAACGCGGTGCTCGGCGGGGGGAGGTATGACGGCCTGGTGAAGCAGTTGGGCGGGCCCGACCGTGTGGGCATCGGGTTTGCGGCCGGGGTCGAACGGCTCGTGCTCGCGCTGCCCGACACCCTGGCCCTGCCCGAGAAGCGGCCGGACGTGTTCATCGCAGCGCTCGGAGAGCCGGCGCGGGAGGTCGCCCTGACGCTGCTGCGCGACCTGCGCCGTGCAGGCGTGAACGCGCAGGTCGAGTACGAAGGGCGATCGCTGAAGTCGCAGATGAAGCGGGCCGACCGGCTGAAGGCCCCGCTCGTGTTCATCCTGGGCGAAGACGAGCTGGCGCGCGGCGAGGTCAGCGTGCGCCGCATGGCGACCTCTTCGCAGGAGTCCGTGCCGCTCAGCGGTGCGGTGGAGTTCGTGAAGACGAGCCAGTAGGGATTCAGGAGTCATATGTTCGACCAGCTTGGTGACTGGACGCGGACCGACACGTGCGGCGCGTTGCGGGCATCCGATATCGGGCGCGAGGTGACGCTGCTCGGGTGGGTGCACCGGGTCCGCGATCTCGGTGCCCTGGTGTTTCTCGACGTGCGCGATCGCTACGGCCTGACGCAGATCGTCGTGCAGGAAGGGCACGCATTCCTGGATACGGCCAAGCATCTCCGCGCCGAGTTCGTGGTGGCCGTGAGGGGCGTCGTCCGCGCCCGCGCCCCTGAAGCGCTGAACCCGCGCATGCCGACCGGCGAGGTCGAGGTGGCCGTCGCGGAGCTGCGCGTCCTGAACGAGGCGGCCGTTCCGCCGTTCCAGATTTCAGACGAGGTGGCGCTCGCCTCGGACGACCTCCGGCTGCGGTACCGCTACCTGGACCTTCGGCGGCCGAAACTGCAGGCGAACCTGGGCCTCCGTCACCGCGTGACGATGGCGGTCAGGCGCTATTTCGACGAGCAGGGGTTCTGGGAGATCGAAACGCCCGTCCTGGGGAAGTCCACGCCCGAAGGCGCGCGCGACTACCTGGTGCCGAGCCGCGTGCACCCCGGGGAGTACTACGCGCTGCCGCAGTCGCCCCAGCTCTTCAAGCAGCTGCTGATGATTGCCGGCACCGATCGCTACTTCCAGATCGTCAAGTGCTTCCGCGACGAGGACCTTCGCGCCGACCGTCAGCCCGAGTTCACGCAGGTTGACGTCGAGATGTCGTTCGCGCGGCCGCAACTCGTGTTCGACCTGATCGAGCCGCTGATGCAGCAGGTCTTCCGCGTCATCGGGCGTGAGATCCCGACGCCGTTTTGTCGGATGCCATATGCCGAGGCGATAGCCCGCTACGGTTCCGACAAGCCGGACCTGCGTTGTGGACTCGAGATCCAGGACCTGTCGACGGTGTTTGCCGAGACGACGTTCACGCCGTTCCGCGACGCGCTGGCAGCCGGCGGCGCGGTGCGCGGGTTCGTGGTGCCGGGCGGCGCGAAGTACAGCCGGAAACAGCTCGACACGCTCACCGAGCAGGCGCGGCAGGCGGGAGCCTCAGGCCTCGTCTGGGTCCGCCAGGCCGAGGACGGTGTGAAGAGCCCGGCCTTGAAAGGCGCGGGCGAGGCGGCGCTCCGCCTGGCGCTGGAACGTGCCGGAGCAGCGGCCCAGGATTTGCTGCTGCTGGCGGCGGGCGCGGCAGACCAGGCGTCGAAGGTCCTCGGCCGGTTGCGGCTGGCGGTGGCAAGGGGCGAGGGGCTGCTGAAGTCCGACACGTTCGCATTCGCGTGGGTGACCGATTTTCCGATGTTCGAGTGGGACGAAGACGAGAAGCGTTTCTCGGCCATGCACCACCCGTTCACCTCGCCCGTCCCCGAAGACGTCGCCCGGGTCGAAAGCGACCCTGGCAGCGTGCGGGCGCAGGCCTACGACCTCGTGCTCAATGGGAGCGAGATTGGCGGCGGCAGCATCCGGATTCATGATGCGTCCGTGCAGGCCAGGGTCTTCAAGGCGATCGGCCTGACCGACGAGGAAGCGAAGCACCGGTTCGGGTTTTTCCTCCAGGCGCTGAGCTACGGAACGCCCCCCCACGGGGGTATCGCGCTGGGCCTGGACCGGATCGTCGCGATCCTGGCGGGGGAGTCGTCGATTCGCGAGGTGATCGCGTTTCCGAAGACGGCGGCTGCCGTAGATCAGATGACGGGCGCACCGACCGAAGTGGACGATCGGCAGCTCAGGGAACTGCATCTGAAGCAGTGAGAGCCGAGACTTTTTCGGGGACGTTTGACGCCCTCGGGCTCCTGTGGTACGATGACTGGCTTAAGTGTCTCTGCAGGAAGGAGATACGTACCGCATTACGGTCTTCGATGAGAAAGATTGCGGTCCCCGAAGAGGGGATTGAAACTCTGTTTGGTTCTTACGACGAGAACCTCCGCGTCCTCGAGTCCCTCCTCAATGTGAGCATCCGTACTCAGGGCCAGGATCTCCTGGTCGAGGGGGATGCGGCCAACACCGAGAAAGTCGAGCGAATCGTGTCCGGGCTCGCGTCGCTGGTCCGCGATGGCTACCGCGTCGCGAATGGCGACGTGAGGACGGCAGCCCAGCTGGTGTCCGACAACACCGACGTCCAGTTGCGCGACTACTTCCTGAAAGGCGCGCCGCTGCGCGCGTCCGGCAAGCGTCAGGTGGCGCCGAAGAGCGTCAACCAGCGGAAGTACCTCGACGCGATCGACCAGAACGATATCGTGTTCGGCATCGGCCCGGCCGGAACCGGCAAGACGTACCTGGCGATGGCGCAGGCGGTCGCCTACCTGCTGGCGAAGAAGGTCGTGCGGATCATCCTGGCGCGACCGGCGGTCGAGGCGGGCGAGAAGCTCGGCTTCCTGCCGGGCGACCTGCAGGAGAAGGTCAACCCCTATCTGCGCCCGCTCTACGACGCGCTCTACGACATGCTCGACGCCGAGCGCGTGGAGCGTCTGCTGGAGCGCGGGACCATCGAGATTGCCCCGATCGCGTTCATGCGCGGGAGGACGCTGAGCGACTCGTTCGTCATTCTCGACGAGGCGCAGAACACCACGTCGGAGCAGATGAAGATGTTCCTGACCCGTCTCGGGCTCGGGTCGAAGGCGGTCGTCACCGGCGACATCACTCAGATCGATCTGCCGTCGGGGCACACCTCCGGGCTCATCGAGGCGATGAAGGTGGTGTCGCAGATCGAGGGGATCTCGTTCGTCCACTTCGACGACCGCGATGTCGTCCGCCACAAGCTGGTGCAGCAGATTGTCAGGGCCTACGAGAAGTTCTCGAACGGGAACGGATCCCAGCGCCGCCTTTCGTGACCGAATCGACCATGCCTGACGACGCCGACTCTCGCCGCCTTCGCGTCGCCCTCACGGACGGGGCTGGCCGCCCGATCCGCGCTGGCGCCCTCGCCGCCTGGTTGCGGGGCGTGGCTCCGGCGCGCGCCCGCGGCGCGGTCACGATCGCGCTGGTCACTGATGCGACCATGCGCCGGCTGAACCGGCGTTTCGCCGGCTCGGACCGCGCGACCGACGTGCTGTCGTTTCCCGCGGACATGGGTCCCTCATGCGCGAAGTCTTCGACGCCGGGGAAGAGAACCGAGCCTCTGTGGTTCCGGCTCGACCCGGTGATGGTTCCCGGGCGCACAGACCTTCAACCGCTGGGCGACATCGTCATCGCCACCGGGGTCGCGATGCGGCAGGCACGCAACGCGGGCCACACCTATTCACGCGAGCTCCGCGTGCTCGCGCTCCACGGGCTGCTCCACCTGCTGGGATACAATCACCACGCGGACGACGGCGCCATGGCGCGCGTCGAGGCGCGCCTGCGGCGCAAGGGCGGTCTGACCGCCGGGTTGATCGAGCGGGCGGGACAGGCATGAGCCCCCTCGGGCTGTTCCTGCTCGCCTGTGTGTTGGTCTACGTTGGGACGGTCCAGGCCGCGTTCAGCGCCCTGATGCGCCTCTCGCTGCGACTCGTCGCCGAGCGGAACGGCCGCGCGGAGATGCTGGGCCGCTACCTCGACGACCCCCTCCTGTTCTTCATCCCCGCGCGCCTGTTCATCGGGGCGTCGGCGATCTGTTCGGTGGTCCTCCTGGTTCGGCTGATCGGGGCGGACACGCCTCAGCAGGTCCTGGCCGTCGTGGTGTTCGCCACCGGCCTGCTCATCGTCTGCGAGCACGTCATCCCGTTGCTGATTGTCCGTCGCGACCCGGAGCGCGTGCTCGAAGTCCTGTTGCCGTCGTTCGCCGCCACGGCGCGCCTTGTCCAGCCGCTGACGGCTGCCATGGTACGGCTTGGCGTGATGCGACGGGAGCGTGCGGTGACGCCGTCGCCTGACGCCGAGGAGCAGCAGGGCGAGGCGGCGCAGGCGTACATCGAGGCGGGCGGGCAGGAAGGACTGATCGAGGGCGACGAGCGTCGGCTGATTCAGTCGATCGTCGATTTCGGCGACACCCTCGTCCGGGAGGTCATGACGCCTCGCCCCGACATCGTCGCCATTCGCGCGGAGGCGACGCTCGGAGAACTGCGGACGCTCCTTCGCGAACAGGCGTACTCCCGCGTCCCGGTCTTCAAGGACAGCCTCGACAACGTGCTGGGGTTCGTGTTCGTCAAGGACCTGATCCACCTGACCGGCGCGGAAGAGCGGGCGATCCCGACGCTGATGCGGCCGGCCCATTTCGTACCCGAGACCAAGCCGGTCGCGGCCCTGCTCAAGGAGTTCCAGCGGCGGCAGGTGCAGATCGCGATCGTCGTGGACGAGTACGGCGGGACTGCGGGGCTCGTCACACTCGAAGATCTCCTCGAGGAGATCGTCGGCGAGATCCGCGATGAGTACGACGAGGAGTCGGAGTCGATCACCGATGAAGGCGAAGGCGTCTTCGTCTTCAGCGGCAAGGTCGATATCGACGAACTGGCCGACCGCCTCGGCGTCGAGATCGCGCGCGTGGGGTTCGAGACGGTTGGCGGGTACCTCCTGTCGCGGCTCGGTCGTGTGCCGACCGTGGGCGAGCAACTCGACGTGGACAACCTCGCGATTGAGGTGCTCGAGGCCGAGCGCCGCCGGGTCAACAAGGTGCGGGTCCGGACACGGGAAACCGTCCCCGACAGGACGGAAGGATAGGAATGCGCTGTGGCTTCGTCGCATTGATCGGGCGTCCGAACGTCGGCAAGTCCACGTTACTCAACCGGCTCGTGGGCACGAAGCTCGCGATTGTCTCCGACAAGCCGCAGACCACGCGAACTCGCATTACCGGCGTCCGCAACTACGACGATGGGCAGGCGATCTTCCTCGATACGCCGGGCATCCATCGGCCCACGCACCGGATGAACGTGCGCATGGTGGACGCGGCCGTCGAAGGGATCCGACAGGCGGATATCCTGGCGCTGGTCACCGACGCGACAGACGCCCGGGCGGGGAGCGGCGAGCGGTTCATCCTGGAGCAGGTGCGGCAGGCGACCGCGCCGGTGGCGCTGGTGATCAACAAGGTGGATCTGGTCGCCCGTCCCGCGCTGCTGCCGCTCATCGACACGTGGCGGCAGCGCCACCCGTTTGCCGACATCGTGCCGGTCTCCGCGCTGACGGGTGAGAACGTGGACCGCCTCGAGCAGGTCATCCTCGGGCACCTCCCCGTGGGCGACCCGATCTATCCGACCGACTACCTGACGGACCAACCGGAACGGTTCTTCGTGTCGGAAACGGTGCGCGAGAAGGTGCTCGGCCTCACGCACGCGGAGATCCCATTCTCGAGTGCGGTCGTCGTGGACCGGTTCGAGGAGGCGAACGAGCATGGGCTCATGCGGTTCTACTGCTCGATCCTCGTCGAGCGCGAGTCGCAGAAACCGATCCTGATTGGCCGCGGCGGTGAGATGATCAAGCGGATCGGGACCGCCGCCCGGCACGATCTCGAAGCGTTCTTCGATGCCCGCGTCTACCTCGACCTGCTCGTGAAGGTCAAGTCGGAGTGGCGGGAGGACGACCGCCTGCTCGACGAACTGGGAATGCCGCGACGCCAGCGATAGATCGCATTCTCCCTTATGCGCGCAGTCTTCTGTGCGCGCAGTCTTCGACGACGGGGAAAGGAAATCGCGGCACGGCCGACGTGTTCATCGGCGGTTCGGTCCCAGCTCTTCATGGTAAAGTAAGGAGTTTGCCGCGCGCAGTCATGCCTCTCTATAAGACCGAGGCGTTGATCCTGCGGACCTACAAGCTGGGGGAGGCGGATCGCATCGTCGTGTTCCTGACCCGCGATCGCGGGAAGAAGCGCGGCGTGGCGAACGGCGCACGCCGCCCGCGGTCCAGGTTTGCCGGTGCCCTCGAGCCGCTCACGCGGGTCGGCGTCACGTACTACGAACGCGAGCAGCGCGACCTGGTTCGCCTGAGCTACGCCGAGTCGCAGTGCTCGCCGCTGCGCGCGTCGCGGCCGGACGCCTTGAGCCACGTCGGCTATTTCGCGGAACTGATGGACGAGTGGGCCCAGGAAGGCGACCCGAACGAGCGGCTGTATCGCCTGGGAACGTCCACGCTCGAAGCGCTGGCGGAAGGCGTGCCGACGCCGCCGGTGGCCCGGTATTTCGAGTACTGGCTGCTTCGCCTCCAGGGCGTGTACCCTCCGCACGTCGCCTGCCATCGTTGCGGCGTGGCGCTCGACGGCGAGCCGGCTGGCGCCTGCCTCGAACCGGGCGGCCACGTGTTCACCTGTCACGGGTGTGCCGGGAGCGCGGGGCGCGAGGAAGGGCGTGGCGTGACGCTGTCGCCCGAGGCGCTGAGGTTCCTGGAGGCGTCTGGGCGGGTGGCCCCTCAGCGGCTCGGGACAATACCCCTGCTGCCACGGGTCGATCGGGAACTGGAGTCGGTCCATCAGGCGCTGATGCGCCTGCACCTGGAGAAGGAACTGCGGTCGACGCGGGTCCTGCGCGACCTGCGCCGTTGATCGAGCCGCGACGGATGGCATGACGTTTCAAGACCTCATTCTCAAGCTCTCGGAATTCTGGGCCTCGCACGGCTGTCTCATTCAGCAGCCGATCGACATCGAGGTCGGGGCCGGGACGTCCCATGTCGAGACGTTCCTGCGGGTTCTCGGCCCGCGCCACTGGAACGTCGCCTACGTGCAGCCGTCGCGTCGGCCCGACGATGGTCGCTTCGGTGAGAACCCGAACCGGCTGTTCAAGCACCACCAGTTCCAGGTGATCCTCAAGCCGGCACCCGACGAGGTCCAGCAGATCTACCTGCAGAGCCTCGAGGCGTGCGGCATCGATCCGCGCCAGCACGACATCCGCTTCGAGGAGGACAACTGGGAGTCGCCGACGCTCGGCGCGTGGGGTGTCGGCTGGCAGGTGATGCTCGACGGGCAGGAGATCACGCAGTTCACCTATTTCCAGCAGGTGGGCGGGATCGACCTCTCGCCGATCTCGGCGGAGATCACCTACGGGCTCGAGCGGATCGCGATGTTCCTGCAGAAGGTGGACAGCGTCTTCGACGTGCAGTGGGCGCCCGGCGTGACCTACCGCGACGTGCGGTTGAGCGACGAGATCGAGCAGTCGACGTACGTCTTCGGCCAGGTGGACATGCCCCGCGAAGAGTTCGTGGCGTTCCATCGCGACCTGTTCGACCGGCACCATGCCTTCGCGCAGACGCTCCTGAAATCGAAGCTCGTGCTGCCGGCGTACGAGCAGTGCCTGAAGTGCTCGCACCTGTTCAACATTCTCGACTCGTCGGGCGGCGTCGGCGTGACCGAGCGGACCGCGTACATTCTGAAAGTGCGGCAACTGGCAGTGGGCGTGGCGCAGGCGCACGTCGAGGCGATGAAGCCCCCGGCCACGGCGGATACGGCAACGACCTAGGGCGGGCGTTGGGGCCCGCCGTTCCCGGCGACAGGACCGACGACTATTGTGGATCGCGAGCTGTTGATCGAAATCGGCATCGAGGAACTGCCAGCCTCCTGGCTGCCGTCGCTGACGCGTCAGTTCGGCGACCACCTCGGCGCCCGCCTGGCCGCCCTGCGGCTGCCCCCCGATGCTCCCGTCGAGACGTTCAGCACGGCGCGCCGGCTGACGGCGCGCGTCGCGCGGATGCCCGAGCGGCAGAGCGACCTCGAAGAGATGATGAACGGCCCCGCCGTCACGGCTGCCTTCAGGCCGGACGGGGAGCCGACGCCCGCCGCCATCGGGTTCGCGCGCAAGCACGGCGTCGAGGTCTCGGCGCTCGACCGCGTCGACACGCCCAAGGGCACCTACCTGGCCTACCGTCGGCAGCAGCGCGGTCGCGCGACGGTCGACGTCCTGCCGGATGTGCTGGCCGGGGTCCTGCGCGACATGGCGTTCCCCAAGCAGATGCACTGGGACGCGTGGCTCGAGGATGGCCGGGGCGAACTGCTGTTCGGCCGCCCGATCCGCTGGATCCTCTTCCTTTTCGGCGGCCGGGTGGTGCCGTTCACGATTCGCCGCAGCGAGGCCGCGCAATCCGGGCTGGTACAGGAAGTCCGTTCGGCGGCTGTCACCTACGGCCACCGGTTCCTCACCACGAGCGGTCGCGCGGGCCGGGCCATCAAGGTGCGGTCGTTCGACGAGTACCGCACGAAACTGGTCGAGAGCTTCGTGCTGCTGGATCGCGGCGAGCGCCACGACAAGATCGGGCGCGAACTCGATGCCCACGCGCGGCGCCTGGGCGGCAGGGTCAGCAGCGTGGGGGCCACCCGGTCCGGTCTCCTGCAGGAGGTGCCCGACCTGGTCGAGTACCCGGCGGTGGTCTCAGGCACCTTCGCGGGAGAGTTCCTCACCCTGCCCGAGGAGGTGCTGACGACGACGATGATCCACCACCAGCACTTTTTTCCGGTGGTGAACGCGGCCGGGCGCCTGATGCCGGCATTTCTCGCCGTGACGAACACCCAGGCCGACTCGTCGCGCGCCATCGCCCGCAACTGCGAGCGCGTGCTGACCGCCCGGTTACGCGACGCGCGCTTCTTCTTCGACGCCGACCGGCGGTTGCGCCTCGAAGACCGTCTCCCGACGCTCGCCACCGTCCTCTTCCACAAGAAACTCGGGAGCTATCACGCGAAGGCGATGCGACTCGAGCGCCTGTCCAGGTGGCTGACGGCCGACGTGTTCGGGAAGCCGGACCTGGCCGACCAGGCCGCCACGGCGGGGCGGCTGGCGAAGGCCGATCTCGTCACCGACATGGTGCGGGAGCTGACCGAGCTCCAGGGGACGATGGGCGGGATTTACGCGCGCGAGGAAGGGCTGCCGGAGCCGGTCTGGCGCGCCATCTCCCATCAGTACCTGCCCGCGGCCACGGAGGCCGACGCGCCGCCCTTGCGCGGAGACCTCGGAGTGGCGGCCGTCACGTGGGCCGCGCTCTCGGTGGCCGACAAGGTCGATACTCTGGTCTCCCTCTTTGCGGCCGGCGAACGGCCCACCGGCACCCGCGATCCGTTCGGCCTGCGCCGCCAGGCTCACGGCCTGCTGAAGGTGCTGGTCGATCTGCCGGAACTCACCGGTCTCGAGGTGTGTGTGGACCTCGCGACCCTGCGGACCGAAGCGCGGGCCGCGCTCGAGTCACTCGCGGAACCCGGTGTGCGGCTGGCGGCGGCCGGGCGCGAGGAGACCGGCGAGCTGACGACGTTCCTCGCCGAACGGCTCCGCTACCTGTTCCAGCAGCGCGGTTTCACCTACGATGAGGTGAACGCGATTGCCGGCTCCCGGCGTGGCTTCGTGGACGTCCCCTACGATGCGCGCCTGCGCCTCGAGGCGCTGCGCCGCGTCCGGACGTCCCCGGATTTCGAGGCGCTGGCCGTGGCGTTCAAGCGCGTGAAGAACCTGTCACGCGAGTTGAAGTCGGGTCCCGTGGAGACGCTCGACCGCCTGTCGGAACCCGCGGAGCGCGCGCTGCTCGACGAGTTCCGGTCGCGCGGCGAACAGGTGCGGCTGGCGGCGGGTCGTCGTGATTACTTCGAGGCGTTCCGCCTGGCCTCCCTCTTCCGCCCGGCCGTGGATCGCTTCTTCACGGACGTGTTCGTGATGGTCGATGACGTGGCGCTGCGCGAGCAGCGGCTCACCCTGATCTGGCGCCTCCACGATCTGATGCTGGAGCTGGCGGATCTATCGGAAATCGTTTCTCAACTTGAATTGAATCGGTGATTCAGTTCTTCCTTCATCCCTCATTACTGGAGTCTCAAGTCGATGGTCAAGAAGACGGTAGCGAAGTCGAAAGATAGGGCCGCTGTAAAGAAGACCGCCCCGGCGAAATCGAAGGCGAAGGCCACCCCGGCCAAGAAGGTCAAGGCAACCAAGTTCGTGTATTTCTTCGGCGCCGGCAAGGCCGATGGCGACCGCACGATGAAGGATCTGCTGGGCGGCAAGGGCTCCGGTCTCGCCGAGATGACCAACGCCGGCCTGCCCGTCCCGCCCGGCTTCACCATCACCACCGCGGCGTGCAACCTGTACTACGAGATCGGGCGCAAGGTGCCGGCCGAGGTCGAACAGCAGATGGAAGAGTACCTGCGCAAGCTCGAGAAGGTCGCAGGGCAGACGTTCGGATCGGTCGAGAACCCGCTGCTCGTGTCGGTCCGTTCCGGCGCGAAGTTCTCGATGCCCGGCATGATGGACACGATCCTCAACCTCGGCCTGAATGACGAGACCGTGGAAGGGCTCGAGGCGCGCACCGGCAACGGCCGGTTCGCCTACGACAGCTACCGCCGCTTCATGCAGATGTTCGGCAACGTCGTGCTCGAGATCCCGAAAGAAGAGTTCGAGAAGGCGTTCGACGCGGTCAAGCACGAGATGGGCGCGAAGCTCGACACGGATCTCGACGAAGCCGCGCTGCGCGAGGTGGTGAAGCGCTACAAGGGCGTCGTCAAGCAGATCACGAAGAAGTCGTTCCCGACCGACCCGATGGAGCAGCTCCGCGGCGCCCGCAATGCCGTGTTCCACTCGTGGAACAACGCACGGGCGAAGGAATACCGCCGCATCTACGACATTCCCGACCACATCGGGACCGCGGTCAACGTGCAGCTGATGGTCTTCGGCAACAGCGGCGACCGGTCGGCCACCGGCGTGGGCTTCACGCGCAACCCGGCGAACGGCAAGAAGGAGTTCTACGGCGAGTTCCTGGTCAACGCGCAGGGCGAGGACGTCGTGGCCGGCATCCGCACGCCGATGCCGATCGTCGAGCTCGAGCAGGTCATGCCGCAGGCGTACAAGGAACTGCGTCGGCACACCACGCTGCTCGAGAGGCACTACAAGGACATTCAGGACTTCGAGTTCACGATCGAGAACGAGAAGCTCTTCATGCTCCAGACGCGATCCGGCAAGCGCACCGGCTACGCGGCCGTCGTCATCGCGACCGACCTCGTCGCCGAGAAGCTGCTGAAGCCGAGTGAGGGGCTGCTCCTCGTGGATCCGGCCTCGCTGTCGCAGTTGCTCGCCCCGGTGTTCGACCCGAAGGAGTGGAAAACCATTCCCGTGGCGACCAAGGGACTGCCGGCGTCGCCAGGGGCGGCGTCCGGGCAGGTCGTCTTCACGGCCGACGAGGCCGTGACCTGGACCGAGCAGGGCAAAAAGGTGGTGCTCGTCCGCAAGGAGACGGTGCCGGACGACATCCACGGCATGTTCGTGTCGCAGGGCGTGCTCACGGCCACCGGCGGCATGACCTCCCACGCGGCGGTCGTCGGCCGCCAGATGGGCAAACCGGCCATCGTCGGCGCGTCCGAGCTGCGCGTGGACGAGAAGAACAAGATCGTCTACATCGGCGGGAAGACGCTGCACGAGGGTGACGACATCTCGTTCGACGGCCTGTCGGGCGAGGTGAAGGTGCAGAAGGTGGCCACCAAGCCGAGCGAGATCCTGCAGGTCGTCAACGGGACGATGAAGCCCGAGGATTCGGACATCTACCAGCGCTTCTGCACGCTGCTGGAATGGGCCGACAAGACCCGGACGATGGGCATCCGCGCCAACGCGGACCTGCCCGACCAGGCGGAGATCGCGTACGCGTTCGGCGCGCGCGGCATCGGCCTGTGCCGCACCGAGCACATGTTCTTCGCCGACGACCGGCTGCCGATCGTGCGCCGCATGATCCTCGCCGACAACGAGGCCGACCGGAAGGTGGCGGTCAACGAGCTGCTGCCAATGCAGCGCAAGGACTTCTACGGCGTGTTCAAGGCGATGCACGGCTGCCCGGTGACCGTCCGCACGATCGACCCGCCGCTCCACGAGTTCCTCCCGAAGCGGGAAGATCTCATGGTGGACGTCGCCAGGCTCGAGGCGACCAACGGCAACAAGAAGGCGCTCGAGGAAAAGAAGATGCTGCTCGCGCGCGTGGAGCAGCTTCACGAGTTCAACCCCATGCTCGGCCACCGCGGCTGCCGCCTCGGGATCACCTATCCCGAGATTACCGAGATGCAGACCCGGGCCATCATGGAAGCGGCCTGCCAGCTCAATAAGGAAGGGCTGAAGGTTGTGCCCGAGATCATGATCCCGCTGGTCGGCCTCGTGAAGGAGCTGAAGGACCAGAAGACGATCGCCGAGCGCGTGTGTCAGCAGGTCATGAAGGAACAGGGGATCAGGATCAAGTACCTCATCGGGACGATGATCGAAGTGCCGCGCGGCGCCTTGACGGCTGACGAGATCGCCACCGAGGCGCAATTCTTCTCGTTCGGCACGAACGACCTGACGCAGATGGCTTTCGGGTTCTCGCGTGACGACATCGGCAAGTTCCTGAAGATCTACCTGGAGAAGCGCATCCTCGATGTTGACCCGTTCGCCAGCATCGATACGGTAGGCGTGGGCAAGCTGGTGGAGATGGCATGCACGCTCGGCCGGCAGACGCGCCCGGACATCAAGCTGGGCGTCTGCGGCGAGCACGGCGGCGATCCGGCCTCGATTCACTTCTTCCAGAAGGTGGGGCTCAACTACGTGAGCTGCTCGCCGTATCGTGTCCCGGTGGCGCGGCTGGCGGCTGCGCACGCGGCGCTGTCAGTCAAGGTCGGCGACTAGTAGGGGCGACCGCGTCAACGTCGGGGCGCTCGTGGCCCCGCATCAACCATGTAGGGGCGACCGGCAGGTCGCCCCTACGCATATGTGGCCTCATGGGTAAGGTGCATCGTCTTTCGGCGGAACTTGCCAATCAGATCGCCGCCGGCGAGGTGGTCGAGCGGCCGGCGTCTGTCGTCAAGGAGCTGGTCGAGAACGCGATTGACGCGGGCGCGTCGCGCGTGGCGATCGAGTGTGAGCTGGGTGGCAAGAAACTGATTCGGGTGGAAGACAACGGGATCGGGATGGACCCGGAGGACGCGCAGCTGGCGCTCGACCGGCATGCGACGAGCAAGATCTCGAGGTCCGAGGACCTGGCGGCGATTCTGACGCTCGGGTTCCGCGGCGAGGCGCTGCCGAGCATCGCGTCGGTGTCGCACCTGGCGCTTCGTACGCGGCCGGCCGGCGCGCCGGGCGGCACCGAGATTCGGGTGAATGGCGGGACGGTGTCGTCGGTGCGTGAAGTCGGGGCGCCGACGGGCACGAGCATCGAAGTGGCCGACCTGTTCTACAACCTGCCCGCGCGCAGGAAGTTCCTGAAGTCGGACGGCGCCGAGTCGGCGCAGATTTCGAAGATGGTCACGCAGCTGGCCCTGGCGTACCCCGAGGTGGGATTCACCTTGACCAGCGCGGGGCGCAAGGTGATTGAGTGCCCGCCGGTCCGCGGGCTGCCCGACCGGTTCTACCAGTTGTACGGCGAGCGCGACGACCTCGTGGACGTGGCGAAGGAGGCGGCGGGGATCCGCGTGTTCGGCCTGGTGGCGGCGCTCGCCGAGCAGGGGCCGAAGCGGGGCCCGCAGAACATCTTCGTCAATCGCCGGATCGTCAAGGACAAGACGATCGCGCACGCGATTATCGAGGCCTACAGTGTGTCCTCGGTGAAGGAACGCAGTCCCGAGGTGCACCTGTTCATCGAGATGGAGCCCGACCAGGTGGACGTGAACGTCCACCCGACGAAGGCCGAAGTCCGCTTCCGCAACCAGTCGGCGGTGCACGAAGTCGTCAGGCGCGCGGGGGGCGCCGCGCTGGGGCAGGGACCGGCGCCGGAACTGCAACTGCGAGGCGAGACGGTCCCGGCCGCCCAGCCAGTGACCATGTCGTTCCCGGGCCTTCTCGGTGGCATCTACCCCAACCGGTGGTCGCCGGTGCCGGTCAGGGACACGACCGTCGGGATGCCCGCATCGGCCGCCTGGACGGCGCCTGTTGTCGCCGAGCCGCGCGCGGCGTCATCGGACCCGTCGGTGCCGCCCGCCTTCGCAGGCCAGGCCGAGCAGCCTCTCCAGGGTGCCATCGGCGTGCGCCCGATGATCCCGCTCGGCCAGTTCCGCGACACGTTCATCATCGCGATCGATGACGAGGGGATCGCCATCATCGACCAGCACGTCGCGCACGAGCGTGTCCTGTTCGAGCGCGTGATGCAGCGGCTCACCGACGGCCGTCTCGAGAGCCAGCTGCTGCTCGAGCCGCTGGTCGTGGAGCTGACGGCCAGCGGCTGCCAGGTGCTGCTGTCGAGGACCGCCGAACTCGATCGGTTCGGCTTCGAGGTGGCAGAGTTCGGTGGGAACAGCCTGCGGCTGGCCGCCGTTCCCGCCCTGCTCACGCCAGACGAGAGTGTCGCGGCGGTGCGTGCGCTCGCCGAGGATCTCGACGGCCTCGAGCGCGGAACGACGGTGGAGGAGGCGCTCAAGCGGATCGCCGCCCTGACCGCCTGTCATGCGGCGGTGAAGGCGAACGCGCCCCTCACCTACGAGAAGATGGCGCACATCATCGAGGAACTGCGCCGCACGGCGTATTCGACCATCTGCCCGCACGGCCGCCCGGTCATGCTGCGGCTCACGAGACGTGAGATCGAGAAGAACTTCCAGAGGATCTGAGGCTACGCTTTGCGCCGGGCCTTGATCGCCTCCCACGCGTCGAGCCGGCGTTTGATCTCTTTCTCGAATCCCCGCTCGGTCGGCTGGTAGTACTTTCGGCCGCGCAGGCCCTCGGGCAGGCAGTCCATCGCGGCCACCGCGTCGCGTTCCTCGTGCGCGTAACGGTAGCCCTTCCCGTACTCGAGTTCCTTCATCAACGTGGTCGGCGCGTTTCTCAGGTGCAGCGGCACGGGTTCGGCGACGGCGCGAAGCGCGTCGCTCGCGGCCTGCTGGTAGCCCAGGTAGAGTGCGTTGCTCTTGGGTGCCGTCGAGAGGTAGACCACGGCCTGGGCCAGGGCGGTGTTGCCCTCCGGCATGCCGATGAAGTGCACCGCATCCTTGGCCGCGACCGCCACCACGAGCGCCTGCGGGTCGGCAATGCCGATGTCTTCCGACGCGAACCGCACCAGGCGACGCGAGATGAAAAGCGGGTCCTCGCCGGCTTCGACCATCCGCGCCAGCCAGTACATCGCCGCGTCAGGGTCGCTGTTCCGCATCGACTTGTGCAGCGCTGAGATGAGGTTGTAGTGCTCCTCGCCGTTCTTGTCGTACAGGAGCATTCGTCGCTGCGCCACCTGCGCCACGAAGGCCACGTCGAGATGGCGGCGGTGGCTGGCGGGGTCGGTCGGCGCCACCATGACGGCAGCCTCGAGCAGGTTGAGGGCCGTGCGCGCGTCGCCGTTGGCCAGCCGGGCAATCGCCTCCACGGCATCCGGCTCGACGTCGATGGCCTCGGCGCCGAGGCCGCGCTCCGCATCGGCCAGCGCGCGGCGAAGGATGTCCAGCGTCGCCTCGGGCGAAAGCGGTCGCAGCACGTAGACCTGCGACCGGGAGAGGAGCGCCGAGTTCACCTCGAACGACGGGTTCTCGGTCGTGGCGCCGATCAGGACGATGTCGCCGGTTTCCACGCGCGGCAGGAAGGCGTCCTGCTGCGCCTTGTTGAAGCGGTGGATTTCGTCCACGAACAGGATCGTCCGCCGGCCCATCTGGCGGCGGGCCAGCTCGGCCTCGGCCATCACCGCCTTGATCTCCTTGATGCCGGCGAGCACGGCGCTGAACGAGATGAAGTGGGCGCGGGTGATGTGGGCGATGAGGCGCGCCAGCGTCGTCTTGCCGGTGCCGGGCGGGCCCCAGAGGAGGATGGACTGCAGGAGATCGCGCTCGATGGCTACTCGCAGCGGGCGTCCGGGTGCGAGCAGCGTGTCCTGCCCGACGAGTTCCTCAAAGGTCCGCGGCCTCATGCGGTCGGCCAGGGGGGCTTTGACCTCGTGCGGCTGGTCGCCCGCGTTCCCGAACAAGTCGCCGGTGGTCATGGTCACGTCCTCCGACAGCATAGCAGAGGCGCCTGCCGTCTGGTGGCGAGCCCGGTCCCATCACGGCTCCGGTCAAACAGGCTCGCGCTGGCGCGCAGCTTCGTAGACGAGCAGGGCCGCCGCCACGGCGACGTTCAGCGACTCTACCGGGGGCCGCATCGGGATCGACACGCGAGCGTCGGTGGCCTCGAGCACGGCCTCGGAGAGCCCCCGGCCTTCGCCGCCGAGCACGAAGGCCGTCGGGTGCCGGAGGTCGAGACCGCGTGGGGCCTGCCCGCCTCGGGGAAGGGTGGCGAGGATCCGGACGGCTCTCTCCCGGGCGTTGTCCAGCGTCTCCCGGACCGACACGCCGGTGGCCACCGGAAACCGCAGCACGCTCCCCATCGACCCGCGGAGCGCCTTCCATCCGAACGGGTCCGCGCACGCGCCGCAGAACACCACGCCCGTCGCCCCGCCCGCTTCGGACGCGCGCACGATGGCCCCGACATTCCCGGGCTCCTGGACATCGACCGCGATGACGACGAGTTGGGGCGCGCGCGCGAACACCCCCGCGAGCGACGAATGGGGACGGGAGGCGATCGCGACCACCCCGGACGGTGTGGAGACGGGGCTCATGGCCGCCATCACCTTGTCCGACACCTCGACGACCTCGGCCGCGTGGCCCGACATCTCGGACAGAAGCCGGCCGCCCTCGTCGGTGGCCCGCAGGCGTGGGGTGAACGCGACCGTGTCCAGGGCGAGGCCGGCGCGCACGGCGTCGGCCAGGAGGTGGATGCCGTCGAGGAGTATCCGGTCGTCACTACCGGCGCGGCCGCGGGCGAGCGAGCGACACGTCGCGACGAGAGGGTGGTGGCGACTCGAAAGCTGCTTCATCGCTGCGGTCTCCTGGCGCTTCACGTTCGCGCTGAGCCATGATACCCGGAGACAGCGTGCCTGGCAGAGCTGTTCACCCGGCTCGACGGGTGTTCTGTGGCACCAGGACGAGGTCCGTGTGCTAGAATCGCGAATATTCGCGAGGAATGCACTCGAACCTCTCACGGGCGGGACTGACCCGTCTTCACCATCTGTGACGGCCTTGAGAACGGGACGCTGGCGGATGTCTATCAGGGAACAACTGCTGAAGAAGTTCGAGGAGGAGATCCAGGGACTCGAACGCGAGTTGCGGACCGAGTTGCCCAAGGAGATCCAGCGGGCGCGTGAGCTGGGTGACCTCAGCGAGAACGCGGAGTACCAGGCGGCCAAGGAGCGTCAGGGCCTGATCGGTGCGCGGATCGGGATGTTGAGGAAGCGTGTCGGTGAGATCTCCCTCCTGAACCTCGACAAACTGCCCATCGACAAGGTCGGGCTCGGTTCGATCGTCCACGTCACCGATGGCGGCGGGGAAACGATTGTCTATCGACTCGTCATGCCCGAAGAGGCGGATCCGTCCAAGGGGCTGATCTCGCCGGGTTCTCCGATCGGTCGCGCGCTGCTGAACAAGGAGCCGGGCCACGAGGTCACCGTGCATGCCCCGAACGGCCGGCGCCGACTCGAGATCGTGAAGCTCGTCACTGTGCACGACGCCTTATGACCGGGCGCCGGGGGGTCTTTGCGTGACCGGCGAGCCCACACAAACGCGCGACACCTATTCACCCCTGTCGCGGACCGCGCTCGTGCTCACGGGCAGCGGGACGGCCGGTGCCTACCACGCGGGCGTCCTTCGCGCCTTTCAGGAAGCGGGCGTCAAGATCGACCTGGTGGCGGGTACGGGCATGGGGGCCGCGTCCGCGGTGTTTGCCGCGATCGACGGCGGCGGCCGCCTGTGGGACGCCGACGGCCTCTGGCGATCGCCGGCCGCGTCCCACTACTACCGGGTGCGAGCCGCGTTGCGGACGGCCGGCTGGGCGTTGGCGGCGTCGCTGTCCGTTGTGCTGCTGCCGCTTCTCGCGCTCGTGGCCGGTCTCCTGGTCTACCCGGTCGGTTTTCTCCTTCGCCTGGCCGGCATGTCCTCGGCCGGGATCGTCGCGCGCGCGTACACGTCGCTGGTGGAGACGGCGTTCGACCCCGAGTTCCTGCCGACCGTTCTTCCGCGGGCGTTCCTCATCTCTCTCTCGCTGTTCGTCGGCACGCTGGGCCTGTTGGCGCTCGTCGTCCTGATCACCGGGCGCGGTCGTCGACGGGACGATGCGCCGATCTGGTGGAGGATTGTCGGTGCGCCGCTGTCCGCGAACGGGGCCGCGGCGGCGGTCTCGCAAGGTCTCTGGCAGCTGGTGGGAGGCGCGGCAGGCGCACGCCGGCCGGGTCCCGTGGACCTCAGCCGCGCCTATACGGAGCTGCTCCGGGAGAACCTGGGGCAACCGGGTTTTCGCGAACTCCTGTTGACCGTGCACGACGTGGACGTGCGCCGCGACCTCGTGTTCGCGATGCTCGGAGATCGACACCGTCGCGACTTCTTCCGCTCGAGCGCCGGGCCGGGCGGTGATCGCCGCCTCTCGGAGGGGTTTGACCTGGCCGGGGTCAGCCGCGATCACCTGATGGATGCAGCGCTGGCGGGGATCAGCCTCCCGGTGGCGACCGAGGTGCAGATGATCGGGTTCCCGCCGGAGAGCTACTGGTGCGGGGAAGTGCACCGCGTTTCCTCGCGTCCCGGCGCCGTCGATCGCCTCCTCGACGAGCTGCTGCTGGCGGGCGTCGAGCAGGTGGTCGTCGTGTCGCCGTTCCCCGAGTTGGAAGGGCCCCACCGCCTGAGTGTGCCGCGAAGCGACTGGCGTGGACGCGTCAGCGATTATCTGGCCGGGGCCGAGGCGGCCGCGCTGCGATCGGCCGTCGCGGTTCATCGGCCGTTCCGGTGCCTGTTCGTTGTCGGTCCCTCCTACAACCCGGTCGGCCCGCTGGATGTCGGCGGGTGCTACGACCAGCGTTCAGACCGCACGGTCACGCTGGGCGAACTGATGGACCGTGGCTACGAGGACGCGTATCGCCAGTTCATCGATCCGGTGGTCGGCGCCAGCGGCGAGCGGCTCGAGTCGGTGAGCGGGCGGCGTGGCTGGGGCGGGGGCGTGGCTCAGGGGCCGGTCGCCCTGGGTCCGCAACGTGACGAAGCAACGAGCGAGGGCGGGGCGGCACCGCACGACGGAGGCGTATGAAGCAGAGGGGACTCTCCACCGAGTTGATTCACCGCGGCGAGGACGCGCCCGTGCGCGCCGACTCGGTGAACGTGCCGATCTACGAGACGACGACGTTCCTGTTCGAGAGCGCCGACGAAGTACGACGCTACCAGGAAGGGACGCTCGACAAGTATCTCTACTCGCGCTACGCGAACCCGACGGTCGTGGTGACGGAGCAGAAAATTGCGGCGCTCGATCGGGCGGAAGCGGCGCTTGTCTTCGCGTCGGGGATGGCCGCGTCGTCCACGTTGCTGCTCACCTTCCTGAACCCCGGGGACGAACTGCTGTGCAGCGCGGCGATCTACGGCGGCACGTTTCACCTTGTGAACGACGTGCTCACTCGGTTCAAGATCGCCGTGCGCTTTGCCACGGTCGAGGAGCTTGCCGACCCGGACCGCGTGATCGGCAGTCGGACCCGGATGTGCTGGATCGAGTCGCCGATCAACCCGACGCTCCGGTGCGTGGACATTGCGCGGGTGGCCCGGGCCTGCCGGGAAAAGGGCGTGCTGTCGGTGCTCGACAACACCTTCGCGAGCCCGATCAACCAGCAACCGCTCGCGCTGGGCGTCGATCTCGCGATGCAGAGCGCCACGAAGTACCTGAACGGGCATTCGGATGTGACAGGCGGGGCCGTGTCGGGGTCTCGCGAGTTGTTGCAGCGCGTGGACATGATGAGGCGGCTCCTGGGCCCGGTCATGGATCCTCAGGCCGCATTTGCCCTGGCGCGCGGCCTCAAGACGCTCCCTGTCCGGATGGCGCGCCACAACGCGTCGGCCGAGGCTGCGGCCAGGTTCCTCGAGCAGGATCGCCGGGTCATACGGGTGTTCTACCCGGGTCTCTCGTCGCACCCGGACCACGAGGTCGCGCGCGCGCAGATGTCAGGGTTCAGCGGCATGGTGACCTTCGAGGTCGCCGGCGGCCTGGAAGGGGCCTCGCACGTGTTCGACCGGTTCCAGGTGATTCGGCGCGCGACGAGCCTTGGCGGCGTGGACAGCCTTGTCAGCCTCCCGGTCCTGACCTCGCACTACAACTACGGCGAGGAGGAACTCGGGCGCGCAGGCGTGACAGCGGGCATGCTGAGGGTGTCGATTGGACTGGAAGACGAGGCGGATCTGATCGAGGACCTCGACCAGGCGCTTGGCTAGCAACCCCTACGCTTTGGCCGTTTCTTTCTTCTTGTCCGGTGCCTGGTGCTCGCGGAGGAACTGCACCGCCGTCTCGAGGAGGAGTTCGCTGACCCGGGCGCCTTCGAGCGTCCCGAACTTCTCGCGGAAGCGGGCTATCGGGACCACGGCCTTGGCCATCGACCGGTGACCGCCGGCGCTGCCCAGGGAAGAGAAACACTTCCGGACGTACTCGCCGGCGTTCCTTGAATAGCCGAGGTTCCTGACCGACAGCACGAGCATCTGGTTGACGACACCCGCGATGATCGTCCACTTGATGTTCTCGAGCTGCAGGTAGAAGTCGGCGACGTAGGCAATCAGGTCTTCGCGCGGCGTTTCGCCCATGAAGGCGCAGAATACCTGGTCTTCCGTGCGGCCCGCCTGGAACGCCTTCATCACGTACTCGAGGCGCTCCAGCGTCACTTCCGTTCCTTCCATCTTCCGGATCAGCGTGGCGTCGGCCAGCGGGTAGAGGAACGAGAAGGCTTCGAGATCGACCCGGTTGGCCTGGCGGTTGAAGAAGAGCGTGTCAGACTTGATGGCGTAGAGCAGGGCGGTCGCAGTCCGTTCGGAGATGTTCACGTCGACCGCACGCAGGTGCTCGGTCAGGATCGTCGAGGTCGAGCCGTAGTCGGACCTGATGTCCTTGAAGATCGTGCTGTAGCCCGGCTGGGGCGGGTGATGATCGATCACGAGATCGACGGTGTTCATCAGGTCGCCGAAGTAGTGGGGCTGGACGTCCACCATCGCAATCCGATCGAACTCGCCGAGTGAGGCCGGCGTGATCGATTCCACCTGGATGTCCAGCAGGTTGGCCATCCGGAGGTTTTCCGGCCTCGTCACGCCCTGCAGGGTGCCGAGGATGGCGGTCGCTTTCGTTCGCCGCAGGATGTTTCGCAGCGCGAGGCCGCCGGCCATCGCGTCCGGGTCCGGGTCGTTGTGCAGGAGAATCAGCACGCGGTCCGCATCCGCGAAGTAGCGCTGATACTGCTGCACGCGCGCACGGGTCAGCGAGCGGCTGATCTGGGTGACCAGCGGGGCGCCGAACAACTCCGTCATCGTGAGGTAGAAGACCTCGGGAAACGCCGCCCGAAGCTCGTCCTCGCGACGGCTCCCCGCCCCCGCGCCCGTGGCGAGGACGTAGATCAGCGTCGCGCCCGCGTCGCAAATCGCCGTCAGCGTCTTCTTCAGGCCGGGCCGGTTGTTGTCTTCGACAATGACGCAGGTGGTGGGGGAGAGGTCGGCCTTGAGATACGTGTCGGTCCGGTGAAGGTCCCCGGATGACACCTTGACCCCGGCCTCGTGAAGCCGCCGCGCGAGCGGGCGGCTCTCGACAAGGAACTCGGTCTCGAAGCTGGACATCAGCGCGGTTTCCAGCATTCGAACGACGAGTTCGGTCTGACAGACGGCCAAGCACCTCATCGTGCGGCCAGAGTCCCTGGGATAATGGAGAGAACACGGTCCATCGGCGCTAACCTCCTATTATACTCAAACGAGCACGATGGTACGGAATACGATGCGGGTGCCGCCAGGACGTCACGGTGACCCGGCGCCACCGCGAGGTCGGCAGGGGGAACGGATGACAAGCGAGAGCAGGGTGAAAGCGGCCGCGGCCATCCTCTGCGCCCTCGGAACGGTCGTCGTCTTCTCGCAGGGCGGGCAGCCAACATTCCGGAGCGGCGTGGCCATCGTCAACTTCGGCGTGACGGTCGTGGACAAGAAGGGGAACTACCTGACCGACCTCGAGGAAGGGGACTTCGAGGTCTACGAGGATGGCCAGAAACAGGCGCTGCGCTTCTTTGTGCCATGCGACGCGCGGCCGGGCCGGAGCGCCGACGCCCTGCGACTTCCGCCGGCCGAGCTCCACCTGGGCGCGCTGTTCGACATCAGCGGGAGCATGGATGCGGACATGGCGTTCGCCCGGAGTGCCGCGATCAAGTTCCTCAACACCCTGAGCGATGCGCGGGACTTCACGCTGGTGGACTTCGACACCGAGGTCCGAGTTGCGCGGTACAGCCAGTCGGAATTCGGTCGGCTCGTGGAACGGATTCGCAGCCGCAAGGCCGAGGGGTACACGGCCTTGTGGGACGCGATCGGGGTCTACCTCGGCGGCGCGTCGAGGCAGGAGGGACGGAAGATCCTCGTGCTGTACACGGATGGCGGCGACAACGCGAGCAGCATCTCGTTCGGCGACCTGACCGACCTCCTGAAAGCCTCCGACGTGACCGTTCATGCCATCGGGTTCCTGGAGCACCAGCCTGCGAGCGCGCGGCAGGACCAGCGCTCCCGGTTGCAGCGCCTGGCGGAGATCACCGGTGGCCAGGCGTTCTTCCCGCTGTCGATGCGCGACCTGGAGAGCGCCTATGGCAAGGTGGCGGCGGAAATCGACGCCCAGTATTCGATGGGCTACGTGTCCGCGAACACCAAGACCGACGGAACGTGGCGGAAGGTGGCGATCAAGGTGACGCGGCCGGGCCTGAAGGACATCCGGGTGCGGACCCGCCAGGGGTATTTTGCTCCGCTGAAACGGTAGGGGCGCGAGGCTGGCCTCGCGCCTGAGGACTGGGACGGTCTCGACGCTCACGGGCATCGCGACGCCGGGCGCCGGTCGCGCCTGTGGTACGATCCTGGTCGTGCCCGACCGCTTCAATCTCGTCTCCGATTTCGAGCTGCGCGGCGACCAGCAACGAGCCATCACGGAACTCGTGGAGGCGCTCGGGCGCGGCGATGCTCACCAGGTGCTGCTCGGGGTGACGGGCTCCGGAAAGACGTTCACGATGGCGCAGGTGATGGCGCGCGTGAACCGCCCCTCGCTGGTGATGGTCCACAACAAGACGCTTGCCGCCCAGCTCTTTCAGGAGTTCCGGCGGTTCTTCCCCGACAACGCCGTCGAGTACTTCGTCAGCTACTACGATTACTACCAGACGGAGGCCTACGTTCCGGCCAGCGACACCTACATCGAGAAGGAAGCGACGATCAACGACGAGATCGATCGCATGCGGCTGTCGGCCACGCGGTCGCTCTTCGAGCGCCGCGACGTCATCATCGTCGCCAGCGTGTCGTGCATCTACGGCCTGGGGTCGCCGGAAGCCTACTACGGCATGATGCTGCCGCTCGAGATCGGGCAGCGGATCGATCGCGAACAGATCCTGCGGAAACTAGTGGACATCCAGTACGAGCGCAACGACGTGGAGTTCGGGCGCGGCACCTTCCGGGTGCGCGGCGACATCATCGAGGTGTACCCGTCCTACGAAGAGCAGGCGGTGCGTATCGGACTGTTCGGCGACGAGGTGGACGAGCTGGTGGTGTTCGACCCGCTGACTGGCCGGACCTCCCGTCGGCACGACCGGCTGGCGATCTTCCCGAAGACGCACTTCGTGACCCCGCGAGAGCGGACCCGGAAGGCCATCGAGTCGATCAAGGCGGAGCTGGTGGAACGCCGCTCGCTGCTCGAATCGGAAGGCAAGTTGCTCGAGGCGCAGCGCCTGCACCAGCGCACGATGTTCGACCTGGAGATGATCCGCGAGATCGGGTACTGCCACGGGATCGAGAACTACGCGCGTCACCTGACGGGCCGCGCGCCCGGCGAACCGCCGCCGACGCTGCTCGACTACCTGCCCGCCGACGCGGTCGTGTTCGTGGACGAGAGCCATCAGACGGTCCCCCAGATCCGCGGGATGTACCACGGGGATCGATCACGGAAGGACGTGCTGGTGAACTACGGCTTCCGCCTCCCGTCGGCGCTCGACAACCGGCCGCTCACCTTCGAGGAGTGGCAGGCGCGCGCGCACCAGGTGGTGTTCGTGTCGGCGACGCCCGGCCCCTTCGAACTGCGGGCCTCCGGCGGCGTCGTCGTGGAGCAGATCATCCGGCCGACCGGCCTGACGGACCCGCCGATCGAGATCCGGCCGGTGAAGGGGCAGGTGGACGATCTTCTGGGTGAAATCCGCGGGCGAGCGGCCCTGAAGGAACGCGTGCTCGTCACGACGCTGACCAAGCGGATGGCCGAGGATTTGACAGAATACTACCAGGAACTGGGCATCCGCGTGCGCTACTTGCATTCGGACATCGACACGCTCGAGCGCGTCGAGATCCTCCGCGATCTGCGTCGGGGCGAATTCGACGTGCTGATTGGCATCAATCTGCTCAGGGAAGGGCTCGACCTGCCGGAGGTCTCGCTCGTGGCGATCCTGGACGCGGACAAGGAGGGATTCTTGCGCTCTGCCGGGTCGTTGATCCAGACGTCCGGTCGAGCCGCGCGCAACGTGAACGGACGCGTGCTCATGTACGCGGACATTATGACCCAGTCGATGCGTACGGCCATCGCCGAGACGGACC
>JANYLG010000143.1 GCA_025363775.1 Acidobacteriota bacterium | reverse complement strand
TCGGTCGCGCGCGGCTGGGTGTCGAGCGCTTCCGCCATGTTCTCCGACGTCCGCGCCTCCGCGTTCAGCGCTGTGAACAACCCCAGCTCGAAGGCCGTCAGCAGCGGGCGGCTGCGCTGAAACGCGGTCGCCATCTCCATGATCGGTTTGGGCGACAAGGATGGTGTGATCTGGGCGGAGTTCATGCGTCTCCCTTCGCGCCGGCCATGGGCGGCCGACCTGGTCATCATAGCCAATTGCGAAGGGTGACGGGAAGGGCGGAGCTCAGGCTCCGTAGCCGGCGTACAGGGCCGCCGTACCGTCTTTGACGAAATGCATCAGCAACGACTCGAGCACGGGCTGCGGCTCCGCTGCCGATGCCGCGACGGGCAAAAACCCGACCTTCATCAGGCTGCGACGCAGCTCGCGGGCGCGGACCATCGTTTCGTGGAGGCTCGAATACTGCTCCTCAGCGAGGGACTCACCCGCGCGCTCGACGGTCAGCATGAACGCGGACGTGCGCTTCACGAAGTAACACTCCACTTCTTCGACGAACCCACGAAGTTGCCAGACAATCACGGCGCTCTGCGGTACCATTGGTTGGTTTCCCCCTGCCACTTGGCGCATAGCAAAAGTACGGCCAGCATCTGGCATCGTCTGAAATCGGCCTGTTTTCCGCTTGATGCAGGCCTCACCCAGGCAGGCACGTGGAGCCCGGGGGTCTCCGGCCTGTAGCTTTTACACGCCCGGTGCGAATTTCACTGGAATGCTGCAGGGACGAGTCAGTCTTGGGAGTCTTGGATCACTACACTGCGTAGAAGGAGGCACCGTGAAGGCAATCGTCGTTCGTGAGTTTGGAGAGCCGGAGGTGATGCGGCTGGAGGAGCTGCCGGACCCTGCCCCCGGGTCAGGCCAGGTGCTGGTGCGGATCCACGCCGTTGGCGTGAACCCGGTGGACCACTACATTCGCAAGGGCGCGTATGCCCGACATCCCGCGTTGCCGTACACCCCTGGGGCCGACGCCGCCGGGACGATCGAGGCATGTGGCTTGGACGTGACCATGTTCTCCCTCGGCGACCGCGTCTACATGACCGGCACCTCAGAGGGCGCCTACGGCGCGTACGCCGAGATGGCCGTCTGCGATCTCGCTCATCTGTATTCGCTGCCCGACAGCGTGTCGTTCGAGCAGGGAGCGGCGGTGGGCGTGCCCTACGGGACCGCCTACCGCGCGTTGTTCCAGCGGGCGCAGGCGAGGCCCGGTGAGTGGGTGCTGGTGCATGGAGGCAGCGGCGGCGTCGGCACCGCCGCGATCCAGCTCGCCCGCGCAGCCGGCATGGTCGTGCTGGCGACGGCGGGCACCGACCGTGGCCTCGCGCAGGTTTTGGCGGTGGGAGCTACGCACGCGTTCAACCACCGTGGCACCGACTACGCGGATCAGATCATGGCGGCCACCGGCGGGCGCGGCATCGACATCATCCTGGAGATGCTGGCCAACGTCAACCTCAACCGCGACCTCGGCCTGCTCGCAAGGAACGGCCGGGTCATCGTCATCGGTAACCGCGGCACGGTCGAGATTGATCCACGTCAGATGATGGCGAGGGACGCGGACATTCGCGGGATGATCCTGTTCAACACGTCGCCGCGGGAGATGGCGGAGATTCACGCGGCCGTGGGCGCGGGCCTGCGGGACCTCACGCTGCGGCCGGTCATCGGCCGCGAGTTCCCGCTGGCGGACGCGAGGCTCGCGCACGAAGCCGTGATGTCGCCGGGAGCGCACGGGAAAGT
This sequence comes from Acidobacteriota bacterium, assembly GCA_025363775.1. Lineage (GTDB taxonomy): Bacteria > Acidobacteriota > Vicinamibacteria > Vicinamibacterales > Fen-181 > FEN-299. Next base: position 31,721 of record JANYLG010000143.1, on the reverse strand, counting down.
GGTCTTGAACCTCTAAACATCTTCCAGGGCTCGGATCGTCACGAATGAAGCACGTCTCTGTGCGGTCCCTGGAATCTGTCTTCGCCGCGGCCGATGGGCTATGATCGGGCCATGTTCAATCGGCAGCGAACCGGGTCGATCGTCTGTCCCGCATGTGGCAACCTCGTCGGCGTCAACGACGAGCGGTGCTACAGCTGCGGGCGCTGGAACCCTGGCATGTGGGGGTTCGCTCCCCTGCTGCGCCGCCTCGGCAACGACTTCGGCTTCACCACGGTCGTGATGGGAGGCTGCGCCGCGCTCTACGTGCTGACGCTGCTCGCCTCCGGCGGTCAGATCGGCATGAGCGGCCTGTTCTCGCTGCTCTCACCCAGTTCGCAGGCGCTGTTCCTGTTTGGCGCCAGCGGCGCGATGCCGGTGTTCGTGTTCGGCCGGTGGTGGACCATCCTGTCCGCCGGCTGGCTCCACGGCAATCTGCTGCACATCATCTTCAACCTGATGTGGGTGCGCCAGCTCGGCCCCGCCACCGGACAGCTCTACGGCGCCAGCCGCCTGGTGATTATCTACACCGTTGGCGGGGCCATGGGGTTCCTGCTCAGCTCGATTGCGGGCGTGCTGCTGCCGGGCATCCCGATCATTGGGGGCGCCTCGTTCACCATCGGCGCATCGGCGCCGATTTTCGGGTTGCTGGGCGCGCTGGTCCGCTATGGCCATCGCACCGGCAGCAGCCTGGTGCGCGGGCAGGCGTGGTCGTGGGCGCTCTCGCTATTCGTGTTCGGCCTGATCATGCCAGGCGTGGACAACTGGGCGCACGCAGGAGGATTCGCCGGCGGCTACCTGGCAGCGATATGGCTGGACCCGCTCCGCGCCGAGCGGACCGACCACATGCTGCTCGCGCTGGCCTGCCTCGGTCTCACGATCGCGTCGGTAGCAGCGTCGCTGATTCAAGGGCTGAGTCTGCTGCGCGGCGGCGCGTAGCGTTCGTGCGTCAATCCACGACCCCTTTGGTCGCATCAGCGCGCCGGCCTACCGGCTTCCCGGCATAATCGCCGGGATGTTGCCGTCGTCGATCAAAGTGCGGTAAAATAGGACGGAAAGTCGCCGATCACAAACAGGATCGGCTTTTGCAAAACGGACAACTGAGCACACGAACAAACGAATACGCGTCGGCCGATTCTGGCCCCTGAACAACGAGGAGTGGACACGATGGCGATGGTAATCAAGGACGATTGCATCAGCTGCGGCGCATGCGAGCCGGAATGCCCGAATGAGTCGATCAGCCAGGGCGATACGATGTACGTGATTGATGCCGCGAAGTGCACGGAATGCGTCGGGACCCACGACTCGCCCAAGTGTGTGGAAGTCTGCCCGGTGGACGGCTGCGTCGTCAAACTGGAAGCGTAGGAGGGGCGGGGTTCAAACCCGCCCCTACGGACACCTCCAGCCCGCATCCATACTAGATTGGTCAACGAGGCCGCCCGCCACCGGGCGGCCTCGTTGATCTGCGATCCTTCCTTCAGAGTCCGTCACTGGCCACAGTGGCACCACAATGACAGCCACTTCTTGCCCTCGCCCCTTCGCCGGGCTACCCTTGCGAGTCCACGACGGACGAGGAGAGATGACGATGCCGCACGGATTCGTTTGTCGGTTGTGTGTCGGGATGCTGGCCGCGATGCTGCTGGCCACAGCGTCCAGCGCGGGGGCCCAGACCCTCTTTGCCGCCTTCTTCACCGAAAAGACGATGCGGGTGGACTACTACCACACCGGGGGCGGGCAGGAAGTGTTCTCGCTCGATCAGGTGGTGTCGGATGGTCCGTGGGCAGGCAGCCGCACTCGCCTTCTCGACGACACAAACCTCGGGCCGTACTTCTTCGAGGTCATCGACCAGAAGACCAACCAGCCAATCTACTCGCGAGGCTTCGCATCGATTTACGGCGAGTGGGAGTCCACCGACGAACCGAAGCAGGGACTGCACCGGTCGTTCCACGAGTCGCTCCGCTTTCCGTGGCCGAAAGCACCCGTGCAGGTGGTCGTGAAGAAGCGCGACCGCGCGAATGCGTTCCGCGAGGTCTGGTCCACGGTGATCGACCCTTCGTCACGGTTCGTCACCGCCGCCGAGACTCGGCCACTCGGGAAGGTCTGGACGGTCTTCGAGAACGGGCCGGCGACCACGAAGGTGGACCTGCTGATCCTTGGCGACGGCTATAGCGAGGCAGACCTGCCGAAGTTCCATGCCGACGTGAAGCGGCTCACCGATCAGCTGTTCGCCACCGAGCCCTTCAAGAGCCGAAAGACGGACTTCAACGTGCGGGCGATCGACCTTCCGACCGAGAGGAGCGGCGTGAACCGGCCGCGCACCGCCGACTATCGGCGGACGCCGCTCGGCGTGTCGTACAACATCTTCGACTCCGAGCGGTACGCGCTGACGCTCGACAACCGGTCGATGCGGGACATCGCGTCGGCCGCGCCATATGACTTCCTCGAGATTCTGATCAACGAGACGCAGTACGGCGGCGGCGGCGTCTTCAACGATCACGCGACGGCGGCGGTGGGCAGCGCCTTTGCGGCCTACATCTTCGTCCACGAGTTCGGCCACCACTTCGCCGGCCTCGGCGACGAGTACTACACGTCGGACGTGGCCTACGAAACCGGCGTGGCGGACCGGCCGGAACCGTGGGAACCGAACATCACTGCCATGAAGGACCCGGCCACGTTGAAGTGGAAGGACCTGGTCGAAGCCGGGACGCCGCTGCCGACGCCGTGGGACAAGGATTTGTACGAGAAGAAGAGCCGCGAGATCCAGGAGCGGCGCCGCAACCTCCGCGCGAGAAACGTCCCCGAGAGCGACATGAACCAGCTGTTCACGGAAGAGTTGAACTGGTCCACGCCGTTCCTCGCCGGGATGAAGTACTCGCACAAAGTCGGCGCGTTCGAGGGCGCATCGTACGAAGTGAAGGGCCTCTTCCGTCCCGAAGCCGACTGCATCATGTTCACACGCGACAACGTCGGGTTCTGCCGGGTGTGCCAGCGGGCGATCGTCCGCATCATCGACATGTACGCGAGGTAGATCAGGAATGCCGCTCGGAAGTCACCATGAACGGCGTGTCGTGCATCGACACGATGCCGCCGTTCACGTCGATCGCAATGAGGCCGGCCACGCCGGGCGTCAGGTGCGAGAGCTCTTCGAGCACGACCCGCGCCGCCCGATCGATGGCCAGGCCTTCCTGCACGCGGTCGCAGAACCGCTTGGCGGAGAGCAGCACCAGCATGCGCTCGCCGAGGCCTGTCATCGAGACGCCGGCGAGCCGGGTGCAGTACGTCCCGGCGCCGATCACCGCCGTGTCGCCGACCCTCCCCGGGTAGCACAGCGCCGTTCCCCCCGTTGACGTGCCGGCCGCGAGACGCCCGTCCGCGTCGAGCGCCACACAGCCGACCGTTCCCAGCCGCGCCGCATTGTCACGCTTCCATTCGGCCGCCATCGCGGCGTAGTCCAGCCGCTGCCCCGCCGCACCGAGGTGCTCCCGCCAGTAGGTCACCTTGGCTGGCGTCGCCGCCGCGGCCGGCTCGAGACCCGCGCGAAGCCCGAGGTGCAGCGCCTCCTGGCCGCTGAGCATCACGTGCGCCTCCTGCTCGAGGATGTAGCGCGCGAGTCGCACAGGGTTCTTCAGTCCGGGCACCTGCGCGACCGATCCGGCCCGCCCATCGCACGCCATCAGCGACACGTCCATGCGGATGACACCGTCGGCCTGGAGATCGCTGCCTGTCCCCGCGTTCAGCACCGGCTCGTCCTCGAGCCGACGGATTGCCTCATCCACGGCGTCGAGCGCGCTCGCGCCCCGCTGCAGCAGGGCCCACGCGGAATTTGTCGCCCGCTCGCAGGCCGCCTGCCTCTCATGGGCGTTTGGTGGAACCGACCCACTGCCACCGTGAACGACCAGCGCTGGTTTCATGGATCCTACTTCGCGAGCCCCCTGTTCACCTCAGGAGGGGGAATTATACCGTGTCATCGCCTTTCAGCCCGCGGTTGGACTGCCCAGGAGACGGGACGCGCGGTATGATGAAGTGCATGACAGTCTCGGCTTCCCCGCCCGCCTCCATGGCCCCGGCGCTGCTGCTCTCGATGCCCCAGCTCGACGACCCGAATTTCCGTCACACGGTCGTGCTCCTGTGCCAGCACACCTCCGACGGCGCGTGGGGATTGGTGCTCAATCGGCCGACGGGGACGGGCGCGGCGCAGGCCGTTCGCCTCGATCCGCCGATTGCCTCGGACAACGGGCTCGAGCTGTGGGTCGGGGGCCCGGTTGAACCGGAGCGCGGGTGCCTGCTGCTCGGCGAGGATCCACATGACGTCGAAGCGGTGCAGATCTGCCACGGCCTCTACATCTCCGGATCCGCGACGCTGCTTCGTCAACTGCTCGAACACGACCGACCGGAGCGAACCCGGCTGCTGATGGGGTATGCGGGGTGGGGCCCGGGGCAGCTCGACGCCGAGCTGCTGGAGTCGGCCTGGCTCATCACGCAGGTCGAACTCGACCTGATCTTCGACGTGCCGGCCGCGGACATGTGGGAGACGGCGCTCCGTCGGCTGGGCGCCGAGCCGGGCACGCTGCAGATGAGCCCGGGCGTGCACTAAGTACTGTCTGCCCCTGCTACTTCCATCTGAAGATCCGCAGCGAGATCGAGAAGGAGGCCACCGCCCACGCACCGAGAATCGCGGCCTCGGCCCAGACCTCGCGCGCAGTAGCGCCATCGAGCATCACGGCGCGCAGCGCGTCATTGAGCGCGGTCAGCGGGAGCGCGTGAATGAACGGTTGCATCGGCGCCGGAAAGTGGGCCGACGAGAAGAACACGCCGGAGACGACCCACATCGGCAGCATCGAGAAGTTCATCCAGCCCGACGCCGCCTCGATGGTCCGCGCCCGGCTGGCCACGAGCAGGCCCAGCCCGCCGAAGGCCAGCGCGCCAAGCAGCACGACGCCGGTCAGCGTCCACAGCGACCCGCGGATGGGCACGGAAAAGGCGAGCGCCGCGAACCCCAGGAGCGCGCCCACCTCGAGCCCGAGGAACACGAGGCGCGCCAGCATCTGCGCGAGCAGATAGTCCCGGCGTGACATCGGCGTGGCGGCCAGCCGTTTCAGAACCCGCCGGGTGCGCGCAAAGACCACCGAGAATCCGATACTCCACATCCCCGTGCCCATGATGTTCATGCCGAGCAGACCGGGAATGAGCCAGTCGATGTAGCGGGCGCCCACCGTTTCGATCGTCTCCTCGCCGGCCGTGAACCGGTCCGCCCGCCCTGCCGCCCGCTGCAGCGCGGCATCCACCGCCAGCCGCGCCAGCTTGCTCTCGGGCCGAGCGGGGTCGAAGCGGTAGGTCGGCGGCGTGCCGGGCAGCACGATCACCTGCACCTCGCCGTCGCGCAGGGCCAGGTCGGCACGATCGCGCGCCACGACGCGCGCCTGGATGCCCGGCGCCTTCGTCAACACGGCACTGACCTCCGCGCGGCCCGCCGCCTCGATCACCCCGACGTACACCGGCTCGTCACCCTTCGTGCGAAACGCGATCCCGAGGGCCAAGGCGAGCACGAGCGGAAAGACGATGACCCAGAAGACGGCCTCGGGCTCGCGCACGAATTCGAGGAGCCGGGCGATCGTCAGCTCGATCAGCGGATGATACGGGCGTTCACGTCTACCCATCGCGCAGGTGCCGTCCCGTATGCGCCACGAACACGTCCTCGAGCGTCGCCTGGTGCGTGGCCAACTGGGACAGTTGGAGGCGCTGCCGTTCCAGTTCGAGGAGAAGAGCGGGGATCACGACATGGGGCTCGGTCACGCGCAGTCGCACGGTCCCGGCATCCACCCTGGCATCCGTGACGCCAGGCAACTGCGCCAGAAGCGAGGTCGACACCTCCGCGCCGCGATCGACGGCGAACTCGACGGCGTGTTCGGCGCCGAGCGACGAGATCAGCTCGCGCGGCGTGCCGAGCGCGATGATGCGTCCCTGGTCCATGATCGCCACACGGTCGCACAAGGTCTGGGCCTCGTCCATGTAGTGGGTGGTGAGGACGATCGTGCCTCCGTCGGCGCGGAAGCGGTCGAGGAGCGACCACAGCTGCCGTCGCGACTGCGGATCGAGCCCGGTCGTCGGCTCGTCGAGAAACAGCAGGTCCGGTTCGTTCACCAGCGCGCACGCCACGGCCAGCCGCTGCTTCTGGCCACCCGACAGCTTGCCCACCCAGCTGCGGCGCTTCGACTCGAGTTCCACCATCCGGAGGACGTCGCCGACCGACGGACCGCGTCGGTAGAACGACCGGAACAGGCGGACGACCTCCTCCACCGACAGCTTCTCCTGGAGTTGCGTGTCCTGTAGCTGGATGCCAAGCCGCTGATGGAGTGCCCGGTCGTCGGTGCCCCAGCGGAGGCCGAGCACTTCCACGTCGCCGGCATCCTGCTTCAGGAGGCCTTCGAGAATCTCGATCGTCGTGGTCTTGCCGGCGCCGTTCGGGCCGAGCAGGCCAAAGCACTCCCCTGCCCGCACCTCGAGGTCGAGACCGGCCACCGCCACGACGTCGCCATAGCGCTTCTGCAACCCGCGGCACACGACCGCGGCGGCCCGTCCGGTGTCTGGTGCTCCCACGAGAGGCATTGTGACACAGCTGCCAGCTCCGCCGCTGTTCTGCTAGACTGAAGGCCGATGTCCGACGAGAGGGTGATCGTGATTGCGGCTCCAGAGCTGATTCCCGCCCTGCGGGAACGCGTCGGCGACGACGGTCTGGTGCTGACATTCGCCGACTCGGAAGCGTTGCGGGCGCTCGAGGCGATCACCGCCCAGCATCCGCCGGTCATCGTCCTCGAACGGCTGTTCGCGGCCAGCCCGCGCGGCGCGGCGCTGATCGCCCGCATCAAAGCCGACGCCGGGCTCGACGCGTCCGAGATTCGCATTCTCTCCCACGACACCGACTACCAGCGCGTCTCGCCGCGTCGCCGCGGCTTGCCGGCACCCAGGATCGTCGTGGCGAAGAAGGTGACCACCCTCGATCGCGGCACCCGCCGCGCGCCGCGCTTCAGGATGAGAGAGGACGCCTCCGCGACGATCGACGACCAACCCGCGCGCCTGATCGACCTGTCGGTCCTCGGCGTGCAGCTGATCGGCCCGGATGCGGCCCGGCCGAAGCAGACGGTGACGGTGACGCTGGGTTCAGCAGAACCGCCACTGACTGTGACAGGCACGATCGTGTGGGCGAGGCTTGAGTTGTCGAGGAAGGGACCCACCCACCGGGTCGGCATCGAGTTCACCGACCCGGACAAGGCAGCGATTGGCGCGTTCAGCAACGCCAACCAGCGGGAGTGACCGCCTAGGCCTTTTGGCCGAGCCACGCGGCCGCAACCGACTCTTCCCTGAAGATCGTCTCGTCGCGATCGGAACCGGTCGAGATGATTCCCACCGGCACACCCGTGAGTTCTTCCAACCGGGCGATGTAGGATCGCGCTTCCGCGGGAAGCTCGCCGTACGACCGCACGCCGCCGGTCGGCTTCGACCACCCGGGCAGGCGTTCGTACACCGGCCGGCACGCGGCCAGTTGCCGCACGTTGCCGGGGAACTCGGTGAGGGTACGGTCGCCGCAGCGATAGGACGTGCAGACGTCGATGTGCGGCAGGCCGTCGAGTACGTCCATCTTGGTCAGCGCGATCGCGTCGAGGCCGTTGACGCGCGCCGCGTAGCGCACCGCCACCGCGTCGTACCATCCGCAGCGCCTCGGCCGCCCCGTGGAGGCGCCGTACTCCTGGCCCGCCTCGCGGAGCCGGTCGGCCATCGGCCCCGACAACTCGGTCGGGAGCGGGCCGCCGCCCACGCGCGTCGTATAGGCCTTGGCGACGCCGAGCACGCTGCCGATCGATCGCGGCCCCACGCCGAGGCCCGTGCATACGCCACCCGCCGTGGAGTTCGATGAAGTGACGAAGGGGTACGTGCCGTGATCGATGTCGAGGAACGTGCCCTGCGCCCCTTCGAAGAGGATGCTCCGCCCCTCGGCCTGGACCTGGGCGAGGAACAGTGACACGTCCTTGACCCACGGACGCATCCGCTCGCCGTAGGTGACCATGCGCTCGAAGAGCGGCTGCCACTCGAGCGCCGAGTCCCCCACGAGCCGGTTCCTGGCCATCACGTTCTCGCGCACCTGCTCGGCGAGGGCCGACGGGTCGGCCAGGTCGCCGACGCGAATGCCGCGCCGCCCGATCTTGTCCTCGTAGGCGGGCCCGATGCCGCGCGACGTCGTGCCAATCTTGCGATCGCCGCGGCGCGCTTCCGACAGCAAGTCGAGGTCGCGGTGATACGGCAGGATGACATGCGCCTTGTCGCTGATCGCGAGGCGGTCGCCCACCTCGATCCCGTATTGCGCCAGCGTCGCGACCTCCTCAAAGAGCGCCTCGGGGTCGACCACGACGCCGTTGCCGATCACGCAGATCACACCGGGATGGAGAATGCCCGACGGCACCAGGTGCAGAACGAACTTGGTGCCGCCGACCAGCACGGTGTGCCCGGCGTTGTGGCCGCCCTGGTACCTGGCAACGACCGAAAAGTGCGGGGTGAGCAGGTCGACGATCTTACCCTTGCCCTCATCGCCCCACTGGGCGCCGATCACGGCAACGTTCATAAGCGTTCGCATCCTCCAAGCGGCCACCGTGTCCGCGCCACGGCCCGCGTCCACCAACCGCCGCAATCGTAGCACAGGCGGCCGCGGTTCGGCTGTCGCGCCCCCGCCAATTCCTGTAGAATGCTTCGTTCGTCACCGATCGTCCGCGTGGATTCCCCAGGGTGGCGGTGGTGCTCGTCGTCGATACGATCCCGACGTCCGCGAACAAGGAAGACCATGTCAGCATCAACACGGGCGCGGCACTCGAGGTGCGGCACTCGAGGCGCGGCACTCGAGGCGCGGCGCGCGCTGGAACTGGCTCGTCACGTGCTGGCCGTCGAGGTGTTGTGCGCCTGCCAGGCGATCGAGGAGGCTGCGGGCCTGGCTGTCAAGTGACTTTTCCGCAAATCGCCGTGCGACGTTTTACATTGACAACCCCGTGTGGGGTCCGTAATTTCTAGGCTTCATCCGCGATCCTCGATACCCAGCCGATTCATCATGACCACGCTCACCCATCACGTTTGCGCGCCGCGGGGCACCACGATCTCCTGCAAGGGCTGGCCCCAGGAGGCCGCGCTGCGCATGCTGATGAACAACCTCGACCCGGAGGTTGCCGAACGCCCCGACGACCTGATCGTCTACGGCGGCTCGGGCAAGGCCGTGCGCAACTGGGCCTGCTACGAGGCGATCACGCGCGCGCTGCGCGCGCTCGAGCACGACGAGACGCTCCTCGTGCAGTCGGGCAAGCCGGTGGGCATCTTCCACACGCACCCCGGCGCGCCCCGCGTGCTGATCGTGAACTCGATGCTGGTGCCGGCGTGGGCGACCTGGGAGACGTTTCGCGATCTCGAGCACAAGGGCCTGACGATGTACGGCCAGATGACCGCGGGGAGCTGGATCTACATCGGCACCCAGGGCATCCTGCAGGGCACGTTCGAGACGCTGGCCTCGGTGGCCGACCGGAAGTTCGGCGGGAGCCTCGAGGGACGCCTCTTCGTCTCGGCCGGTCTCGGCGGCATGGGCGGAGCCCAGCCGCTCGCGGCCACGATGAACGGCGCGGCTGCCCTGGTGATCGAAGTGGACCCGCACCGAATCCAGCGGCGGCTGCAGACACGCTACGTGGACGAATCCACCGACTCGCTCGACGCGGCGCTCGACCGGGTCTCGGCCTGGCAGCGCGAAAAGCGCGGGCGTTCGATCGCGCTGCTCGGGAACGCCGCCGACGTGCTCCCGGAGCTCGTCAAGCGCGGCCTCACGCCGGACGTGCTGACGGACCAGACGTCGGCCCACGATGCGCTCAACGGCTACGTGCCGAACGGCATGACGCTGGCCGAGGCCGACACGCTCCGGCAGGAGAACCCGGACGAGTACGTGCGCCGGTCGGTCGCGGCGATGGGGGTGCACGTCGAGGCGATGCTCGCGCTGCAGCAGCGCGGCGCCGTCACGTTCGACTACGGCAACAACATCCGCGCGCAGGCCGTGAAGGCCGGGGTGGCGCGCGCCTTCGATATTCCCGGTTTCGTGCCCGAGTACATCCGCCCGCTCTTCTGCGAGGGCAAGGGCCCGTTCCGCTGGGCGGCGCTCTCGGGCGATCCCGCGGACATCCGGGTCACCGACCAGGCGGCGCTCGAGATGTTCAAGGACAACGAAGCGCTGTGCCGCTGGGTGCGCCTGGCCGGCGAACGCGTGGCGTTCCAGGGGTTGCCGGCCCGCATCTTCTGGCTCGGCTACGGTGAGCGCGCCAGGTTCGGCCTTCGCATCAACGAACTGGTTCGCACCGGCGCGATCAAGGCGCCCATCGTGATTGGCCGCGACCATCTCGACACCGGCTCGGTGGCGTCGCCGTACCGGGAAACCGAGGGCATGCGCGACGGCAGCGACGCGATTGCCGACTGGCCGATCCTGAACGCGCTGCTCAACGCGTCGTCGGGGGCCACGTGGGTATCGGTACACCACGGGGGCGGCGTCGGCATCGGCTACTCGCTGCACGCCGGGATGGTGATCGTGGCGGATGGCACGCGGGAAGCCGACGAGAAACTGCAGCGCGTGCTGACGTGCGACCCCGGCACGGGTGTCGCGCGCCATGCCGACGCCGGCTACGAGACGGCGATCGCGACAGCTGAGGCCAGGGGCGTGCGGATTCCGATGCGCGAGTTCGGGTCGGGCGGGTCGGCAGACGGGAGCGCCCAACGGTGACGACTTCCCAGACAACCACCGTGGACCACCGGATCAAGGCGATGCTGACCGACGATGCCGGCCGCGTCCCGGTCGTGCTCGGCCTCTGTGGCACCGGCCGCACGAGCCTGCTCCACCGGCTGCAAACGGACCTCGGTCGGCAGGAGAGCCAGTACGTCAACATCGAACGCACGGCCAGCACCCCCGAACGGTTCCTGAACGCGCTGACCGCCGGATCGCCATTCATCGACGCGCGGCCGACACCGCAGGCCATCAGTCCGCGCGAGGCGTTCGACGCCGTCCTGGCGTTCTTCTCCGGCGCGCGCCGGGTGGACCAGGGCCCGGTCACGTTCCTGCTGGACGAGGTGCTCGAGTTCCGCACGTTCGAGAGTTTCCCGGGCCTGCGCCGCGCGATGCCCGAGCTGCTCGCGGTCATCGCGTCCTCGCCCAACCGATTCGTCCTGACGTCGCGGTACATCACGCGGACGGAACGCGCGCTCGCCGCCGCCTCGCCGCAGTTCGTGGTCGTCCCGATGCCAGCGCTTCCCGGAGACGAAACGGAGCGGATGGTCGCGGACGCGCTCGGGGCTGGTGCGTCCAACGGCGGGACCACGACGGGAGGCGAATCGGTCGCCGACATCGCGCGCCTGGTGCAGGCGCTGTCCGAGGGCAGCCCGGCCTACACCCGCGCGATCGTCGAATCCATGGCCTCGCGCGCCGGCCACGGGGTGGCGGACCCGGTGGCCGCCCTTACGGCGCTGCTCGAGCCCGACACGCGGCTGTCCTCGCAGTGCGCCTTCTCCTACGAACTGCGGCTGCACCGCGCCCGCGGCTACGGCGCGTTGAAAGGGATCCTCGAGATCCTCTCCGAGCAGGAACCGCTGACGCTCACGGAGATTTCAAAGCGCCTGGGCCGCACGCCCGGCTCGACGAAAGACTACCTGTCGTGGCTGGAAGACGTAGACCTGGTGCTGGCGCATCAGAAGCGGTACCGCTTCCGCGATCCGCTCCTGCGCGTGTGGGCGCGGCTGCACTGCCAGCCGACCCCGCCGGCCGCCGAGAAGATCGGGCGGGAGGTTCAGCGCTACGCGGCGACATGCCTGCCCGCGACCCTCGAGCACGTCTAGCTCCGTCTTCTCCGCGTCCGTCGTGCTCGAGATCGTCCGCCCTATTCCTCGGACAGCTTGTCGATCGCCTGGTGCGCGGCTTCCTGCTCCGCGGCCTTCTTGCTGGCGCCGTGCGCGGAGCCCAGCAACTCACCGCGCACACGCACCTCGACGTGGAACGTCTTCCGGTGGTCGGGACCGCTCTCGGACGCGACGGTGTACTCGGGCAGCGACACCTCGTGCGACTGCACCAGTTCCTGCAGCGCCGACTTGTAGTCGCGGCCCCAGAACTCCGGGCTCCGCACGTCCTCGAGGTCCTCCGCGAATGCGCGCGTGACAAACCGCCGCGCCTCCTCGATGCCGCCGTCGAGGTAGACGGCGGCGATCACCGCCTCGTAGCCGTCGGCCAGCAGCGCCTGCTTGTTCCGGCCGCCCGTCTTCTCTTCCCCGCGGCCGAGCGCCAGGAAGTCGCCCAGCCCCAGCCGGCGCGCCAGCAGGGCGAGCGTCGCGGTCGAGACCAGCGACGCCTTGATCTTCGACTTCTGCCCCTCGTCGAACTGCGGAAAGTCGCGGAACAACAGATCCGCCATCACGAAGCCGAGCACCGCGTCGCCCAGGAACTCGAGCGACTCGTTGTCCACCGTGCTCCCGGTCGCGTCCTCGTTCGCGCGCGACCGGTGCGTCAGCGCGCGGTCCAGCACCGCGGGCTCCCGGAACGTGTATCCCAGCCGTTCTTCGAGCGCCGACAGGTCTCGCGTGTCGTCCACCAACTGCACGATCTCGGCCGACTGCGGTGACGTCCCCTGCTCGCGGATGATCGTCACGGCCGCCTCGGCCTGCGACATCGGCACCGAGATGCGCACCTCCCCGAGCCCGTCGATGCTGAGTGGAAACACCGAGTGCGTCAGATCGGACGAGGCGGCGGCGTAGATCCCGTGCGCCTCGAGCAGTCCCCGGACAATGCTGGCCTCGATGTCCGAGTGCGTGCGAAACACCACCGCCAGCGCCGTGTACCCCGCGCGATCGCGTTCAGGCCCGACCATCGTGAAACCCCATCTTGATTGCCCCCGGAATGAAGTCCTCGAACTTCAGCAAGATCATCGTCATGTCGTCGTGCTGAGGCGCGCCGGCCACGAAGGCGTCGATCTCCCGCAGGATCCGTTCCCGCAGCTCTTCCACGGGCAGGTGCCCGTGTTCGCCGACGAGCTCGGCCAGCCGCGCCTCGCCGAACAGGTCGGACTCGGCGTTCATCGCCTCGCTGATGCCGTCGGTGAAGAACATCAGCACGTCTCCGCTGTGCAGCGGCATGGTCACCTCGGTGAGCAGCCGCTCGAACAGCTCCCCGCCATCGATGCGCAGGCCGAGCACGAGGCCGTCCGGGGTGAGGATCTCCACCGAGGGTTCGCCTGTGCCGCACTGCCGCCGGCAGAGGAGCGGCGTGTGCCCCGCGCGCGCGTGGACCATCGTCCGCGCGGCCAGATCGATGACCGCGTAGGTCATCGTGATGAAGCTTCGGCTGTCCAGGTTGTTGGAGATGATCTGGTTGGCTGTCAGCAGCAGCTGCCGCGGAGACGGGCACGTCTGGCTGAGCGAGAGCATCAGCCCCTTGAGCTCGGCCATGTAGAGCGCCGCCGACGTCCCCTTGCCCGAGACGTCCGCGATCAGGACGCCCAACCGGTCGTCGCCCAGCGGAAAGAAGTCGTAGTAGTCTCCGCCGACTTCACGCGCCGGGACGCAGAGCGCGGTCACCGACAGGCCGGGAATCGCAATCTGCCCTTGCGGGAGCAGCGACATCTGGATCGACCGCGCGATGCGCAGCTCTTCCTCGAGGCGCTTCTTCTCCTCGGCCTGCCTCAGCAGATCCTCGATGCTGGCCGTCATCTGGTTGAACGAGTCGGCCAGCTCGCCGAGTTGGTCGCGTGTCTTGACCTCGATCCGGTGGCTGAAGTCGCCTTCGCGCACCCGCTCGGTACCGGCGAACAGCTCGTGCACCGACCCGGTGATCGATCGCGCGAGCGCGAGCCCCATGACGAGCGCCGCCGCTTCGATCAGCAGGAACAGGACCGCGACGAGCAGCAGGATGCCCAGCAACAGCGCGCCGATGTTGTAGGGGCCAACCGGCGCCGACGATAGCCGATCGTAGATGTCGGCAATATTGACTTCGATGTTGGCGGTGGTCTGGACCGGCTGACCGGCTTCCCACTCCGTGCCCTGCAGGATGGCCACCCAGGAAATGCGCCGTTTCCCGCCCGGCGCGACCGCCGACTTGCGGGTGATGACCCCCTCGATCGCACGCCTCGGGCGGATGAGCCGTGCACGCAGCCCCTCGGTGAGGAGCATGCTCACGGCGCCCATCTTCACGCTGGTTTCGTCGCGCAGATGCTCATCGAGGCCGTCGTTCTTGGGGATATCGACGATCACGGCGTAACCCGGACGCGCGGCATCGGGCAGTCCCACGCCGCGCACCATCGCCACGGCAGGCGCCGGGTTGGTGGACTGCGAGCTACCCGCCGGGATCGGCGCCGGCTCCACCACGATCCCCCCAAAACCCGCGCAACTCACCCATCGCGGCAGCGTCGTCGGCGCCTCGATGTGCTCCCAGGGACCGACGGCCACCGGCGCGACGGCCGCGCGCCGCGGTGCCTGACGGGCCTCGCCGCTGCCAGACAGGGGACCCGCGGTCGCGGCGACCATGCCCGGGACCTGGTTCGCTTGCGGACCAGCCGCCGGTCCACCGACGCACGGATTGGTCCCGCCGGTCGGCACCAGCGCGATCGACGCGCCTGGATACATCGACGCGAGCGCCGACTCGCGCTGGGCGAGAATCGCCATGGCGCCGTCCGGTCCCGGGCCGCGCTGGATCTCCAGCGCCGTGACACGTGCGAGATAGACCGCCTCGTTCCTGACGTTGTTGAACCCGTTGGTCACTAGGAACGACGCGACGTTGAGGAACAGCACCAGGCCCGAGACCACGAAGAAGGCGACGATCAGCAGCGCCGGAATCACGCCGATGAAGACGTAGGACAGGATGAGTCTCTGCCGCACTCGCCACAGGAGACGACGACGGGCGCGCGGCACGAGGCGGGCCACGAGGCAGACGGCCGAGACAATCAACGCGACGCTGCCGAGCGTATCGGCGAGGCCGACAACGCCGGGCTCGGGTCCGAATGCGACCCGCGCGATCGCGCACAGCCCCTTGAGCAGCGCGCCGATGATGAAGAACCGGCCGCCGACCGTGTGGAGAAGCACGCGAGCGAAAGGCGCCCACCGTCCTCCGGCTGGCGAAAGCGGGCGTTGGGTGGGCGGACCTGAAGCGCTTGACGTCATGCGAACAGCGGAATCATACAGGATTCGAAGGACGAGGGGCGAGGGGTCGGAGCTGACGACCAAGAGTCGGAGCTGACGAGGAGGAGTCGGGGCGGACGAGGAAGAGTCGGCACTGACGAGGAAGAGTCGGCGCGGACGAGGAAGAGTCGGGGCGGACGAGGAAGAGTCGGCACTGACGAGGAAGAGTCGGCACTGGCGAGGAAGAGTCGGCGCGGACGAGGGGCGAGGTCACGGCCGCGTGGCGGCGGCGATCCACTCGATGTACGCCACGCTCCCTCCCGCCACCGGCAACACCAGCATCTCTGGCACCTCGTAGGGATGCAGGTGCTGCAGGCGGGCGAGCAGCGCGTCCACCCGCGGCCGCGTGGTCTTGATGAGCACCTGGCGCTCCTGCTCGCGCTCCACCCCGTCGTTCCAGCGGTAGATGGAGGTCATCTCCGGCAGCAGGTTCACACAGGCGGCGAGGCGTTCCTCGACGAGCGCGGTGGCCATCGGCACCGGATCCTGTGCGGCAGGCCACGTGGTGAGGATGATCACGACATCCAGCTGTTCCATACGTCTTTTTGCCTCTTTTTTTTGTGGGATCGCGCTTTTTTGGTTGAACTTCTCCGAAAGTGCGGTAAAAAGAAGCTGCACATTTGTGGCCACGCGCGGCCGCACCAGGGACATTATCGGTCATGGACACGCGAACCCGGAACGACAAGGCGAGAGTCGGACACGACGGCATGCCCGTCGTGTTGGATCGTCGCAGTTCCGTGATCACCTATGTCCTGCTGTTCTTTGCGCTGGCGCTTGTCGTCGACGGAGTGGCGGGTGAACGCGGCTGGATTACCAACCGTCGCGACCGTCAGCAACTGGAGCAGGCGCAGCACGAAGTCCAGCAGCTGCACGTTCAGAACGCGGTCCTGCGGGAAGAGGCGCAGCGCCTGCAGAGGGCGGACCCGGCGACGATCGAGGATCTCGCGCGAAGAGAACTGGGCTTCATCAAGCCCGGCGAGAAAATGTTCATCATCCGCGACGTGCAAAAACCCGCGCGGTAGGGGCAAAGCCATTCTCGCCCGGACTGGGCCGAGAGCAGGCGCACGCTGGCAATGCCGGTGCAATGGTTGACGGATACGGTCGTTGAGTGATACCTTTCTTTCGCGGGGTGGAGCAGTCCGGTAGCTCGTTGGGCTCATAACCCAAAGGTCGCAGGTTCAAATCCTGCCCCCGCAACCAATTGAATCGGCACGGAAAGGTCGCCAGTCTCTGGCGACCTTTTCGTTTGTTGGGCGACGGTCAGCATCGCGGCCAGATTGCCTCTCAGCTCGATTCTGAGCCCCCCCTGGGCGCCGTAGCGCGCATCGTGGGAAGGCGGCTCCGAAGTCAAAACGATCGAATCAATCAATCCACGGAGTTTCTCAGCCGCCTCAATGCGGCTGTCCTCGTGTTGGAGCGCGTCGGCGACCTGTTCGACCTTCGTACGGTAGAGATCGACCATGCTGCTCCAGGGGGAAGCCTCTCGCGCGCATCAAGCTCAGTGACGTCCATGTCTGTCGACGGCCCTGATGCTTGTGAACGGGCCCCGTGGCAGACGGCCCAACGCCCTATGGTCGCGCAGCCATCACGGCAGCAATCACGCCGGCCACAATGGCCAGACACGCACCGGCTACTCCAACGACGAGACTAATCCCGGTCAGGATGCCGACGAAGCGCCAGAAGGACCTCTGGTGCTCGAGTGCGTCTTCCAGTCCGCCAGGGTTGCAGTTCGCCCTGAGAAGCTTGATGGCGGTGGCGTAGCGAGACAGATACACACCGGGCGCGATGTACACGCAGGCCAGCGCCAGATAGACCAGCGCCATCACGCCCCCGCCTATCGCGCTGCCCAGCACGCCTAATGCTCCTCTGTCCCCCGCCACGAGGCCCCCGAACACAGCCAGCGACACCATGACGACGCCCAGCAGCAGCATCAGTCCGGCCATCACGAAGGTCATGATGGATATGAACCGCACCCAAGGCCGTGTCTGCTCGAGGTATTGCTGCGCGAGTGGCGTCAGACCCACCATGACGGCGCCGTCCTCCGTTGCCCCGATCCCCAACTCCGTTTCGGGCACGTGGTCGGTTGGTTCCTCGCTCATCGGCTACTCCCTTCGGAATGACGTGCTGTCTTTCGCGCAGCACATACGATTGAAGACACGGCGTTCTCTCGTCGTCACTCTGGTCCCTGTGGACGCGGATGATATACGATGAAAAGCTGTGGGTCCAGTCGCTAGGACTGCGCGCCCAATCCTGGCAGGCCATTTTGGTTAGGCATTCAGAGTGTTTGCGGTATCCTTAAGAGACAGTGCAACACCGACCTGCCCGCTTCCTGGCCCAAAGCAAACCGACTCCGATTTCAGAACTTGAATTCTATGACCACACTCTCTGACAAGCAGCTCCACGACTTGGCCCGCCTCGGCGCCATCGCCCGATTGAAGGAACTCGACCAAGAAGCCGCTGCGCTGCGGAAGATGTTCCCTGGTATGAAGCAGGTCCCCGAGCATGCCCCAGAGCATGCACCTGCCGCCCCGAAGGTCCGGCGCCGCAAGGGGCGGATGAGGTCGGAGGCTGCACGCAAGGCCCACTCCGAGAAGATGAAGGCATATTGGGCGAAGAAGAGGGGCGAGCAGGCTGCACCGGCACCCGAGCCTGAAGCTGCCGGCAAGGCGCAGGCAACCAACCCGGCCGAGACAACTCGTCTGGCCCCGGCCAGGAACAAGACCGCGCCGAAAAGGGCGCACCAGGAGAGGGCCGTGCAGCGCAAGGCGGCGAAGCGGGCGAAGAAGAAGGGCTGAGACTCCATCGGTGACAACACGCCACCCGATGATGGTGCGCTCGACGCAAGAGAAGTCCGATGCGGTTCTTGGCAACGGCGGTGGTGCGCCTCTCTTCGCTGGGCGATCCCGGCGTGCCGGGCCCTCGGCATCGATCCGGCGGTGACGCTGCGCGCCCAATGACGCGGCGATTGTCTGTTCGTTCTCAGTTCTGCGGTTCGCGTCCGGCGTCGCTTCACGGAGGGGCTGTCCCTCTGGAGCCGACGAACCACGATCTGACGAGGGCCTCTTCGCGGGCTCGATCGGACCTGAGGCGTGCATGTAGCGCGGCCCGGCACCCTCGCCTTATAATGGCGCCATGTGGCGCGCCATGATGGCAACTGTCTCGACCCTCCTCGTCCTCACCTCCGTCCCGGCAGCCCAGAACACGCGTGGCGGCCGGGATCATCGCCTGGAGGCGACGCCGGCCACCGTGGCCTACGGCTACTACTGGTCCGAAGCCAAACCGGCCCTGCGCATCGCGTCGGGTGATGTGGTCAACGTGGACACCCTGATCACCAACACGCCTGCCGGGCTCGAGCGCGCCGGCGTATCGCCCGCCAAGGTCGAAGCTTCCTTACGGTCGGTCGTTGCCGAGGTGACCGGCGACCGGCGCGGGCCCGGCGGCCATATCCTGACGGGCCCGATCTACGTCGAGGGCGCCGAACCCGGCGACACCCTCGAAGTGGACATCCTGTCGGTTGATCTGCCGATCGACTACGGCTACAACGGGTGCAGCGGCTTCGTTCGCGAGAACTGCGATCGCAGCGCAGGCACGCGGATCATCGCCCTCGACCGGAAGACGATGACGGCGGCGTTCGCGCCGAACATCGTCGTGCCGCTCCGTCCCTTCTTCGGCAGCATGGGCGTGGCCCCTGCGCCGGCGCTGGGCCGCGTCAGCAGCACGCCTCCCGGCAGGCACGCCGGGAACATCGACAACAAGGAGTTGGTGGCCGGGACCACGCTCTACATCCCGGTGTTCGTCCCAGGCGCCTTGTTCGAAGTGGGAGACGGCCACGCCGTGCAGGGTGACGGGGAAGTGGACCAGACGGCGATCGAGACCTCGCTGCGGGGCAAGCTGCGACTGACTGTGCGCAAGGGGATGAAGCTGGAATGGCCGCGCGCGGAAACGCCGACGCACTTCATCAGCATGGCGACCGACACGGACCTGACGGTGGCGGCCAAGGCCGCCATCCAGGAGATGATCGACTTCCTCGCCGCGACGAAGGGCCTGACCAAACACGAGGCGTACCAGCTCGTCAGCCTGACCGGCGACGTGGCGATCACACAGCTCGTCGATCAGACGCTCGGCGTGCATGTGAAGATCCCGAAGGCCATCTTCACAGCAAAAGAATAGGGCTACAAAATCCCTGAACATCGGCACCCTTGCCAGGGACCGGTCGTCCTGGCACGCGGATCACATAGCCGTCCAGGAGACCGATGACGAACGCGCCCGACGCCAAAGTCCAGGCGGTCTGGTCGCGCGAGATCAACGGGATCGGGCGCGGCCAAATACCTCTCGAGCACGCTTACTGGGTGACGGTCAACGTTCCGGTCATCGAACTGTGGATCGCGCAGTGATACGGGAACGTGCCTGCCGTTGCCATGGTGATAGGGCTGCTAGTCGCTCCGGCGGCGAGGGTGCCCGTGTTGAACGCTCCAGCGTCAGCCGTGGAGGTGTGTGAAAGACTATCGGCGTTCTTCCAGGCCACCGTCTGGCCGACCTTGACCGTTGCCGGGTTCGGCGAGAACGAGAGGCTGCCGTTCATGCCGACAATCGTGATCACCACATCCGACGCTGCCGGGGTCGGCGACGCAGGGCTCATGTAGCCGTTGCTGCCGCCGCAACCACCGAGGGTCGCCGCGACCAGTAGCAAACCGCCGATCGTCAGTGTCATTCGCGAGTTCATCGTCTTTCCTCCAAGCGCCCATGCGGCGCTCTGTTTTGCTGTCTGGAGGATGCTGGAGCAAGTCTGATACCGTCGGACGAGGCCGGTAATCGCGCGATTCCGGTGATTTCACACGCCCGTCTGTTACGAACGACGTAAAGGTGTACGCCGCGAGTAAGCGTGTGGCCCGTGTGCCTGACCTCGCCTCGCGCGCACCCTCGTCCACGCCCAGTCGGTACGCCGCCGCCATACTGCCGCGCGAACGGCGATGGCACGGGCCACGCCGCCGCACCATGGCACACGTCTTGCGGTTTGATCGAGTGGGTGTCAACGGCAGGAATAACGCTGGAGGTGAGCCATGCCGCGCGGTTCGTTGCAGTTCGTCTTGATCGCGGCCTCGTTGATTATCCCTTTTGTCGTCCAGGCCGGGAACGGCTCAACGGTGCTGGCCATCGATGCCGCAAACAGCCAGGTCCTGATCCAGGTCGGGAAGGTGGGCCTGTTTGGCTTCGCCGGCCATGTACATCAAGTCTCCGCGACCGACGTTCATGGACGAGTCACCTTCGATCCGGCGGATCTGCAGTATGCCAGCGTCTGGCTCGAGTTCCCGGCGAAGGCCCTGCGCGTAACCGGAAAGGACGAGCCGCCGGCCGACGTCGTCGAAGTCCAGAAGGTGATGCTGGGCGACCGGGTGCTGGACGTCGCACGATTCCCGACCATTGTTTTTGCATCGCGCCGTATCTTTGTCACGGCGCGAACCGCGGGTACCGCGGACGTGGTGATCGACGGCGACATGACCTTACACGCGACAACGCGCCCGACGACCATCCGGGCCAGCGTGATGCTGGACGCTGGAGGCCGCGTGACGGCGCGTGGATCGTTCGTGTTGAAGCAAACCGACTTCGGTATGGTGCCGGTCACCGCGGTGGGCGGCACGATCCGGGTCAAAGACGAGCTCGAGATCCAGTTCGTGCTCAGAACGAGGCCTGCAGATGTAACTCGAACCGCTCAGTAGGGTCGATCGTTGATGGATTCGACCGAGCACTTGTCGTTCGACAGGCCGAAATCGGTGGCCGGTTCCGATTGATTGCACGCCCTGATCCGCTAACAGCTTCCGGTTTCGATGTGCCGAACGGCCCAACACGGAAGAACTTGCCGCAGCAGGCGCGCACGGGTGTAATATCTGCCTGTTCCAGGCGGCCAGATAGACATGCCGTTAATGCGACGCTTGAAGGAGAAAATCATACCATGCGTGTCATTGTCAGATTGGGGGCGATTGCTCTGGGCCTCGCGATCACTGTCACGGGCTGCGCGTCGCCGCCCAACGCGGACGTGGATGCGGCCAAGGCCGCCATCGACAGGGCCGCTACCGACCGCGCCGGGCAGTATGCCGCCGAGTCGCTAAAGGCTGCCCAGGATGCCCGGGCGGCCCTTGACGCCGAGCTGAAAGCTCAGGAAGGCAAGTGGTTCAAGTCGTACGACAAGACCAAGGAACTCGCAGTCGCTGCGAAGGCGGCAGGCGACAAGGCTGAGGCCGATGCTGTTGCAGGCAAGGAGAAGGCCGACGCCGTCGCGATCAAAGAGAAAGCCGATGCCGCGGCCAGGGCGAAGGCCAGGATAGCGCCGGTCCGCGTCGGGGGCCACATCAAGGCACCAACCAAGATCAAGGACGTCAAGCCGGTATACCCCGCCATTGCGCAGTCGGCGCGTGTCGCCGGGGTGGTCACGATCGAAGCGACGATTGGATTCGACGGGAAAGTTATAGACGCGAAGGTCGTGCGCTCGAGCCCGCTGCTCGATCAGGCCGCGCTTGACGCCGTGCGGCAGTGGGAATACACGCCGACTCTCCTGAACGGCGTGCCGGTGTCGGTTCTCGTGACTGTCACGGTCAACTTCACGCGGTAGCAGGCATCGGCGCGGTGGTCGACCCGGGCTGAGAACGTCACGAATGAAGCAAGTTTATGTGGGTCCCTGGAATCTGTCTCAGGCGCGGCCGGTTGACCGGCCGCGCACGACAGCGAAGGTCCGCGACGGTCGTCCCTCCGACCCGCCGTCGTTAACGTCTCGGCCGCTCTCCCTGGCGGCCGGTGTTGGGTGCCCACCGAGGAAGACGTCAGATTTTCCACACACGACCGTCGCGACCAGCGTTACGGGCAGGCCGCGCAGGACGAAATCAGCACTCTGCTTCGCGAGTCCCATCACATCATCTGCCGTCCTGATCCAGGCTCACGCGATCCATCTTCGTTTTGGGAGAACAACGAGGGCCCAATTCCTGGGCACACTTCCTGCTAAAGTGAAGCTGGCGGCAAGATGCCCATGACGGTCACACCGCTGGCTGCAATGGTGACGCGGAGGAAGAGAACGTGAACAGAGAAGTCCACACCAAGGATGGGGTCGGCGTCGTGACGACGGCCACGCGTCCGCTCGCCGTCTCTCCGCCGCTCCCCGAGCGACGGGCTTTCGCGGACGAGAAGGCGCGTGTGGTGCGCTTCGAGGTATCACCCGGGACGATGATCCAACTCATCCTGGTCGTGGCCTGCATGTGGCTGCTGATCCGGCTCTGGCCGGTCTTCCTGGTGCTCGTCGTCGCTCTCCTCATCGTGGGGACGATGAGTCCAGCCGTCAGCTGGATGGAGGCGCGGCGTGTCAAGCGCGGCCTCGGGATCGCCCTCGTCTTCACACTCCTCTTCGTCGTCGCGACTCTCGCCGTGTCGCTGACGATTCCGGCGCTCGTGGCGCAGGCCTCGGCGCTGATCGAGCAGGAGCCCGCGTTTCGCGCACGCCTGGCGGGTTATCTCGCCCAATCCAACCTGACAGCGCCGCTCGCGGGCTGGCTGCTGAACGTCAAGTACGACGCTCCCGTGAGCGCCATCGGCGCAACGGCCTTCGCTGTCTCGATGCGGGTCTTCGAGATCATCGCGTACGGCGTGAGCGCCATCTTTCTCGCGCTCTACATCATGATCGACCGCGATCGGCTTCGCGGCGGGCTTTTCGCGGCCGTCCCTCGCTCGCACCACATCCGCCTCGCCCGCGTCATGTTGAACCTGGAGACGATCGTCGGCGCTTACATCCGCGGGCAGATGATCACGGGTCTTTTGATCGCGGTCTTTTCGTTCGTCCTTCTGGTGGCGTGCGGCGTGCCAAACGCGATGGCGATTGCTGTGTTCGCGGGGGTTGCAGATGTTCTCCCGTACATCGGCGCCTTCCTCTCGATCGGACCGATGGTCCTTGCGTCGCTGGCGCGTGGCCCGGTCGTCGTGGTCGTCGTCCTGCTGATCATGCTCGCGTACGAGGAGTTCGAGAGCCGCGTGCTCGTTCCCCGTATCTATGGCCGGGCGCTGCGCCTTCCGTCGTCCGTCGTGCTCTTCGCCCTCCTTGCGGGCGGGATGCTGATGGGGATCCTCGGCGCGCTCCTCGCGCTCCCTGTCGCAGCGACGGTCATGATGCTCATCCAGGAGCTTCGCGTCGACCTTCCGGGTCAGCAGGAGCAGGTTGCAGATGTCGAACAGCGCGTCGGAGACGAGCGCGCGGAGGAAGAGTACGAGCGCCGGACAGAGGGCGTGCCTGCGGAGCAGGCCGCCGCGATCGCCGTCGAGATGTCGGACGATCGGCGGAAGGAGGAAAACCGTGGGCCCGAAGCTGCGGACGTATCAGACTCGATTGACTAGCGTAGTGTCCCGCTATAACTAGACAGTGTCAGGCACGGCATCGGCATCAGGAGTGGCTGAAGTGTCTGCGGCGCGTGGATGCGGTCTCCCCCGCCGAGTTGGCCCTGCATGTGGACATGGACAACGAGCCCGGCTCACTCACTTCACGGGCATCGCGATAACCCCGCATGCGATCCGATCGCCGGCGTTCCCGGCGGGATCAGTCTTCATGTCATCCGCTTTCGCGTGGATGACCAGAGACGTGCCGCCGTTGGCAAACACGGACGTCGGGCCGGGGCCCAGCGTCACCTGGGCATTCGTCACCGTCGTCTTTGCCCTGCCGTCGGCGTCGACCGTGAAGTTGCTCATGTCGCCGGCGTGCGGGCCGTCGGGGTTCTCGAGCCCGTGCTTCCTGCTTTCAGGATTGAAGTGAGGGCCGGCCGTCGCGAACGGCGGCTCGCACTTCGCGTTCTGGTGAATGTGGATTGCGTGGTCGCCAGGCGACAGGCTCTCGACGTCGAGTGCGATCGCCACGCCGCCGTGCTCGGCCGGCGTCAGCGTCGCGGTGCCGATCGCCTGCCCCTGCACGTTCTTCAGATCGACCTTCGTCGCAGCCTGCCGCGCCGCCACCTGCAGGCCTGACACGGCGCAAGCGAACGCGACCACCACTAGTGTTCGTTTCATGTTGCTCCTCCAGTCTCCAGCATCTTACGACGGCGCTACCTGAATTGCCAGCGGCGTGATGACGGACGCGTGCCGTCGTGGGGGTGGCTTACCGCGTCGCCCCGATGGTGAGCGCCCAGAGGTCACGAGCCTCGACGGGCAGCCGATCGAGCCGCGACTCCACCTCCGCAACGATCTCGTGCCTACCGGCGCCTGTCAGCAACTGGTCGATGTCCCATCGGTCCTGGAGGCCGCCCGCGTAGAGCTTCAGCAGGACCAGGTCCGCGGCGTCAACGACCGGCAGATGAACTCCGAACACGAGGACCGGGCGGGCGCGTTCGACCGCCTCTGTCTGCCAGGCCCAGCGCCCGACTACGAGATCGATGTCGCGCTCGTTGGCGACACCGATTCGGACGATGCCCGCCAGCGGATCGTCGGCGTCGCCGCGGCGTCGATCGACGAGGACGCCGGCATCGGCGGCGAGCGCGTTCCACGCGTCCGGTTCGAGCACCGACGCGGAGGTTGTCAGGAGATCGAGGTCGAAGGTGGACCTGACGACACCGTGCACCGCGAGTGCCCCGGCGCCGATCAGGGCGTAGCGAACGCCCGCGAGGTCGAGCAGCGACGTCACGCGGACGATCAGCGGATCGCTCACTGGACGGCCCCTTGCATGACGCGGCTCGGGCGGCGCCCCGAGTGCCGCTCCCGCGCAAGAAGCCGCCGCGCCACGTCGGGGCGCATGTGCCGCGCCGCACAGAACAGATCGAGGTCCGACGCGGCCAGACGGGCGGTCAACGCCACGCGTTCGTCGGGTGAGAGTTCGAGGATCCGTTCTTGGAGCAACCGGCGAAGGTCGTCGGCCACCGACTTCATGCGAGTAGTATATTCCGGCCGCGCTGACGCATGCCGATCGGCTGCCTCCACGGTGCCGGCTCGCATGTGCGGTTCCTCGAGTCGTCTCGCAACTGGAGGAACACGCCAAGGCCGAAGATGCACTCCGCCTGTCCGCGCGTGAGCGAGCCCGCCACGAGGTAGCCGTCGGCGAGCACCGAGGCGCCTTTCAGGAAACAAATCTCCATCACTTTGGGATACAGCAGGCTGTAAGCGAAGACCGAGGGGGTCAGGCGAACCGGGACGCCCAGCAGGTGCTGGAGGCAGTGCATGGTGAGCGCGCTCCCAGATTCGGGTGAAGGTGTCGAGGAACGGGCGCAGATCGAGGGAATGGCGCACTGCACGAAAGGGTAACACGGTGACCGGCACCAGCGGCTTATCCGGGCTCAGCCTTTCCACTTCAACCACCGCAAGTAGTTGGTGTACCGCTGGAGGAGGTACTTCAGCTCGAGGATGTCGTCGAACAGGTGCCCGTACAGCTTGCGGCCGCGGCGCGCACCGCCTGCGGTTGCCGAATGGCCAGGTACGTCCGAGAGCCTCTCTTCAGTTCATGCCAGAGGTCCCACGCGTCCTGCACGTTCAGCCAGAACTGCGCAGTGGTTCCGAAGTAGGCTGCCAGACGGAGCGCCGTATCGGCGCTGATACCACGCTTGCCCTTGACGACTTCGTTCAGCCGGTTGGCCGTCAACCCAAGTGCGCGCGCAACTTCCGCCTGCGAGAGGCCCAGATCCTCGAGAAAGTGCGCGACCATCTCGCCCGGCGAGGTGGGTGGACGATGCGTTGGCAGCCCGTGGTTCTTCAGCAGCCTAGTGATAGTCTCCACACCACACCTCATCGGCCGCACCCTCCTCCCAGCGGAAGGTGACACGGTATTGGTCGTTGACGCGCACGCTGTAGCGGCGATCAGAGAGCCGCTCTAATCGGTTGCCTGGCGGTTGTGCCATGTCGCCGACGACGTGGGCTCGCTGCAGTTGGTCGAGAAGTCGGCGCGCACGGGACCACAGCGAGACGGGTAGCTGTTTCCGCGAAGCCTTGCTGGAGCGTCCGTCGAAGACGTCCTCGGTGCCCGCGTCCGCGAAGGTCCGAATCACGCGGTTGAGTATACCCGATTACCGAGGATCCGTAAATGGATGGCTCGCACAGGTCTCGAACCACGGCCTTCCCGTCACCCCAGGCTTCCCACCCGCCGCAGCCGGACCACCGGTTCGCGGGCCTCGCGCGACCGGGCGAGGTCTACCTCGAACTCGGCCACCCAGTCGATGTCCATCTCCGGATCGATCAGCATCTGCTGCACTCGCCACGTCGCCTCATTGTCGGATGGCGTCACGTGCGTGTGGCGCAGGTTCCTCGCCTCCGGGTCGAGACGGAGGCGCTGGTGGTCGACGAGGTAGGCGTCCAGGACGGCGCGCAGCCGTTCGGGCGTCCACGTCTCGCCGTCGGCGTCGTGGGGCGAGTCGAGCCCGGCGACGGCAGCCACCAGATCGCCAGTAGACCACGCGCGGAGGAACGTAAAGACGCGAGTGCGGATCGCGGCGGTGAACCGCTTGGTGTCGCGCGTGACGTCCTGCTCGGCCGCGTCGACCCCGGGCGGCCGCAGTTCGAGGCCTCGCGACCTGGCAGCCTCCAGCGGCAGGTACGCGGGGTCCCGCATGCGCTCCCATTCGTCAGCCAGGCTCGAATCCACCTGCCGCAGGAGCGTGCGCAGGTACACTTCCATGTCGAGCACCTGGTCCGACTTCACGCCGTCCGGCACGGTCTGGCTCAGCACCTTGTAGACGCTGTTCAGGTGCCGCAGCAACAGCCCCTCGGCGCGTTGCAGCTCGTAGTCGAGCACATACTCGGCGAACGAGCGGAAGTTCTCGAACATCTCCCGCGCGATCGACTTCGGCCGGATGTTCTCCTCCCCCACCCACGGGTGCCGGTCGGCGAACGCGTTGAAGGTCGTGTAGACGAAGTCGCTGAGCGGCTTGGGATACTCCAGCTTCTCCAGTTCCTCCATGCGCGTGTCGTAGTCGAGCCCGTCCGCCTTCATCTGCGCGACCGCCCGGTCCTTGATCCGATCCAGTTGCCGGCGGAGAATCAGCTCGGGGTTCTCGAGGATCGACTCGACGAGCGTCAGCAGGTCCAGCGCGTAGTCCGGCGAGTCGGGGTCGAGCAGCGGGATGGTCTCGAGCAGGTAGAGCGACAGCGTCTGGTCCATCGAGAAATCGTCCTGCAGGTCCACGTTCACACGAAGGGTGGACCCCTCGTCGGTTCTCGGGACGATCTCGACGATGTGCCGGGCCACCAGCGCGCGGAACAACTGCCAGGCCCGGCGACGGTGCGCCGTCTTCCCGCTCTCGGGCTCGTGGCAGTCGCGGACGAGCCGTCGCATCGCGGAGCACCCGTCGCCCCGACGACCCAGGACGTTCAGCAGCATGCCGTGCGACACCCTGAAGCGCGAGGTCAACTGCTCGGGCGCCGCGCCGATCAGCCGCTTGAACGTGCCCAGATCCCAGTTGACGAAGTTGTGCTCTGGCGGCTTGCGCTTCACCACCTTCTTGCCATCGCGCTCCGCCCTCTCGCTCAGCCTGATGTTCTCGATGACGTGTTCCGGGGCCTGGACCATGACGTGGCCGCGGGTGTCGAACCCCTTGCGGCCGGCGCGTCCCGCGATCTGGTGGAAGTCGCGCGCGCTGAGGTGCGCCGTCTTCCGCCCGTCGAACTTGCAGAGCCGTGTGAACAGCACCGTCCGGATCGGCACGTTGATGCCCACGCCCAGCGTGTCGGTGCCGCAGATGATCTTGAGCAGTCCGCGCTGCGCCAACTGCTCCACCAGCACGCGGTACTTGGGCAGCAGCCCGGCGTGGTGCAGGCCGATGCCGTGCTTCAGCCACTTCCGGATCTCCGAACCGTACGGGCTACTGAACTCGAAGCCCGCCACGATCGCCGCCAGCACCGTCTTCTCCTCGCGCGTGCAGATCTTCAGGCTCGTGAAATCCTGCGCGCTGCCGGCAGCGTCGGCCTGGGTGAAGTGCACGACGTAGACCGGCGTCTTCCCCTCGTCGGCCAGCTTCTCGAGCGTGTGCGCCAACGGGATCTCGACGTAGGCGTAATCCAGCGGGACCGGCCGATCGGCCGACTTCACGGTGACAGTCGGCCGGCCGTTGAGCGCGGTCAGCGCCGTTTCGAAGAACGACGTGTCGCCGAGGGTGGCCGACATCAGCAGGAACCGCGTGCGGGACAACGTGAGAAGCGGCGTCTGCCAGGCCACGCCGCGGTCGCGGTCGGCATACCAGTGGAACTCGTCCATGACCACGTTGTCGATCTGCGCGTCGGCCCCCTCCCGCAACGCGATGTTGCCCAGCACCTCGGCGGTGCAGCAGAGCACGGGCGCGCCGCGGTTGACCGAGGCGTCCCCGGTCGAGAGGCCGATCTGTTCCGGGCCGAACTCGCGGCAGAGCGCCATCCACTTCTCGTTGACGAGCGCCTTGATGGGGCAGGTGTAGACCGCCCGCTGCCCGCGCGCCAGCGAGGCGAACAGCATCGCCGAGGCGACCAGCGACTTGCCCGACCCGGTGGGCGTGTTGAGGATGACGTTCTTCTCGTCCAGCAGTTCGAGGATCGCCTCTTCCTGCGCCGGGTAGAGGGACAGGCCCTTGTCGGCCGTGTAGTCGAGAAAACGCCCGAGCAGCGCGTCGCCGGACACATCGCCATCGTCGGGAATGAGGTCGCCAAGGAGTGCAGACATCACGCGTAGTTGTACCACGGGATTGCCTCTGACCGCGCCGGTCAGCAGCCAATCAGGCGGGCGATGATCAGCCGCTGAATCTCCGACGTCCCTTCGCCGATGCGCAGAAACCTCGAATCGCGGAAGAACCTCTCCACGGGATACGCCTTCATCAAACCGTATCCCCCATGGAGCTGGACCGCTTCGTCGGCCACCTGGCCAGCAATCTCCGAACAGTAGAGTTTGGCCATGGCCGACTCCTTCTCGAAGGGCTGGCCCGTATCACGCAGCCAGCAGGCCTTGTACAAGAAGGTTCGGGCGAGCTCGCACTTCAAGGCCATGTCCGCCAGTTTGAAACTGTTGACCTGGAACTTGACGATCGGTTGACCGAACTGGTGGCGCTGGCGGGCGTACTCCAGAGCCGCCTCGAAGGCTCCCTGGGCGCATCCCAGCCCCATGGCGGCGATAGAAAGACGTCCTGAGTCCAGGGTCTCGAGCATCTGCCGCGACCCGGCCGCCCGGGACCCAAGCATGTTCTCATCGGGCACGAGGCAATCCTCAAAGACCAGCTCCGCGGTGTCCGAACCACGCCACATGAGCTTGCCGTGCATCGCTCGAGCACTGAAACCCGGCGTGCCGGTCTCGATCATAAAGCAGGTGAATTCCGGCTTCCCTCCCTCGCGGGCGGTCACGCACTGGACGGTGGAGCCGATGCACAGCGGATTACTTCCGTTGGTGATGAAGGTCTTGGAGCCGTTGATCACCCACCCCCCATCCACCTTTTTCGCCGTGGTCTTGCTCCCTCGCGAATCGGAACCGGCGTCCGGCTCGGTGAGTCCGAAGGACCAGAGGGCCTCGCCGCTGCAAAGCTTGGGGAGGAAGTGGCGTTTCTGCTCTTCCGTGCCGTAGGAGTAGATCGGCCCGATGCCCAGCGAATTGTGCGCGGCGACGGTAGCCGCCTGGGACCCGTCGACCCGCGCCAGTTCCTCCACGGCGATGATGTAGGCTAGGTAATCCATACCCTGACCCCCGTACTCCGAGGGGACGGTAATGCCAAACAGGCCGAGTTTCCCCATCTTCCGCGTGAGTTCAACGGAGAACTCTTCGTGCTCATCGAGTTCCGGGGCCTTCGGTTTGATCTCGTGCTCGGCGAAGCCCCGCACGGTGTCGCGAATCAGCTGGTGCTCTTCAGTCAATGTGAAATCCATATGCGCCTCTCTATCCCGCCGGAGGGACCATGGGCGCCGGCCGGCGGGCATAGTCATCCCGCAGCGTGCGGCGCATGATCTTGTTGCTGGCCGTGCGCGGAAGGGCGTCGATCCGAACCACTTCTTTGATCTTGAAAAGAGGGTTGAGGAAGGTGCGGATCTGCTTCTGCATCGATTCCCTCATTTCCTCCGGCCGAAACCGGTCAGGAGGCGCAACGACGACATAGAAGACCAGTTCGCTCGGTCCGCCTCCGGGCGGCGGCACGGCGATGGCCGCGCTCTCCTCGAGTTTGTCGAGGCCCCAGACCGCGCGTTCCAGTTCGATCGAGCTGACCTTGATTCCCCCCAGGTTCATAGTGTCGTCCACCCGGCCGCGGGCCCGGAAATATCCCCCCGCCAGTCTCTCGATCTGATCGCCGTGACGCCGGAGGGGAACCCCCTCGGGCCCGGAAGGAGTGCCGGCGAAGTAGACATCGTGATGGTCGGCGTTGACAAGCATGGTCGAGAGTCCAACGGATGGAGGGATCAGGAAGACCTCCCCGTTTCCCGTTTCCCGCCCCTCCTCGTCCCGAATGGCCAGGTCCAACGCCATCGCCGGGGTGCTGAAGGTGGCGGGAGCTGAAGGCTGCACGACCGTACCCGTGATGTAGCCTCCGCCGATCTCCGTGCCGCCGCAGTATTCAATGATCGGACGGTACCCGGCCCGACCCATCAACCAGAGCATATCCTCCTCGTTGGAGCTTTCGCCGGTGGAGCTGAAGGCGCGAATCCGTGTCCAATCCACCCCCTCCGTGGCCCCGCCCGCCCGCCAGGCCTTGACCAGGCTCGGCACGAGTCCCAGCACGGTCACCCCCGCCTGCTCCACGAACCGGCAGAAGCCGGGTCCGGTCGGAGCCTCGTCGTAGAGGGCGAGAGTGCAGCGGTTCATCAAACCGGCAAAGATGAGCCATGGGCCCATCATCCACCCCAAGCTGGTCGGCCAGGCCAGGACATCGCCCGGGTGCAGGTCATGATGAAAGTATCCGTCGGCAGCGCACTTGATCGGCGTGGTGTGCGTCCAGGGGACAGCCTTCGGATCCCCGGTCGTTCCGGACGAGAAGAGGATGTTGATCGGGTCGTCCGAATCCCTCGAGACGGGGGAAAAGGGGTCGTCCCTTCCCAGAAAATCTTCCCAGAGTAGATCGCCCCCGCGAAGTGGAGGACAACCGCCATTGTCCCGCCACCTGGCGACCTTCTTCCTCGGAATCACGACAGTTCTCGGTACCTGGGCTTCAATCACTTTTTCGTATAACGGCAGCAGCCGCCCCGGGCGCGGCAAGCAATCCTGGGTCACGATCAGGTTGACCGGTACGATCCGGAGACGGGCGGCGATCTCGGCCGCCGCAAAGCTGTCGGCGATCGAGACCACGACCCCTCCGGCCTGGATGATACCCAGGTACGCCGCCACCGCCTCGACGGTCATGGGCAGAATCACGGCCACGCGGTCTCCCGGCAACAACCCGGCCTCTTGAAAACCGTGGCCCACGCGACGGCTGAGCCGATCCAGTTCACCCAACGCGACCCTCTCGAGGCGCCCATCGCGACCAGCAAGGATGGCGATGCGATCCGGATCCCCAACGAGACAACTGGCGGCGATGTTCAGCTTC
>JANYLG010000127.1 GCA_025363775.1 Acidobacteriota bacterium | reverse complement strand
ATCAGGTCGTTCATCGCGGCCGGGACCTGGCCACCGTGGCACGCAAGGAGGCCCTGGGCCATCCCAATCAGCGCGCGTGTTTTCTGTCGAAAAAAACCCGTTCTCTGGACCAGGCGTTCGAGTTCAGGCGGGTTGGCCGCGGCCAGCGCCCCCGCGTCCGGGTAGCGGGCGAAGAGCGCGGGGGTCGCCTCGTTTACACCCACGTCCGTCGTCTGCGCCGAGAGAATGGTGGCCACGAGCAACTCGAACGGGTTCGAGTAGTGCAGTTCCGTGTTGGCATTCGGATGCTGCGCTGCGAGCTTCCGAAAGATCACCCGTGCCTCGGTCGCGGTTTTCATCGATCCTTCCGCTTCAGTGGACGGGACCCTTTCCCCAGCTCTCAGGTGGCGCCTGATCAGCGAATACCCGCAAGTGCTCCTGCAGCGCGGCGATCAGGTTCGGCACCATCGGCAGCGGCAGGACGATATTGGCGCGGACCGGTGCGCGGACGACGTGGTCCGCTTCGGCCTCGTGGAGGTCCTTCTCGGTCAGCGGCAGCACCTCGCAGAACGTCAGCGTGATGTCGAAAGGGGTGTGGGCGATCGCGCAGAAATTCGCGTACGTGCGGACATGAACGTGCGGATCGGCCGGGACAATGGTGAAGTTGATCTGCTTCGAGTCAGCCATGGCGTACCACAATAGCACGCCATCCCGGCTCCCTGCGCCTGACTCCCGGCTCCTGCTAGTACTTCCTCATGACGCCCACGACGACGCCCTGGACCTGGACCTGGTCCGCCGGGATGATCATCGGCTGCATGGCGGGGTTTGCCGGCTGCAGCCGGACGTGGCCGTTCTCCCGGTAGAACTTCTTGAGCGTGACGTCGGTGTTCCCGAGCAGGGCGATCACCATCTCGCCGTTCTCGGCGGTTTTCCGGTCCTCGACGATCACAAAGTCGCCATCGCGAATCTGCTCGTCGATCATCGACTCGCCGCGCACGCGCAGGACGTAGGTGTCGCGCTTGCCGACCAGGTCTTCGGGGACGGTGATCGACTCGGAGGTGGCAATCGCCTCGATCGGCGCACCGGCGGCGACAAAGCCGAGCAACGGCAGTTCGACCGCGCGGCCACCCGGGCGGGTCTGGACGAGCTCGACGGAGCGGCTGCGGTTCCAGGCGCGCTTGATGAAGCCCTTCTCCTGGAGGTTCGTCAGGTGCTTGTGTACGGTCGCGAGCGACGAGAGGCCGAATCGGCGGCCCACTTCCTCCAGGCTCGGAGCGTACCCATGCTGCTGGATGAACTCATTCAGGTAGTCGAGAATCTCGCGTTGACGCTTCGTCAAAGGCAACACGCGTTCCTCCTCATGGATAAGGCCTGGCCAGCCGGGCGTACACTGTTGGGTGGATTGCCAAACCCACGGGGGAGACTGTATGCAAAGAAAAGGCGAAAGTCAAGTGCCCGGTTGGTTTGCACTCGGCGCGCCGCGACAGTTAACCTTGTGCGCCCGGGCAGGTCTAATCCATATGAGCGCCGGCCGTGGGCCGGCCCGTCGAACGCGCTCGAGGGCGTCACCAATGGATGGAGCGGGTTCAGCCTGCGTCGGCGGCAAGTGGCCTGAGGTAACGATCAGCGTGGCGCAACACGACAGCGTGGCCGTGTCCGCATTCTTACCTGCGGAACTCGAGGCTCTCGACGAGCGCGCGCTGGTCGCCGCCTGCGTGTCGGGCCAGCGGGAGGCCTTCGACGTGATCGTGCTTCGACATCGTCGGACGGTGTACCAGCTCTGCTACCGGTTCGTCGGGAACCACGAGGACGCGACGGACCTGGCGCAGGAGGTGTTCCTGCGGGCCTACCGGGCATTGGCGAAGTTCAAGGGCGATGCCTCGATTGGCACCTGGCTCTACCGCATCGCGACGAACCTGTGCCTCAACAAGGTGAGCAGCCGGACGCCGCGGACCGAGCCGATCGACGAGCGCCACGCGTTGCCGGCGCGCGAGCCCGATGCGATGAGCGAGTTGATGCGGGAGGAACGCGCCGGGCGCGTGCGGGCCGCCATCGCGCGGCTGCCGAACAAGCAGCGGGCGACGTTGATCCTGCGCGCGTACCAGGACCTCCCGCACCAGGAGATCGCGCGTCTGCTGGGCAGCTCGGTCGGAGCCGTGAAGGCCAATTTCTTTCATGCGTTGAACAATCTCAGACGTTTGTTGCAGGACGAATCGGTATGACGCACCTGTCAGTGGATGAGCGCCTCGCCCTGATTGAAGCGGCTGGCGAACCGCGGCACCCGCACCTGGCGGATTGCGCGCGCTGCCGTGCCGGGGTCGCGTCGGCGCGGGAGACGCTTGCGGAGTTGCGGCTCGCCGATGTGCCAGAGCCGTCGCCGCTGTTCTGGGAGCACTTCTCGGCCCGTGTGGCGGAGAGCCTCGCGGCGGCCCCCGAACCTTCCAGGGGCTCGTGGGTTGGCTGGCGGGTGATGGGGCCGTTGACGCTGGGTGTGGTGGCGCTGGTGATGACGGTGCTCGTTGACTGGGGACCCGGCGTTCGCCAGGTGCGCCAGGCCGCCAACGTCGTGGTCGTCGACAACAGCGCGCAGGCCCTCCCCATGGTGGAACATGATGAGCAGTGGAACGTGTTGTCGCACCTGGCGGGGGAGTTCGACCTCGAGACGCTCAGTGATAGCCTCGGGAAGTCGGGAACGGTCGGGGCGGAGAGCGTCGTGTGGCAGATGAATGAACAGGAACGGATGGAACTTGCGCGGTTGCTCAGCGCGGAGCTGCGGCAAGGGACCTCAGGGAGTTGAGGCGAAAGATGAAACTCACGAGATCGTTCGTGCTGCCGTGTGCCCTCGTTGCGGGGCTTCTCGCCGCCGCTCATCTGCAGGCAGGCCAGGACCCGGGGCGACAGGGTGGCCGTGGTGCCGCCGCCGACGCGCCCGTGGTGACTCCACTCGAGCTCGAGCGGTGGTTCGATTCCTACGTCCTGCTCCAGGCGCAGGATACGCTGAAGCTCAGTGATGGGCAGTTTCCTCGATTCCTCCCTCGGCTGAAGTCGCTCCAGGACACGCGCCGCCGCAACCTGCAGGCGCGCCGGCAGGTCGTGAATGCGCTGGGCCGGTTGCTGAAGGCCACGCCGTTCGATGAGGCGCAGACGCGCGATCAGTTGAAGGCGCTCCGCGAACTCGACATCAGGGCGGCAGAAGACCTTCAAAAGACGTATGACGCGCTCGACGAGGTGCTAGACGTGGTCCAGCAAGCGAGGTTCAGGGTCTTCGAGGAGGTTGTGGAGCGGCGGAAGATCAACCTGCTCATGAGGGCCCGGCAGGGGGCGAGCGACGCGGGCAGGCCCGGGCCGTCCGTCGTCCGGTAGGCGTGCTACACTCGACGTCGCACGGTTATTCCGGGCGGTCTCGAGTGATGATGTCCTTCCCTTCCGGGTTTCGACGCGGCGTGATCGGCCTGGTGGCGCTGGGGTTCACTGTCACCCCCGCGCTCGGCCAGCGGCAGGCACCGTCCCGCGAGGACGCGGCACGGATGCGGTCGAAGATCGAGGCCATCTCCCGGAACGCCGGGTCGAGTCCGTCCGCTCCTCTCGTGACCAGGGTGACCGAGCAGGAAGTCAACGCCTACCTTGTCTACGATGCCGGGGACCAGTTACCGGTGGGGCTCACAGAACCGCGCATCACGGTGCTCGCCGACGGGAGCCTGTCGGGCACGGCCATCGTGGATCTCGACGCTGTCCGCCAGCAGCGCCAGTCACGTGGCTGGCTCGATCCGCTGAACTACCTCACCGGAAAGGTGCCGGTTGCCGTCTCGGGGAGGCTCGATGCGAATGGCGGGATGGCGCGCTTTGCGTTCGAGACCGCCAAGGTCGGCGGGGTGCCTGTCCCCAGGATGGTCGTGCAGGAACTGGTGACCTTTTATTCGAGGACTGAGTCGAACCCCCGGGGCCTGAACCTCGATGACCCCTACCCGCTTCCGGCTCGTATCCAGCAGATCGAGGTGAGGCCGGGCGAGGCTCTCGTCAAGCAGTAGCCTCGTGTCCGACACGCCTTTCTTCGACACACCTCTCAGGGAATTGACGGGAATCGGTCCCAAGCGGGAGCGCGCGCTCGCGCACGCGGGACTCGACACCCTCGGTGACCTGGTCGCTCGGCTGCCGTTTCGTTACGAGGACCGGACGTCCTTTCGGCCCGTCGCCGATGTCTGCGAAGGCGAAAAGGTGACCGTTGCGGGAGAGTTGCTCAACTGCCGCCTGCGATGGACGGGACGGCGGGGCTTCAAGATCTTCGAGGCGGTCGTTCGTGACGACTCGGGGCACATCCTCGCGGTGTGGCCCAACCAGCCGTACCGCCAGAACACGCTGCGCCCGCACCAGCGGGTCGTCCTGCACGGGCCTGCCGTTCGCTATCGCGGCGTTCTGCAACTGAGCAGCCCCGACGTCGAGGTCGTGGGCGAAGGGGAAGAGCAGGCGGTGCACGCGCAGGGCATCGTGCCGGTGTACGAGAAGACGGGCACCGTGACGAGCCGCATGCAGCGTGCGCTGGTCCACGCCATCCTCGAACAGATGCCCGCGGACGTAGACGACCTGCTGCCCGCCGACCTGCGATCGCAGATGGGACTCCCGGACCGCCGGACAGCGCTCTGCCAAGTGCATTTTCCGCCGGTGGGGACGCCGGCGTCCCTGCTCGCCGCATTCCGGTCTCCGGCGCAGCTGCGGCTCATCTTCGAGGAGTTCTTCCTGTTCCAGTGCGGCCTGGTGGTGCATCGGCGGTCTGCCGACCAGGAACAGAAGCTCTTCGTGCCGGTCGTGGACGACCGCGTGCGGGCGGCCGCCGAGGGCGTGCTGCCGTTCCCTCTGACGGCGGGGCAACGCGCGGCGCTCGAGGAGATCGTCGAGGACATGCAGCGCGGCCGGCAGATGAACCGCCTGCTGCAGGGGGACGTCGGGTCGGGGAAGACCATCGTCGTGCTGCTCGCGGCCGTCGTGGCGCTCGAGAACGGCCTGCAGGTGGCGCTGATGGCGCCGACCGAGATCCTGGCAGAGCAGCATCGCGAGACGATCGCGCGGCTGCTCGCACCGACCAGGTTCCGTGTCGGCCTGCTCACAGGCTCGATGCCGGCCCCGGCCCGCCGCGCCGCGCTGGCCGACCTGGCCGACGGCAGCATGCACCTCGTCATCGGCACGCACGCCCTGATCGAGGAAGACGTGCGCTTCGCCCGGCTTGGGCTTGCGGTCGTGGACGAGCAGCATCGTTTCGGTGTCGTGCAGCGCGCGCGGCTGCGGGCCAAGGGTCTGCGTCCCGACATGCTCGTCATGACCGCGACCCCGATTCCCCGCACACTGCAGCTCACGCTCTACGGCGGCTTGGACGTGTCGGCGATCCGCGATCTTCCGCCCGGCCGGGTGCCGACCAGGACGACGGTGCGGCCCGAGGGGCGTCGCGACGAAGTCCACGCCTTCATCCGCGAGCAGCTGAACGAGGGCCGCCAGGCCTGCGTCATCTACCCGCTCGTCGAGGAATCGGAGAAGATCGACCTGCGCGCGGCCACCCAGATGGCCGATCACCTGGCCCAGGATGTGTTTCCCGAGTACCGCGTGGGCTTGCTCCACGGCCGGATGACGCCGCAGGTCAAAGACGACGTGATGCATCGGTTTGCCGCCGGGGAGGTGCATCTCCTGGTCGCGACGACCGTTATCGAGGTCGGCATCGACGTGCCGAACGCCACGGTGATGGTCGTTGAGCATGCCGAGCGTTTCGGGTTGTCGCAGCTGCACCAGCTACGCGGACGGGTCGGGCGCGGGGCGCAGCAGTCCTACTGCGTCCTTCTGTATCAGCAGCCGCTCTCGGAGGAAGCCGAGGCGCGTCTCGCGGCGGTGGCCGCCACCAGCGATGGCTTTGCGATCGCGGAGAAGGATCTCGAGCTGCGAGGCGCGGGCGACGTCGCCGGCACACGCCAGGCGGGGATGCCGACACTCCGGGTGGGCAACCTCGCGCGGGATCGCGACGTGATGGCCCGGGCTGCGGCCGACGCGCGGGACTGGCTGGATCGGGGCGGCCCAGAGGCTGGCCGGTTGGAGGCGTTTGTCCGGGAGCGATGGTCCCGGCAGTTTGGCCTCATCAGTGTGGGATAGGGAGGACGAATGCGGATCATCGCGGGCAGCCTGAAGGGACGCCGCCTCGAGACGCCGAGATGGGAAGGGCTGCGTCCGACATCCGACCGCTTGCGCGAAACTCTGTTCAACATCCTCGCGGGCCGGGTGGCCGGTGCCTACGTGCTTGACGGCTACGCGGGGACTGGCGCGGTGGGGATCGAGGCGCTGAGCAGGGGGGCGTCGGGAGTCGTGTTCGTCGAGCGCGACAGCCGGGCCTCCGCGCTCGTCGCGGAAAACCTCGGCCGCTGCGGCATCTCCGGGGGCTATGCTATCATTCGCGCGGACCTCACCCGACTGAGTCAGCCGGGCGGCTCGCGGCCATTCGACCTGATCCTGCTGGACCCGCCGTACGTCGGCCCGGACGTCGAGTCGTGCGTGGCCCACGCCGCCGCATGGCTGGCGCCGGGCGGCGTGCTGGTACTCGAGCACGCGCGCCGCAGGCTGTCTTCCCCTGGCGCCGGCGACCTGACGCGCACGCGGGTCGTGCAGTCCGGCGACAGCGCGCTGTCGTTTTACCGGCACGGCAGCGCGGACGCCCTCACGGCCGGCGACAACGCGCCGAGTTCATCATGAAACACACCAGGGCGCCCATGACGTCCGCGCGCGCTTCCGAGCGCGTGGCCATCTATCCCGGCTCGTTCGACCCGCTCACCAACGGCCACGTCGACATCATCACGCGAGGGGCTGCGATCTTCGATCGCATCATCGTGGCCATCCTGCACAACCGGGAGAAAACCGCGCTGTTCTCTGTGGATGAACGGGTCGAGATGGCGGGCCGCGTGTTCGCGGACGAACGGAAGGTCGTCGTCAGGAGTTTCGACGGCCTGCTGGTGGACTTTGCCCGCCAGCAGGGCGCGCACGTCATCGTCCGCGGGTTGCGGGCGATCTCGGATTTCGAGTACGAATTTCAGATGGCGCTGATGAATTGCCGGCTGGCACCCGACATCGAGACGGTCTTCATGATGCCGGCCGAGTCCTACACCTACATCAGTTCCCGGCTGATCCGGGAAGTCTTCGCGCTCGGCGGACCGATTGCCGGTCTGGTGCCAGAGGTCGTCGAAACTCGCATGCACAGCAAGGCAGGCGATTTGCAACCCTGAGCCAGGACCGGCGCCAGGCGCACGGAGGAGTGTTATGGGAGTCAGTCAGTTCGCCCGGAGCATCTCGGAATCGCCGACCATGGCGCTGAACGAGCAGGCCCGCGTGTTGCGTGAACAGGGCGAGTCGATCGTACACCTCGGGATCGGCGAACCGCAGAACAAGGCGCCGCAGGCGGCCATCGACACCGCCGCGGCTGCGCTGGCCGGCGGGAAGATCAAGTACACCCCCACGACCGGGATCCCGTCGTTCAAGAAAGCCATCATCCGCTACACCGAAGAGAACTACGGCCGGACCGTCAGCCCGAAGAGCGTGATCGTGTGCGCCGGCGCGAAGCAGGCGATCTTCAACGCGCTCTGGGCGATCCTCGATCCGGGAGACGAGGTGATCCTGCTGGCTCCCTACTGGGTCAGCTATCCCGAGATGGTGAAGATGTGCCGGGCCGTCCCGGTCGTCGTCACCCCCGCCGACGGTACGCTGACGCCCTCGTTCGACCGGATCGAGCGGGCGGTGACGCCGCGCACCCGCGCGATCATCGTCAACAGCCCGAACAACCCGTCCGGGATGGTGTTCTCGCGCGACTTGGTGGGCGAGATCGTCCGGTTCTGCGAGGAGCGCGGCATCCACGCGATCATGGACGACATCTACCACAAGCTCGTGTTCGACGGCGGGACGGCCCCGTCGTGCTACGAGTTCTCCACGCGCGACACCAACGCCAGCAGCCTGATCGTCGTCAACGGGATCGCCAAGACCTACGGGATGACCGGTTTCCGGATCGGCTGGGCGATTGCGAGCCAGGAGATCGTGTCGGCGATGGGGACGCTGCAGTCGCAGACGACCTCGTGCACGTCGAGCCTGTGCCAGCTGGCGGCCCAGGGCGCGATGCTCGGGCCCCAGGACGAGGTCGAGGGGCTGCGGAAGAGCATGGAGCACAACCGCGACGTGATCGTGGCCGAACTGGCGAAGGTGCCGGGCGTCTCGGTCATCAAGCCGGCCGGGACGTTCTACTGCCTGCCCGACTTCCGCGGCTGCTTCAAGGCCGGGATTGCGAAGGACTCGTTCGAGTTGGCGATGTTCCTCCTGTCGAAGGTCCGCGTCGTGACCGTGCCAGGCAGGGACTTCGGCCTCGAAGGCCACCTGCGCCTGAGCTACGCCGGCAGCACCCGCGAAGTGCTCGAGGGGATCGAGCGGATCAGGTGGGCGCTCGATCCCGCGGCGCCCAGGGAGATTCGCATCGGCGAGAAGACCGTGATGAGGGACTGGCTGTAACCGGCCGTGTTCGGGGCGCGACAAACTGATGCTCCCTGCGACGTTCGTGACTGATATCGAGCAGATCGTCGGCGCCGCCTTCGTCAAGCGTGACGAGGCGGCACGGACGGCGTACGGCCAGGACGGGCTGAAGCAGCCGCACCTGCCGGAGATCGTGGCGCTGCCCGGGTCCACCAGCGAAGTGGCCGCGACGGCCGAGACGTGCCACGCGCAGCGCGTGCCGCTCTACGTGCGCGGCGGCGGCACCGGCTATAGCGGGGGGGCCGTCCCGCTGCTCGGCGGCGTCCTCATGTCGATGGAGCGGTTCAACCGCATCCTGGAGATCGACGAGCAGAACCTCCTCGTGGTGACCGAGCCCAACGTCATCACCGGGCGCCTGCAGGCGGAAGTGGAAAAGGTCGGCCTGTTCTATCCACCCGATCCCGCGAGCCTCGACGAATCGGTTATCGGGGGGAACATCGCCGAGTGCGCGGGGGGGCCGCGGGCGTTCAAGTACGGCACGACCAAGCGGTATGTCCTCGGCCTGGAGGCGGTCCTGCCGACCGGCGAGATCATTCGTACCGGCTCGAAGGCGGTCAAGAACGTCGTGGGCTACGACCTCACCCAACTGCTCGTGGGGTCCGAGGGGACGCTCGCAATCATCACCCAGGCGGTGCTGAGGCTGATTCCCAAGCCACCCTCGCACGCGACGATCCGGGCGACGTTCGACAGCATCGACGCCGCCGTCGAGGCCGTGAACGAGCTGATCCGCGCGCGGGTGGTTCCGGCGACGATCGAACTGGTGGACGGCGAGTGCCTGGCCGCGGTGACCCGCTACCTGGGCGGAGCCGCGCTCGCGCCGGCGGGAACCTCAGGCCTGCTCATTCTCGAGGTCGACGGCATGGCGCACGCCGTCGAGGAAGAAGCGCACCTGGTGGAGGCGGCCTGCCACGCCGCCGGCGCCACGGAACTGCTCCGCGCGGCGACCGAGGAAGAGCGCCAGGAGTTGTGGCGCGTCCGCCGCGAGTTGTCACCGGCGCTGAAGACGATCGCGTCGATGAAGATCAACCAGGACGTCGTCGTGCCCCGCGGGCGCGTGCCCGACCTGTTCCAGCTGATCGGCCAACTGCGGCGCGAGTTCAACCTGACGATCCCGTGTTTCGGACACGCCGGGGACGGCAACATCCACGTCAACATCATGGTGGATGGGAGCGATGTCGACGCGGTCGATCGCGCACACCGCGCGCAGCGACGGCTGTTCGAGGGCGTCGTCGCGCTCGAGGGGTCGATCAGCGGCGAGCATGGGATCGGTTTCACCAAGGCGCCGTTCCTGTCGATCGAGCTGTCGCCAGAGGTCATCGCGCTCTCCAGGCGCATCAAGCACGCGTTCGATCCTCACGGCATCCTGAACCCCGGCAAGATTTTCCCCTCCACGCCTGACGCCGTCGTGGGCGCGACAGGCCCGTCCGGACGATGACCGGTGTCGTCGCGGTATACTGGCTTCATGCCACTGACGGTTGCGGTAATTGGCGCCTCGTCGGACCGGAAGAAGTTCGGGAACAAGGCACTGCGGGCGTTTCGCGACCGCGGCTACACCGTGATTCCCATCAACCCGAAGGAGGCCGAAGTCGAGGGTGAGAAGAGCTATGCCTCCGTCCTCGACGTCCCGGGCGCCATTGACATGGCGACCTTTTACGTGTCGCCGGCGGTGGGACTGACGCTCCTCGACGACCTCGCGAAGAAAGGCATCACGGAGGTCTGGTTCAACCCGGGAGCCGACAGCCCCGAGCTGGTGGCACGGGCCAGGGCGCTCGAACTGAAGCCAGTCGTCGCGTGCAGCATCCTCGGTATCGGCGCCAGCCCGACGGCGTACTAACAGGAACACTCGGGCTGAAGGTCCTTGACAGGCAGGGAGTTATCCTCCTATACTTCCTGTATCACGCCTCTTCCCGTCACGTGGCCCGCGGGGGCCTTCCGCGCCGTACTTCCAGAATTCTCAACCTGCCTGAGTTAGCTGTAGACCACACACTATGCCAAGCATCAACAAGCGCCAACCCATGTCGGCGCGCGGGTCCAACGGCCAGACGACCGTGCCGGCTGAATCCCCGGCGGCCGAATCCCCGGCGACCGGATCCCCGGCGGACGAATCCCAGGACCCTGCCAAGACGCAACCACGGCGTCCTGGCGAAGGCCTCAACATTGGCGAACTGAAGGACATGAGCATTCAGAAGCTCACCCAGATCGCCAAGGACCTCAATGTCGCCGGCGCAACCGGGATGCGGAAGCAGGAACTGATCTTCCAGATCCTGAAAGCGCAGACCGAGCAGAGCGGGTACATCTTCTCGGAGGGCGTGCTCGAGGTGTTGCCCGACGGGTTTGGGTTCCTCCGGGCGCCCGACTACAACTACCTGCCTGGCCCCGACGACATCTACGTGTCGCCGTCGCAGATCCGCAAATTCGACCTGCAGACCGGCGACACGGTCTCCGGCCAGATCCGGCCGCCCAAGGAAGGGGAGCGGTACTTCGCCCTGATCAAGGTCGAGGCCGTGAACTTCGAGCCGCCGGACCAGGCGCGCGACAAGCTGTTCTTCGAGAACCTCACGCCGCTGTACCCGCAGCAGCAGTGCAAGCTCGAGACGCAGCCCGACAACCTCTCGGGTCGCGTCATGGACCTGATGACGCCGATCGGCAAGGGGCAGCGCGGCCTGATCGTGGCCCCGCCACGCACCGGCAAGACGATGCTGCTCCAGAGCATCGCGCAGTCCATAGCGCTCAATCACCCCGAGATCTACCTGATCGTGCTGCTCATCGACGAGCGGCCCGAAGAAGTGACGGACATGCAGCGGTCGGTCGACGGCGAGGTGATTTCCTCGACATTCGACGAGCCGGCGCAGCGCCACGTGCAGGTGGCGGAAATGGTGATCGAGAAGGCCAAGCGCCTGGTCGAGCACAAGAAGGACGTGCTGATCCTCCTCGACTCGGTCACGCGTCTGGCGCGCGCCTACAACACGGTGATCCCGCCGTCGGGCAAGGTTCTCTCGGGCGGTCTCGACTCGAATGCGCTGCAGAAGCCGAAGCGGTTCTTCGGGGCGGCGCGCAACATCGAAGAGGGCGGCTCGCTGACGATCATCGCGACGGCGCTGGTGGACACCGGCTCGCGCTTGGACGACGTCATCTTCGAAGAATTCAAGGGCACCGGCAACATGGAAATCCACCTCGATCGGAAGCTGGTGGACAAGCGCGTGTTCCCGGCGATCGACATCCAGAAGAGCGGCACCCGGAAGGAAGAACTTCTGCTGGCCCGCGAAGACCTCAACCGCGTGTGGGTCCTGCGCAAGGTGCTGAACCCGCTGTCGCCGGTCGAGGCGATGGAACTGCTGCTCGACAAGATGTCGAAGACCAAGTCGAACGCTGAGTTCCTGAACGCGATGCAGAAGATGGGGTAGTTCACCAGGAACCAGACAGCTGGCAGCCGGCAGAGACACCGTCGGGGCGACCGGCGGGTCGCCCTCGGACGACGGCGGGTCGCACCTACACCGGTTGCGCGCCCTTTGGGCCGTGGATGATCTCCCGCAGTTCCTCCCCGTCGATCACTTCTTTCTCCAACAGGCGGCGGGCGACGCGGTCGAGCGTGTCGCGGTGGTCGGCCAGGAGCGTTCGCGCTCGCTCGTGGGCGGCGTTCACGATCCGCCGGACCTCGGTGTCGATCTCTCGCGCTGTGTCCTCGGCGTAGTTCCCGCGTTCGCCACCGAGTGGGATCTCGAGGAACCGGTGACGGGTGTGGCTATCGAAGCTCACCGCGCCCATCGATTCGCTCATGCCGAATTCGGTGACCATCGCCCGGGCGATGTCGCTGGCGCGCTGGAGGTCGTTCTGGGCGCCCGTCGAGATCTCGCCGAGTGCGATCTCCTCGGCGGTCCGTCCTCCGAGCAGGACGGCCAGCTGGCTGTGGAGATCCGTTCGCGTCATGAGGTAGCGATCCTCGAGCGGCAGCTGCATCGTATAGCCGAGGGCGCCGAACCCGCGCTGCACGATCGAGATCTTGTGCACCGGGTCGAGGCCTGGCACCACGGTCGCGATGATGGCGTGGCCCGACTCGTGGTACGCGATGATCTCCCGTTCGCGGTCGCTCATCACGCGCCTCTTCTCGAGGCCGGCAATCAACCGGTCGATCGCCTCCTCGAAGTCGCGCATCTCGACGCTGGGCTTGTTCTTGCGGGCCGCGAGCAGCGCGGCTTCGTTCACGAGGTTCGCCAGGTCTGCGCCCGCGAACCCGGCCGTCCGCGCCGCCACCACCTTGAGGTCCACTTCGGGGGCCGTCTTCACGCCGCGCGCGTGGATCTTCAGGATGGCCTCGCGGCCCCTGACATCCGGCTTGTCCAC
The DNA here is from genome assembly GCA_025363775.1 of Acidobacteriota bacterium. Classification (GTDB taxonomy): domain Bacteria; phylum Acidobacteriota; class Vicinamibacteria; order Vicinamibacterales; family Fen-181; genus FEN-299. The sequence goes on along the minus strand of JANYLG010000127.1, from coordinate 13,482 downwards.
GAGCACCTGTCGGTCGAACCGTCCGGGGCGGAGGAGGGCGGGGTCCAGCACCTCGGGCCGGTTGGTCGCCCCCATGATGATGACGCCCTTCCGGGAGTCGAAGCCATCCATCTCGGCCAGGAGCTGGTTCAGGGTCTGCTCGCGCTCCTCGTGGCTGCCGAGCGGGCTCTGCACGCGCGCCTTGCCCAGCGCATCGAGTTCGTCGATGAACACGATGCACGGCGCCTTCGCGTCGGCCTGCTGGAACAGGTCGCGGACGCGGGCGGCTCCAACCCCGACGAACATCTCGACGAACTCCGATCCGCTCAGGCTGAAGAAGGGCACGTGGGCTTCACCCGCGACGGCCCGCGCGAGCAGCGTCTTGCCGGTTCCCGGAGGACCGACCAGGAGGACGCCTTTCGGAATGCGGCCGCCAAGCTGCGTGTACTTCTTCGGCGTCTGGAGGAACTCGACGATCTCCTTCAGCTCCTCTTCTGCCTCGTCCACGCCGGCCACGTCCGAGAAACTCACCTTGACATCGTCTTCTGCGTAGATCTTGCCCCGGCTGCGGGCGAACGACATGACGCCGCCCTCGCCGCCGCTCATCCGGCGGAAGAAGAAGCTGGAGAGCCCGACGATGAGCAGCAGCGGCAGGATCCAGCCGAGCAGGTCGGGGAGCCATCGGCTCGCCACCTCGCCGGTGTACTTCACCCTGTGCTGCTCGAGCTCCTCGACGAGCTTCGGATCCTCGACGCGCGTGGTGATGAAGGCGCGTGACTTCTCGTCGCCCTTCGAGCCCTTCAGCTGGCCCCGGATCGCCTGATCGTTGACCGTCACCTCGGCCAGTTTGTCCTGTGCCAGCAGCGACTTGAACTCGCTGTACGGGACGTTGCGCCCGGTCGGCATGAACAGGTACGCCTGCACCACCGCGAGCAGCAGGAAGAACCCAAGCAGGTACCACATCGAGGATACTGGCCGCGGGTCGAGAGGTCGGCGGTCGCCGGGGCGTCCGCTTCGAGGCTTCGGCAAGCGCGGTTTCTTGATCGGTGCCACTGAACTACGCCTTTCTGAACAACAGCCCGTCCGGACCGGCGTCCGCGACGATCTGGTCGCCTTCACCGAATCGGCCCTGGAGCACGTCGAGTGCCAGGGGATCGAGCAGCCGCCGCTGGAGCGTGCGCTTCAGCGGCCGGGCCCCGTAGGTCGGGTCGTAGCCTTCCGCCACCAGCTGTTGCTTCGCGCGGTCTGTCAGTTCCACGTGGATCTTCCGCTCCTCGAGCCTCCGTGTGAGCGCGCGCAACTGGATATCGAGGATCCGCACAAGATGCTCTCGACCGAGCGGGTGGAACACGATGACATCATCCACGCGGTTGAGGAACTCGGGCGGGAAGTGCGCACGCATCGCCTCCATGACGAGGCGGCGCGTCCCCTCGTCCAGATCCGTTGCCTCGCGCGTGGCGCGCTCGGCGATGTACTGGCTCCCAAGGTTCGACGTCATGATCACGACGGAGTTCTTGAAGTCTACCGTGCGGCCCTTCCCGTCGGTCAACCTCCCATCGTCGAGCAACTGGAGCAGCACGTTGAGGACCTCGGGATGTGCCTTCTCGATTTCGTCGAAGAGCACCACGGCGTAGGGGCGTCGCCGAATCGCTTCGGTGAGCTGGCCGGCTTCCTCGTACCCCACGTAGCCCGGAGGCGCGCCGATCAGACGGGAGACGGTGTGTTTCTCCTGGTACTCGGACATGTCGATTCGGACCATCGCCTGGTCCGAGTCGAAGAGGAACTCGGCGAGCGCTCTCGCGAGCTCGGTCTTGCCGACGCCCGTCGGGCCGAGGAACACGAAGCTGCCCAGGGGCCGGTTCGGGTCCTGGAGTCCCGCGCGGGCGCGCCGGATGGCGTTGGCCACGGCGACGACGGCCGCGTCCTGCCCGACGATGCGGCGGTGCAGCCGTTCTTCCATGTGAATCAGCTTCTCGATCTCGCCTTCCACCAGCCGGCTCACCGGAATGCCCGTCCACTTGCTGACGACTTCGGCGATGTCCTCTTCGTCCACTTGCTCCTTCAACATGCGTTGATCCTGCTGGAGCTCCGTCAGGTGGGCCTCGGCCGCCTGGATGCGTCGTTCCACCTCGGGGATCCGGCCGTACTGAAGCTCGGATGCGGTGCCGTAGTCTCCAGACCGCTGTGCGCGTTCGGCTTCGTGCCGCAGCTGTTCCTGTTCTTCCTTGAGGCGCCTCGCCTCCTGGATGGCGTCCTTCTCCTGATGCCAGTGACTGGCGAGCCTCGCGCGTTCTTCCTTGAGGTCGGCCAGCTCCTTCTCGAGCCGGCCGAGCCGCTCGATCGACGCCTTGTCCTGCTCCTTACGGAGCGCCTCGGCTTCGATCTCGAGCCGCACGATGCGGCGCTCGACTTCGTCGAGCGCCACGGGCATGGAGTCGATTTCCATGCGGAGCTTCGACGCGGCCTCGTCCATCAGGTCGATCGCCTTGTCCGGGAGGAAGCGGTCGGCGATATAGCGGTGCGACAGCACCGCCGCGGCGACGAGCGCCGCATCCTTGAACGTCACGCCGTGGTGGATCTCGTATCGCTCGCGCAACCCGCGGAGGATGCTGATCGTGTCTTCTACAGTCGGTTCGCCGACGACGACCGGCTGGAACCGGCGTTCGAGCGCGGCATCCTTCTCGATGTACTTGCGGTACTCGTCGATGGTGGTCGCGCCGATGGTGTGGAGCTCGCCCCGCGCCAGCATCGGCTTCAGCATGTTCGACGCGTCAATCGAGCCTTCGGCGGCGCCGGCGCCGACCACCGTGTGGAGCTCGTCGATGAACAGGACCACCTGGCCGGCCGACTCGGTGATCTCCTCGAGCACGGCCTTCAGGCGCTCCTCGAATTCACCGCGGTACTTCGCGCCGGCCACGAGGGCTCCAAGGTCGAGGGCGACAATCCGCTTGTTCTTCACACCGTCCGGCACGTCCCCGCGCACGATCCGCTGCGCCAGGCCCTCGACAATCGCCGTCTTGCCGACGCCAGGCTCGCCGATCAGGACCGGGTTGTTCTTGGTGCGGCGCGACAGGACCTGGATGACGCGCCGGATCTCGTTGTCACGGCCAATCACCGGGTCGAGCTTTTCCCTGCGGGCCAGCTCCGTCAGGTCGCGGCCGTACCGTTCGAGCGCCTGGTACTTGCCCTCGGGGTTCTGGTCGGTCACGCGCTGGCTGCCACGCACCGATTTGAGCGCCTCGAGGACGCGATCGCCCGAGACGCCGTGCTGCTGGAGGATCTGCGCGGCCTCGTCGCGGGCGCAGTCGGAGGCCAGGGCCAGGAGCAGGTGCTCCGTGCTCACGAACGCGTCCTTCATCTGCGCGGCTTCCGCCTGCGCCATCTCGACGATCGCGGACAGACGCGGCGATTGTCCCGGCGTGCCGGCGCCGTGAACCTGCGGCCGGCGCGACAGCGCCGCACGCGCCGCGGCGCCGACCCGCACCGGGTCCACGGTCATCTTTCGGAGGACTTCCGGGACGACGCCTTCCCTCTGCTCGACGAGCGCGACGAGGAGGTGCTCCGGGTCCACTTGCGCGTGGTTCATCGCGCTCGCCAGTTGTTGCGAACCGACGAGCGCTTCCTGCGCCTTCTGCGTGAACGTGTTCAGATTCATAGTCCTGTCAGTCCAGCTTGGCCAGTTCCTCGTAGTGACGGCGTTGCTCCTCCGTCAACTGGCGCGGGAGCGACACGTTCACGGTGGCGTAGAGGTTCCCGCGTTCCGCCGGCTTGCCGACCGCGGGCATGCCGTGCCCCTTGAGCCGGAAAACCTGGCCGTTCTGCGTCGTCGGCGGAATCTTGAGCCGCAGCGGACGGTCGCCGACCGCGGGCACCTCCGCCTCGCCACCGAGCACCGCGGTCGTCAGCGGGATGCTCACCTGCGTGTGCAGGTCGCGGCCGCGCCGTTCGAACCGGGGGTCTGTTCGCAGCCGGACGCGCAGGTAGAGATCGCCGGCCCGGCCGCCGGCGGCTCCGTGCTCGCCCTCGCCCGGGACGCGCACGCGGGAGCCATCGTTGACGCCGGCGGGTATCCTCACGTCCACCGTGCGCGTGTGCCCTTCCTGCTTGACGGCGAGCCGGCGCATCGTGCCTTTCATGGCTTCCTCGAGCGACAGGTCAATCTCTTCTTCCATATCACGGCCCGCTCGTGTCTTGGACGTCCGCGACGTCCGCGCGCGGCGCCCCCCGGTGTGGCCGCCGCCCCCGAAGAATGCCTGGAAGAAGTCCGAGAACGGGTTCTCCCCGCCAAACATGTCGCGGAGTTCGTCCTCGTTGATCGTCCTGTATCCGCCCGGCTGGCCCGTCCCGGGGTTCCACCGGATGTCGCCGAAGGGGGACTGGCCGGCCTGCTGCGCCTGCTCGTACTGGCGCCAGTTCGCCCCGAGCTCGTCGTACTTCTTCCGCTTCTCCGGGTCTCCGAGCACCTCGTACGCTTCGTTGATCTCCTTGAATCTGGACTCGGCCGCCTTGTCGCTCGGGTTCACATCCGGGTGGAGCTTCCGGGCGAGCTTGCGATAGGCCTGCTTGATCTCCTTGCCAGAGGCGGTCTTGGCGAGGCCCAGCGTCTGGTAGTAATCCTTGAATTCCATGTCGTCGCTAGCCCTCGTGGTACTCGCGGCCGAGGCCGATGATGTCGCACAACCGGTCGACCTCGCGCTCGATGCGCCGCCGAGCATCGCTGCGGAGCCCGGCGCCGCCACTCAGCTTCCGCATGCGCTCGACCGAATCGGCCACCGACAGCAAGCGCTGCACGCCCGCGAGGTTGATGCCCAGATCGTCCACCAGGTGCTTGATCAACCGGAGGCGCTCCAGTTCCTCACCCGAGTAGACGCGCATGCTGCCGACGGTGCGTGTCGGCTGCACCAGGCCGAGGCGCTCGTATTTCCTAAGCGTCTGGGGGTGCATCCCGAGCAGCCGCGCGGCGCTGCTGATGAAGCAGAACTTCCGGGTAATCCTCATGAGACCCTGCTGCAACCTGCTACAGAACGAATATAGGCATTGATACGAAACGTGTCAAATCTGGACAACTTCCAGGACTGAGATCGTGACGATTGACGCGAGTTTCTGTGGGGTCCCTGGAATCTGTCTCAGGCGCGGCCGGTTGACCGGCCGCGCCTGACAGCGAAGATCCCCAACGGCCGCCTCTCGGATCTCGGCGGATTGAGGCGGAGCGTCGCTGGCCGGCCGGGCTAGAATGGATGCTCGCGGCATGCTGGCGCCGCGATGAATGGCGACTGTGACGTTCGAAGGTTACGACTTCCTGGTCATCCTGCTGCTCGTGCTTCTCGAAGGGCTGCTCAGCGCCGACAACGCCGTGGTTCTGGCGGTGCTGGTGCTCGGGCTGCCGAAGCACCAGCGGAAACGGGCCCTTCGCTACGGCATCGGCGGGGCGTTTGCGTTCCGGTCGCTGGCGCTGATCTTCGGGCTGTACATGATCGGCGTGAGCCTGGTGAAGCTCGCCGGCGCCATCTACCTGTTGTACCTGCCGTTCCGGCACTTCTTCGGCGGGCGTGACTCGGAGGACCGCCGCTCGGTGCCCCAGGCCCGCCCCTGGCTGGGCCTGTCGCCGTTTTGGGCCACCGTCGTGAAGGTGGAACTCACCGACATCGTCTTCGCCGTCGATTCGATCGTCGTGGCCGTGGCGATGTCGCAGAAGACGTGGGTCGTGCTGACCGGAGGGGTGCTTGGAATCATCGCCATGAGGCTGGTGATCGGGCAGTTGCTCACGGTCGTCGAGCGGTACCCGGTCCTCGTTGATGGCGCCTTCGTGATCATCGCCTGGGTCGGCGCGCGGCTCCTGCTCCAGTACCTGCACCAGGTGGGGTTGATCGCCTGGGAAGTCCCTGAGTGGCTCGGCTACGGCCTCATCGTCGTCATCTTCCTGGCCGCGCTCGCCTGGGCGAGAATCGACGAGCGCAAGAAGGGCAGGGCGGGGTAAAACCAGGCGGCGGTGCAAGGGGCGCAGGCGGTTTTAACGTCGGATCTGCACGCGAAATACGAGTTCGGTCCCGTGATCGCACCAGGTCGGCTGGGGAGACAGGTGCACTCGGGCACGCATCGCGCCCTGGGATGCCCGTCGCGATCCGCGTGCTGCAGCGGCAGCAGCGCCCGGACTGGGACACGGTTCGCGCGCGGTTCCTGAAGGAGGCGCGTGGCCCAGATCCGGCGCTGCCCCTGTCGCTCGCCATCGAACGCATGCGGACCGAGCGCGCCTTTGCTGAGGTGCAGGACCCTGATGGGACGCCGGCCCTGGTCGATCTGCTGCTCGGCGCCACGGGCGACCCGCTCGCCGCAATCCTGCGGACGTTGAAGCGTGTGCTGCGGTAGAAACGCGTTACAGTCGTCTCTCAGCCGATCCGCATCGTCACACACGAGAACCCGATCTTGCCGCTTTGGGCGGCTCACAACCGAAAGCCCCCGGATCTGCCGGAGGATGCTGGCTACGGCCTATCGTCCATGCACCCTGAACCCGGACTTCAAATCGGATCTTACCGCCTCGTCGAGAAGATCGGCGAAGGGGGCATGGGCGTCGTCTGGAAGGCGCGGGACACGGCGCTGGACCGCGACGTCGCGATCAAGTTTCTGCCGGCGGCGGTCGCCCTCGATCCGGAGCGACTGGCTCGCTTCGGACGCGAGGCGAAGGCCGTAGCGGCGCTCGCGCACCCGGGAATCCTTGCGATCTACGGGTTCGGCGAGCAGGACGGCTCCACGTACGCGGTGACGGAACTGCTCGAAGGCCGGACTCTGCGCGATGCGATCCAGGCCGGGCCGCTTGCGCCGCGCCGCGCCGCGGAGGTGGCGCAGGCGGTTGCGGAAGGTCTGGCCGCCGCGCACGATCGCGGGATCATCCATCGCGACCTGAAGCCCGAGAATATCTTTCTCATGAAGGACGGCCGCACGAGGGTCCTCGATTTCGGCCTTGCGGCATTCGTGGACATCGCTCCTGCGGGTGAGCCCTCGCCCGAATCGCACACGCCCACCCGCACGATTCTCACGACGCCGGGCACGGTCCTCGGCACCACCGACTACCTCTCCCCGGAACAAGTGCGCGGCGCGGCGGCGGACGCGCGTTCGGACATCTTCTCGTTCGGGTCGGTGCTGTACGAGATGCTCTCCGCCCGCCGCCCCTTCCGGCGAGAGACCGTCGCCGAGACGATGACCGCGATCCTGCGCGAGGAGCCCGCCGCACTGGCCGCGTCGTCCGCAGGCATCCCACCGGCGCTCGAACACGTCGTGCGCCGCTGCCTCAAGAAGTCGCCGGACAAACGCTTCCCATCCGCGCGGGAGCTCTCCGCCGCGATCGCCGGAGCGATGCAGGACGCACCGGTAGCACCGCGCGGCGGCCGTCCCGGCGCATTCCAGCGCGCGCTCGCGCGTCCCTCCCTCCTCACCGTTTTGGCCATTCTCGCCGTCGTCATCTTTGTCGCCATTGGAGTGTGGATGGGGCGCGAACTCTCTGGCCCGGCGCCCGCCGAGCCTCCCCGCGAGGGCGTGAGTGTGTCGTCGATTGGTGAGCCCCATTCCCCCAATGCCGAGGCGAACGAGTACGTCGAGAAGGGACTCTTGTTCCTCCGCGCGCAGCTCGACATCCCGCGTGCGCAGCAGATGCTCGATCGCGCGATCGAACTCGATCCGGCCTTTGGATCCGCCCGCGCGATGCGCGCCCTGACAAATGTGATCGCGATCCACGAGGGGTTCTCGAACGATGCCGACCTCATCTATCGCGCCGAGCGCGATGCGCGCGACGTGATCGCGAAACAACCGGGACTCTCCTCCGCGCACGGCACGCTCGGCGCGGCCCTTCTCTACCTGAACCGGAAAGCGCAGGCGCGGGCGGAACTCGAGACCGCCTTGCACCTCGACCCCCGGAGCCAGCCGGGCGCGGCATGGCTTGCGATCGACGGGCGTCATAGCGGCGATTTCGAGATGGCCGAGACGCGCGTTCGCAAGATCCTCGAGGCGGTCCCTCTCTTCTGGGCCGCTCGCATCCTTCTGTCCGATATCCTGTTCGAGGAGGGGCGGATCGACGAGGCCCACCGCGAGATCGAGAAAGTCTTCGAGCAGGACCCCCACAACCTCGGCGCCGTGCGCGCCATGGCGCGCGTGCACATCTACGAGGGCGACACCGCCGGCGCGCGACCGATGCTCGAAGGGATCGCGGCCGCGACTCATCCGAACTTCAAGGTCCGCATCCTCTGGGCGCTGCTGCTCGCGCGCGAAGGAAAGGGCGGAGAGGCGATCTCGTCGCTCGACGCCGATCTCTTGAAATACGCGGGGATCGGGATGTTCGCGCCGTCCCAGATCGCCGAGATCTACGCGCTCGCAGGGAAGACCGATCAGGCGCTCGACTGGCTCGACCGCGGCGTGCGCAATGGCGACGAGCGCGCCTCCTGGCTCCGCCGAAACGCGTTCCTCGCGAGCGTCCAGTCGGAGCCTCGCTTCCAGCTGATCCTCGGGATGATCGAACCCGGGCGCAAACCGGGGCACCGGTAGAAGCCCGGGTGTCCGGATGCGTGTCGTCCCATCTTCCGGCATGGCGGTGGGTGGCCTCATCGCGCGGCCGGGCATCAGATTTCCATCGATCAGTTGGGACAGTTCCGCATCGCCGCCCGCCCCAGAGACCGGAGAGGTCTCCCCTCATCCGGCCCCTGGCGGGTAAGATGATCAGATGACGACTTTACCCAGGCCCGCTTCCGTATCCGGCTTTTCTGCGCTTGGACTTGCCCCGAAGCTGATCGCGTCCGTGACGGCCCTCGGCTATGAAGAGCCGACCCCCATCCAGCGCGAAGCTATCCCGCTGCTGCGCGAAGGGCACGACCTCATCGGCCTCGCGGGGACCGGCACCGGCAAGACCGCAGCGTTCACGCTGCCCATGCTCAACCGCCTCGCCATGCACACCACGCGCCAACCGGCGGGCGCGAGGGGGCTCGTTCTCGTGCCAACACGCGAACTGGCGATGCAGGTATCGGAAGCGATTCACAAGTATGCAAAAGGTCTCCCCCTCACGGTGGTGCCGCTGTACGGCGGGGCCCCGATGGACCAGCAGATCCGGGCGCTTCGGCGCGGCGCCGACATCGTCGTCGCCACGCCCGGACGCGCCCTGGATCACTTGCGACGTCAGACCCTCGACCTGAGCGGTCTCGAGGTGCTCGTGCTCGACGAAGCCGACGAGATGCTCGACATGGGCTTCGCCGACGACATCGACACCATCATCACGCAGACGCCGGACACGCGGCAGACCGCGCTCTTTGCGGTGACCATGGCGCCGCGCATCGCCGCGATCACGGGGAAACACCTCAGGAATCCCCGCCGAGTGACCATCGCCCACGAGAAACGCGCTGCCGGCAAACTCCCCCGCATCCGGCAGACCGCCTACATCGTCGGACGCGCTCAGAAGATGACGGCGCTCGGGCGGGTCCTCGACTTCGAAAATCCCAAGTCGGCGATCGTCTTCTGCCGGACGCGCATCGAGGTCGATGAACTGGCCGACACACTGAGCGCGCACGGGTTCGGCGCGCAGGCGCTTCACGGCGGGATGGAACAGAAGCAACGGGACCGTGTCATGCAGCTGTTCAGGAAGGAACAGGCCGAGATCCTGGTGGCGACTGACGTGGCGGCCCGCGGCCTCGATATCAAGCACGTGTCGCACGTCATCAACTACGATGTGCCAACGTCACCCGAGGTGTACGTGCACCGGATCGGGCGCACCGGGCGTATCGGTCGCGACGGCATCGCTATCACCCTGGCCCACCCGCGCGAGCATTCCTTTCTGCGATCCGTCGAAGCACTGACCAGGCAGAAGATCGACGTCCTGCCGCTGCCGAGTCTGGCTGACTTGCGAGCCCGTCGCCTCGAGGCCACGCGCGAACAGTTGCGCGAACAATTGACCAACGGGGGGTTCGAAGACGCCCGGACGATCGTCGAGGCGCTGGCGCAGGAATTCGACGTGTTCGATGTGGCTGCCGCGGCGGTGACGTTAGTGCACCATGCGGCCGAGTCCACGATGCCCGCGGCCGAGATCGAGAGCGCTGCGGCGCACGACCGCTCCCGTGAACGTGGCCGGGGTGGCGACCGTGAACGCCCCCACGCTGCGACGTCACGCACGCGCACGACCGAGCACGCGGCACCGATGGCGGTCCTGTTCGTCGGCGCAGGTAAGGCTGCGGGGATCCGACCGGGGGACCTGGTCGGGGCCATCACCGGCGAAGCCGGTGTCCCGGGACACGCGCTCGGCGCAATCACGATCACCGAGACTCATTCCCTTGTCGAGGTGCCCGCCGCGCGGGCCGACTCCATCCTGACCGCGCTACGCGCGACCAAGATTCGTGGTCAACGCGTCACCGTGCGGCACGATCGCGGGTGATCCCCCAGGCGCCGAACCCGCCGTGCCTCATTCATCAGCTCCCTCGCTTGACTTTGGCCCGCATCAGCGGGCATATTGGTAAACGAGCGCGGCGATTTTTTCGACTTGATGGGCCGCGCGCCAGCCACGGCTGGAGACAACGCCATGACCATCTAAGTCGCGGCCAGGGCTCGCGACACCTGTTGCGAAGCCCTTTTGTTTTGCCGCCCGGCAGCTCTTGTCTCGGGCTGTCAGCATGAAGAGTACGGCGAGAGTCCCGGCTCGATGACCCGTACGCCATACCGTCGTCCGGCTCCAGCTCCTGGAGCACACGGTGGCCCAGCCGGCCAAGCCCACGCGGCCTGGGACCATGCGCGAGCGAGACGGACCGCGATCTCGAAAGGGCATACGAGTCTCGATTCCGGTGTCTGGTTTCGTGTATCTTGGCGCGCCCGGCGCGAGCCATGCCCGGGACGCCCTTGTTCACTTCTCGAGGAGCGACGATGCAGAATCTGAGACACACGCTGACGTCCGAATCCGTTTCCGAAGGCCATCCCGACAAGGTCTGCGACTACATCGCCGATTCGATCCTGGATGCATACCTGGCCGGCGACTTGCGCAGCCGCGTGGCATGCGAGGTCATGTGCAAGGACGACAAGGTCGTGATCGCGGGCGAGATCTCGTCGAAGGCGGCCGTCAATCACGACGCCGTCGCGCGGCAGGCGATTGGCGAGATCGGCTACCTGTACGATGGCGACGCGTTCCATGCCGACCGCGTGCAGGTGTTCAACTACGTCTCGAAGCAGTCGGACAACATCTCGCAGGGCGTGGACGAGGGGCGCGGGCTCGACAAGGAGCAGGGTGCCGGCGACCAGGGCATGATGTTCGGCTACGCCACGGCGGAAACGCCCGAGATGATGCCGTTGCCCATCCTGCTGGCGCACAGACTGACGCGCGGGCTCGCGGACGATCGCCGTGGCGGAAAGTACTCATGGCTGCGCCCGGATGCCAAGTCCCAGGTGTCGGTCGAATACGAGAACGGCACCCCCGTGGGTGTGACGTGCGTCCTCGTCTCCACCCAGCACGCCGCCGAGACGAGGCACACAGAGATCTACGACTACGTGGTCACGTGCCTGGCGCCGCGCGTCCTCGGCGAGTGGTTCACGCCGAAGGTGCAGGTGCTGGTCAACCCGACCGGCTGCTTCGCGATCGGTGGCCCGTCCGCGGACTGCGGCGTCACGGGGCGCAAGATCATCGTGGACACCTACGGCGGGGCGGCGCATCATGGCGGCGGCGCCTTCAGCGGCAAGGACCCGTCGAAGGTGGACCGCAGCGGTGCGTACTTTGGCCGCTACGTGGCCCGGCAGATCGTGAAGGCCGGGATCGCCCGCCGCGCCGAGGTGCAGGTGGCGTACGCCATCGGCCAGGCGCAGCCGGTGTCCACCAAGGTCGATACGTACGGCACGGGCGACGAGCGCGCGGCACGGCGGTTCCTCGACACGATCGATTTTCGCCCGGCGGCGATCATCGAGCAGCTGAACCTCCTGCAGCCGATCTACCGCTCGACGACCAACTACGGCCACTTCGGCAAGGCGGGGTTGCCCTGGGAGGCGTAGGCACACCTATGAATTTCCGCACGATCATCGAGCCGTTCCGCATCAAGTCGGTCGAGTCGGTCAAGTTCACGCGACGCGAGGAGCGCGAGGCGGCGATCCAGGATGCGGGCTTCAACGTCTTCCGGCTGCGCGCCGAGGACGTGCTGATCGATTTGCTCACCGACTCGGGCACCGGCGCCATGTCGGCCGCGCAGTGGGGCGCGCTGATGCAGGGCGACGAGTCGTACGCGGGCAGCCGCTCGTTCTACCGGTTCGAGTCGGTTGTCCGTGACCTCACCGGATTCACGCACGTCATCCCAACGCACCAGGGCCGGGCCGCCGAACGGATCCTGTTCCACAGCGTGCTGAAGCCGGGCCAGGTCATTCCGAACAACAATCATTTCGATACCACGCGCGCCAACATCGAAGTCGAGCAGTGCGAGGCGCGCGATCTCGTGATCGCCGAGGGACGCGTCCCGGCGCTCGTCCACCCGTTCAAGGGCAACGTCGATCTCGCCGCGCTGGAGAAGACGCTGCGGGAGGACGGGGCCCGCGTGCCCCTGGTGATGGTGACCGTGACCAACAACTCGGGCGGCGGTCAGCCCGTGTCGCTCGAGAACATCCGCGGCGTTCGGGCGCTGTGCGACCGGTACCGCAAGCCGCTGTTCCTCGACGCCTGCCGGTTCGCGGAGAACGCCTACTTCATCAAGATCAGAGAAGCCGGGCAGGGAGACCGCACGCCGAAGGCGATCGCGCAGGAGATGTTCTCGCTGGCGGATGGCTGCACGATGTCGGCCAAGAAAGACGGGCTGGCCAACATCGGCGGCTTCCTGGCGATGAACGATGACCGGTTGGCGGAGACGGCGCGCAATCTCCTGATCCTGACGGAAGGCTTCCCGACTTACGGCGGGCTGGCCGGCTACGACCTCGAGGCGATCGCGAGGGGGCTCGAGGAAGTGGTGGAGGAGCCGTATCTCAGGTACCGGATACGATCGACCGAGTACCTCGGCGACAAGCTGACCGCTGCGGGGGTTCCGACGATTCGCCCGTCGGGCGGGCACGCGATCTACCTCGACGCGCGGGCGCTGCTGCCGCACATCCCTCCGCTGCAGTATCCCGGCATCGCCCTCACCAACGCGCTCTACGTCGAGGCGGGCATTCGGGGCGTCGAAATCGGGACGGTCATGTTTGGACTCCGTCCCGACGGCAGCGAGACGCCAGGGGCCATGGATCTCGTCCGCCTGGCCATTCCCCGGCGGGTCTACACGCAGTCGCACATCGACTACGTGGCCGAGGGGGCGATCGAGGTGGCGCGGTTGAAGGAGAGTCTCCGCGGATACCGCATCGTCTCCGCTCCGACCGTGTTGCGCCACTTCACGGCCAGGTTCGAGAAGCTGTAGATCGGATTGCTGTTGGGGGCCTGCTGCACGGGGGGACACGAGATGAGTTTGATTCAGTTCACGCGCAACCACACCGATCACTCGACCGACAAGGGTTACCAGTTCGAGTTCTTCTGCGACCGCTGCG
>JANYLG010000090.1 GCA_025363775.1 Acidobacteriota bacterium | reverse complement strand
CGTCGCCTGCCCGCATCCCCTCGATCAGGTCGAGCATCAACTGCGACGCGAAGACCACCGTGGCGTTCTTCGTCTGGCAGAACGCGGCAAACGTGCCCGGGTACAGGGCCCCGCCCGAGAAACTGGAACTCGCCGAATACGCGAGACCATTGTCGGTGCGAACGACCTTCGTGATCCGGGACGAGAACGAGCCGCCACCAAGGATGTAGTTCATCAAATCGACGGCCGGATAGTCGGGATCGTCCTGCATCAGACCCACGTGGCCGATCTGGATGACCCCCTGGTTGGAGGGCACCTGCGGCTGGACCATGTACACGCCCGCTTTCGCGGCCTGCTCGACCTTCGGAATGGCCGGCACCGCCTTCTCGGCCGGTGCCCACTTGCCGATGGTCGCTTCGAGCTTCTGCAGCATCTCGGCCTTCTTGAAGTCGCCCGAGATGATCAGGATGGCGTTGTTGGCCCCCCAGTACTTCTTGTGCCACTTGGCCAGATCCTCGCGCGTGATGCTGGTGGTCCCCGCCTCGGTGGCCTCGAGCGCCATCGGGGAGCCTTCGCCATAGATCAGCTTCGTCCACGTCCTCATCGCCACGCCGGCCAGATTCCGATTGCGGTTGCGGATGCCGACCAGCGACTGGTCGCGCTCGCGGCGCACCTTGTCCTCCGGGAACGCGGGATTGGCCAGGATGTCCATCCACATCTTCACCCCTTCGTCCAGGTGTCGCGCGTGGATCGAGAGGCTGGTCGCGCTGATGTTTCCCGCGAGGAAGTCCATCCGTTCGTTGATCTGCTCTCCCGTCATCGACGTCGTCCCGCCGGTTCGCATGACCGTCGCCGTCATCCCGGCGACGCCGAGCTTGTCGTTCGGCTCCAGGAACGGGCCGGTGCGGACCATCAGCATCGCGTTGATCCAGGGGATCTGGTGGTCTTCGCCGATGTAGACGACGAGACCGTTCGAGAGCTGCGTGCGGAACTCGGTCGACTTGGGGGGATTGAACACCAGCGGTGCGAACGTGAACTGTTCGGGGCGTGGGCCTTTGGCGGCTGGCGCCGGGGCCGGCTTCTGGGCGACCGGAGCCGCCGTGACTTTCTGGCCCTGGGCCTGGGACGTCCGGGCGTCAGCGCCGGACACCACCGCCACGAGCAGCAGCAAGGGAATCAGCAATGATGCCGCATATCGTTTGAACATCGTCTTGTCCTTTCCTCGACCCGTCAGGCCCTACTTCTCCCGTTCCAGCACGCCGGTGACGCAGTTGTCCCTCGTGAAGTACTTCTTCGCCACGCGCTGCAGGTCCTCGCCGGTGACCGCCAGGCGTTGCTTGAACTGTTCCTCGATGAACTGCCAGCGGTAGGCCGTCTCCATCCGCGCGAGCGAACCGGCGATACCCGTGCCTGCCAGGCTCTGCAGGTACTGCGCCTCCACCGAGTTCTTGACGCGCTGCAGCAACGGCGCGTCCACGGGATTCGCCTTGGCGTTCTCGATGTAGGTCCACAGCTCCTTCTCGAGCTCGTCGAGAGGGATCTTCACCTCGTTCTTGACCTCCTTGGCGGTCGCCGATACGGTGAACGACCCGTCGTACATCGAGTTCGACGCCATCGCCATCACCGATGTCGCGTTGTCGTTCTCGAGGACCATGTCGAGGTACATCTTGCCGGTGCGGGCGCTCATCGCACGGCCAAGCATGTAGAGCGGCGCCAGGTCGTCGTGCCACAGCGGCGGGACGTGGAACATGACCGTGACCTCCGGGGTGGCGGCCGCGCGGCCGAGCACACGCTTCTCGATGTAGGGCGGCTTGAAGTTCGCGCCGATCGTCCGCCGGTAGAACTCAGGCGACGGTTCCTCGGTGCGGACTCGCGGCGACTTGCCTTTCGCCTCGAGCGGCCCGAAGTACTTCGTGACGAGCGGCATCACCACCGCGGGATCAAGGTCGCCGGCGAGGACCAGCGTGGCGTTGTCGGGTCGGTAGAACTGCCCGCGGTACTCGATCATCTCCTTCTTGGTGACCCGGCTGATGTCCGACATCCAGCCGAGGACCTCCCAGCTGTAAGGGCTCGCGGCGTAGAACGTCGCGTTGAGCTGCTCGTAGTAGAACATGCCCGGCTGGTTCTCGCTCATCCGCCGTTCCTCGGTAATTACGTCCCGCTCGGAGTAGAACTCGCGGAAGACCGGGTTGGCGAGGCGGTCGGCCTCGAGCGCCAGGTACAGTTCCAGCTTGTTCTTCGGCAGCGTCACGTAATACTGCGTCATCTCGTTGCCGGTGGAGGCGTTCACGCCCGTGCCGCCGGCGTTGAGGTAGGCGCTGAAGATCTCCATGCTGTTGATCGTCTCGGCCTTCTGCCTGGTGATGAGCTCCGACACCTGCTTCTTCAGCACCACGATTTTCGCGTCGTCACGCCCCTTGATCCTGGCTTCCTCCTCGACGATCTTGTCCACCAGGGCGTCGATTTGGCGGTCGTAATCCATATCCTTGGCCAGCGTGCCCGGCTTGATGCCCATCGAGGAAGTGCCCTTGAACATCATGTGCTCGTGGAAATGCGAGATCCCGGTAATGCCAGGGCGCTCGTTCACCGAGCCCACGCGATACGCGAGGATGCACCGGATGAGGGGCGCCTCAGCGCGCTTGACCATCAGGACCTTGAGGCCGTTTGGCAGGACGCGTTCGATCACCTGGCTGGACAGGGTCATCTCCTGTCCCTGGGTGAACGACGTCGTCAGCCAGCCGACGGCCAGCAGCACGGCGGCCAGGCACACGATTCGTCTGATTTTCATGTTTCTTCTCCTGGAGGGACCCCTGTGTCCCCCGTCCCCCGACCCCTGTGTCCTGTCCCCCGACCCTACTTCAGCGTGACGACGTGCACCGTGCCGTCACCGTACTTCTTCGCCAGGCCGTCGATCGTGCGGCCGCCGTACTTGGCCGCCATCGCGTCAATCGCGCCCTGGTTCGGCAGCGACTTGTCGGCGCCCGCCTTGCACTCGGCGATGTCGCCGGTGACCAAGACCACCATCTTGTCGGGCTGCAGGTATTTCTTCGCCACCCGCTTGATGTCCGCCACGGTCACCTTCTGGTAGCGTTCCAGGTAGGTGTCATAGAAGTCACGCGGGCGCCCCTCGAGCTCCAGCCGCGCGAAGCTCGTGGCGTTGCCGAACACCGTCGAGAACATCGACGGGAAGGCGTTCACCCGCGATGATTTCGCAAACCGAAGGTCCTTCT
Organism: Acidobacteriota bacterium; assembly: GCA_025363775.1. Lineage (GTDB taxonomy): Bacteria > Acidobacteriota > Vicinamibacteria > Vicinamibacterales > Fen-181 > FEN-299. Next base: position 25,076 of record JANYLG010000090.1, on the reverse strand, counting down.
CGGTGATGTCGCCGTTGTACATCCGCTCGATCTCGTTCAGGATGAGCTGCGTGGCGAACACGACGGTCGAGTTCTTCGTCTGCGTGAAGCCGGCGAAGGTGCCCGGGTAGTGCACGTCCGCGCCAACGCTGGAGCTGGCGCTGTAGGCGAGGCCATTGTCGTTCCGGACGATCTGCGTGATGCGCGACGAGAACGACCCGCCGCCGAGCGTGTAGTTCATCAGGTCCACCGCCGCGTAGTCGGGGTCGTCCTGTGTCAGGCTGAGCGTCCCCACGCGCACGACGCCCTGGTTCGGCGTCGCGCCGAGGGGCTGCACCATGTAGACGCCAGGCTTGGCGGCCAAGCCGGTCACCTTCGGCCAGTTGGGTGTCGCCTTCGCCTCGGCGCTCCGCCACTGGCCGAACGTCGCCTCGAGCTTCTGCAGCATCTCGGCCTTCTTGAAGTCGCCCGAGACGACCAGGATGGCGTTGTTGGCCCCCCAGTACTTCTTGTGCCACGCCACGACGTCGTCGCGCGTGATGCTGTTGATCGTGGTCTCGGTCACCTCGGCGGTGATCGGCGAGTCCTCGCCGTAGACAAGGTTCTGCCACGTGGTGGTGGCCACGCCGGCGAGCTGGCGGTTGCGGTTGCGCAGCGGCGCCGCCATCGACTCCTTCTCGCGCCGGATCCGGTCCTCGGGGAACGCCGGGTTGTTCAGGATGTCCATCCAGATCTTCAGCCCTTCGTCCACGTGGCGCATGTGCAGCGACAGCGACGTGGGCGACACGCTTCCGGCAAGGAACTCCATCCGCTCGTTGATCTGATCGGCGGTCATCGACGCCGTGCCGCCCGAGCGCATGACCGACCCGCAGATGCTCTGGATCCCCAGCTTGTCCTTGGGCTCGAGGAACGAGCGGGCGCCACCGCCACCGCCGCCGCCCGGCCGCTGCGGGAAGTCGAGCGCCGCGTCTTCCATGCCGCGACGACCGCCGCCGCCACCACCGCCGCCGGCCACCGGCGTCAGCAGCGTCGCTTCGAACCACGGGATCTCGTGGTCCTCGGCGATGTAGACGACCAGCCCGTTGGAGAGCGTGGTGCGAAAATCAGCCGCCTTGGGAGGCTTGAAGTCGAGCGGGGGGAACTTGCCCAGGTACTGCTCGGGACGCGGGCCCTGCGCGGGAGTTGCCGGGGCCGCCACTGCGGCCGCTTTGGCCGCCGGCGCCTGGGCTTTGGTTGCCTGCTGCCCGGCCGCGTGGATCGCGACGATCAGCAGGGGTGCAATGATCAGCAAAGAGAGAAGTCGTTTACCCATCGTCATGTCCTTTTCTCGACACACCCGGGCGCCGCTATTTCTCGCGCTCCATCACACCGGTGACACTGTTGTCGCGGGTGAAGTAGGTCTTCGCCACGCGCATCATGTCGTCAGGCGTCACAGCCATGCGCGCCTTGAACTGGTCCTCGAGATGCTGCCAGCGGTAGGCAACTTCCATCGACGCCAGCGAGCCGGCGATGCCGGTACCCGCGAGGCCCTGGAGGTACTGCGCCTCGACGGAGTTCTTGATGCGCTGGAGCAGCTGGGCCTCGGCCGGCGTGGCCTTCGCGTTTTCGAGGTACGACCACAAGTCCTTCTCGATCTGGTCCAGCGGCACCGTGAGGGCACCCTGCACTTCGCGCCCCGTGGCGCTCATGCGGAACGCGCCGTCGTACATCGAGTTCGACGCGCTCGCGTTCACGCCGGTCACGTGCTGCTGTTTCTCGACGAGGTCCATGTACATCTTGCCGGTGCGCGCGCTCATGACACGGCCGAGCATGAACAGCGCCGGGAGGTCGTCGTGCCACACGGGCGGGGTGTGGAACATGATCGTCACGGCCGGGTTGGCCGCCGCGCGGCCGAGGACGCGCTTCTCGATGTAGGGCGGCTTGAAGTTCGGGCCGATCGTCCGCTTGTAGTACTGGGGTGACGGCTCCTCGGTCCGCACGCGGGGCGACTTGCCCTTCGACGTGATCGGGCCGAAGTACTTCGTCACGAGCGGCATGACCTTGGCGGGGTCGACATCGCCCGCGAGCACCAGCGTCGCGTTGTCGGGTCGGTAGTACTTCTCGCGGTACTCGATCATCTCCTGCTTGGTCACACGGCTGATATCGGACATCCAGCCGACCACCCCCCAGTGGTACGGGCTGGCCGCGTAGAACGTCGCGTTCAGCTGCTCCTGGAAGAAGAACCCGGCGCCGTTCTCGCTCTGCCGTCGTTCCTCGGTGATCACGTCGCGCTCGGAGTAGAACTCGCGGAACACCGGGTTGACCATCCGGTCGGCTTCGAGCGCGAGGTACAGTTCGATCGCGTTCTTCGGCAGCGTGACGTAGTACTGAGTCATTTCCTGGCCGGTGGAGGCGTTGATGCCGGTGCCGCCGGCTTCCTGGTACGCGCCCCAGATCTCCTCGCTGACGATCGTTTCCTTCTTTTCCTTGTCGATCAGCTCGGACACCTGCTTCTTCAGCGCGGCCAACTTCGCGTCGTCGCGCCCCTTGACCCTGGATTCCTCCTCCGCCACGTTGTTCATCAGCGCGTCAATCTGCCGGTTGTACTCGTCGTCTTTGGCCAGCGTGCCCGCCTTGATGCCCATGGACCGCGTGCCCTTGAACATCATGTGCTCGTGGAAGTGCGAGATCCCGGTAATGCCGGGGCGCTCGTTCACCGAGCCCACGCGATACGCGAGGATGCACCGGATGAGCGGCGCCTCGGGGCGCCTGACCATCAGCACCTTCAGGCCATTGGGGAGCGTGCGTTCGATCACCTGGCTAGACAGGGTCATCTCCTGTCCGCCGGTGGCCACGCTCAACCAGCCAACGGCGAACAGCCCCGCGGCCAGGCACACCAGTCGTCTGACGTTCATCTGTCTTCTCCTCAGGGGACCAGTCGGGTGGGAACGCGTAGGAAACGGGATGAATGTAGGTGGATTCCCCGCCTGAGTCAAGCCGGCCGCCGGGGGCGGGTGACATTTCCGCGATCACAGATGAAGACGAGGGGAACCGTGCGGCCGGCGCGGATGGTCGCTATCGATCCAGGAAGCGCTCCAAGGAGGAATTCAGAGGAATTCAGGCGGGCTGGTCGGTCAACATCGCAATGCGGCGATCGAGCTCGGCGATCGCCTGCGACAGCTGCTGAAGGCGGATGGGGTGCTCGGTCACGCCCGACTGGCGCTCCAGTTCGGTGCGGGCCAGGCGCAGCGACATCAGTTGCTGCTCGCGCACGGGATCCTTGACGATGCGGCCGTGGCGGACCCGTTGCTGCTCGAGTTCGTCGAGTCGATCCTGGATTCTCGCCTGGGCGTCAACAAGTCCTTCCGCGCCGTCTCCCATACTCTCCTCTTCACCCGCCCGGTCCGCACCGCATGCCGTGGGTCGTGACGTCCCACTCGTCTCGCGGCGAACGCTCACGCCTGTCCGAAGCCGCCAGGTACACGCGGCCGGGCTGGCGACGCGTCACCAATAGAAACGAGAAAGCCAGTATAGCTGATCGCCCTCGGGACTCGGTAGAGCCTGGCGCAGGAGCGTCGCCGAACGGGTCCATCGCTCACTCGGTCGGCTGCGTCGAGTCGGCCGCCAGCACGCCTTAGTACTTCGACTCGCAATGACGGCGACGATCGGCTTTCGCCGCATGTGGCGCCGCTTGTACTCGCTCAGCACTCAGTCCTGAGGGCACACATACGTCCCCGTCATTGTGCATCGAAGGACTTGGAAAAGGACGTCACCCACCGCTACCGCGTCACGATCGCCACGGCTTTCTCGACCGCGTTCGCCAGCATCTGGGGATCTGGCGCGCCGATGAATTTCTCACGCATCAGCAGGTCGATGATCGCCCGGGCTTCCTTGATGTCGCCGAGCGTCTGCGAGTACACCTCGTCGCGCGACAGGGTGACGCGCGCCACGCCATTCGCGATGGCTGTCGTCGCCACGTCGGCCGCCACTTGGGCGAACATGTCCGTTTCGTCCATCGTCGGCATGATGTAGTCCGGGCTGAGGCCCTTCTTCTGGGCGAAGTTCGCGACGGAGTACGCCGCGGCAATCGCCATCTCGTCGGTGATCTTACGCGCGCGCACCAGGAGCGCCCCCTTCAGGATCCCGGGGAAGCCCATCGAGTTGTTGACCTGGTTGGGGAAGTCGCCGCGCCCGGTGGCTACGATGTAGGCGCCGGCTTCCTTCGCGGCGTAGGGGTAAATCTCGGGAACCGGGTTCGCGCAGGCGAACACGATCGGCTTGTTCGCCATCTGCCGGATCCATTGCGGCTTCACGACGTCCGGGCCGGGCGTGCTGACCGCGATCAGTACGTCGGCGCCCTTCAGGGCGTCCCCGATGTCGTTCAGGCAGCCTGGGTTCGTCTTCTCGCAGAGTTCCCACTTCCGGTAGAAGGCCGCGTCGGCCTTCACGTCGTCGCGCTTCTTGTGGAGGCCGCCCTTCGTGTCGAACAACGCCATCTTCTCGGGATTGCCGCCCGCCATGAGGATCAGGCGCGCGATGGTGGTGTTGGCCGCGCCGGCGCCGTACATGACGATCCGCACGTCGCCGATCGGCTTGTCGACGATGCGCAGCGCGTTGACCAGGCCGGCCAGCGTCACACTGCCCGTACCCTGCGCGTCGTCGTGCCAGACTGGGATGTCGCATTCCTCGCGCAGCGTGTCGAGCACCTTGTAGCAGTTCGGCTGCGAGATGTCCTCGAGGTTCACCGCGCCGAAGCTCGGCACGAGCATCTTGACGAACTCGATGATCTTGTCGGGGTCGTGCTTGCCCTGCTTGTTGTAGCTGTCGACGCACAGTGCCACGCCGTCAACGCCGCCGAGGTATTTCATCAGGAAGGCCTTGCCTTCCATCACGCCGAGGCCGCCAGATGGCGAGCAGTCGCCGTCGCCGAGCACTCGGGTCGAGTCGGACACGACCGCGACGAGGTTGCCGCGGTTCGACAGCTCGAACGAGGCGTCGTGATTGTCGCGGATGGTCGTGGACACCGCTGACACACCAGGGGTGTACCAGACGTTGAACCAGTTGAAACCGTAGATGCCGGCCTTGGGGATCGTCGCCATCTTGCCGCCGTAGAAGCGGTGAGCCTGGAGGGCGAGTTCCTTGAGGAAGGCTGTCTTGGCCTTGGCGAGTTGTTCCTGCGTGAAGGTCGAAGGGAACAGATCGTTGAGGTTCGAGAGCGTCAGGTCAATCGTCTTCATCATCGTCTCCGGGAAGTGAGGGTGTAAGAGCGGACGGTAATGACTGGGCGGAGGATAGCACAAGAGCCACCGCGGGCACACCACTTCGCAGGCGCTGCCCGGTCATCTGGCCTTCCCTTCGGCGAGCCACCGGCTCATCGTCTCGAGGACGAGCGCGAACATGTCCTTGACCGGTTGCACCAGCGGCGTGGCCGCCCGCAGGTCGCCGGCTGCGGCCGCCTGCTCGAGTGCCTGTGACGCCTGCTGCAGCGCCTCGGCTCCCGCCGTACCCGACGATCCTTTCAACGAGTGCGCCAGCCGACGCAGCGTCGGCGCGTCGCCAGTGGCCAGCGCCTCGTCGATGCCAGTCAACTGCCGCGGTACGTCTTCGATGAAGATCTGGATGACCTCCATGAACACTTCCTCGTCGTCACCGAGCCGGTTGAGCAGCGTCAACCGATCGAGCGCTGCCGGGGCCAGCGCGGCGGGCGCGGCGGCAGGCGCGGGTGCCCGTACCTCGGCCTCAGGCGTCGTGTTCGCCGCAGGGTCCGTCTCCGTCCTCGCCGGGGTCTCAGCGACCGTGTCCGCAGGAGTCTCGGCGGCCGTCCAGCGGGAAATTGCCTGTGCGACTTCCTTCGGGTTGATCGGCTTCGTCAGGTAGTCGTCCATCCCGGCTTCCAGACAACGCTCGCGATCGCCCTTCATCGCGTGCGCGGTCATGGCGATGATGGGGATACGCGGATTGCGCACGCCCGATGCCGCATCGCGGATGCGGCGCGTCGCCTCGAACCCGTCCATCTCCGGCATCTGTACGTCCATCAACACCAGGTCGTACGGCATCGCGCACAGCACCTTGACCGCCTCCGCACCGTTCGCCACCGCCTCGACCCGATGTCCCATCTTCTCGAGCACCTTGATGGCGACCAGTTGGTTCGTGATGTTGTCTTCGGCCAGCAGGATCCGGGTCTTCCGGCGCTGGGCTTCCGCGATCGTGTGCCGCGTCACCAGCGGGGGTTCCCCCGTGGCCTGGGCCCCCGGCCGGCCGGTCAGGGTGGCGAGCAGGGACAGAAGGTGGGACGCCTTCACCGGCTTGGTGAGGTAGCCCGAAAATCCGGCTTCCCGGAAGCGGCTGACATCACCCCGGCGTCCCACCGACGTCATCATGACCAGCGTGGTCCCGGCGATCAGCGAGTCCGCCTTGATCTGCCGGCCCAGGTCCTCGCCCGGGATGTCCTTGGTGACCATGTCGAGGATGGCGATGCGGTACGGATCGTTCGTACGAGCGGCGGCCCTGAGGTGCTCGAGCGCGGCCGCCCCGCTGTCCACCTCGGTGTGGCGGCACTTCCGCGATTCGAGGATGCCGGAGAGGACGCGGCGGTTCGTCAGGTTGTTGTCCTGCCCAAGCACGCGCACCCCTTCGAGCGCATCCTCGGACACGGCGACCGAGAGGGGGGCGTGAAGCTGCCGTTCGAACCGCGCCGTGAACGAGAAACTCGAACCGACGCCCTCCTCGCTCTCGACACCCACCGTGCCGCCCATCATCTTCGCCAGGCGGCGGGAAATGGACAGGCCGAGGCCCGTGCCGCCAAAATTCCGCGTGGCCGAGCTGTCCACCTGAGTGAACGGCTGGAACAGCGCGCCGAGCTTGTGCGCCGGGATGCCGATGCCCGTGTCGTGCACGATGAACCGGAGGAGCGCGTCCTCTGCGGTCAGCGTCTCAACGCTGACGCTCAGCGTCACTTCGCCGCGGTCGGTGAACTTCACCGCGTTGCCCAGCAGGTTCGTCAGGACCTGGCGCAGGCGGCCCGGGTCGCCGCGGAGCAGGCCGGGCACGTCCGGCGCGATCAGACACGCCATCTCGAGCCCCTTCTGGTGCGCCCGCATGGCGAGCACGTCCATCGTGTCCGCGAGCGTGCCGGCGAGGTCGAAGTCGAGCATCTCGATGTCGAGCTTGCCGGCTTCGATCTTCGAGAAGTCCAGGATGTCGTTGATGATCGTCAGGAGCGAATCGGCGCAGGTGCGAACCGTCTCCGCATACTCCCGCTGTTCGGCCGAGAGGGGCGTGTCGAGCAGGAGCCCCGACATCCCGATGATGCCGTTCATCGGCGTCCGGATCTCGTGGCTCATGTTCGCGAGGAACTCGCTCTTCGAGGCGTTGGCCACCGCCGCCTCTTCGGCCAGGCGGTTCGCCCGTTCGACCGATCGCTGCAGTTCCGTGTTGGCCTCCTCGGTTTCCTCCTTCGCTTTCCACAGCGCCTCCTCGACCTCGAGGCGGTCGGTGATGTCGCGGAGGATCCCGACCGCGTGCCAGCCGCCGCGGACCCGCACGGCCGAAGCCGAGAGTTCGACGGGAATCCGGGTGCCGTCTTTCCGCCGCCCGAAGATCTGCTGCGCGGGACCCACGAACGGCCCCTCTCCGGTCACCCGAAACTGAGCGAAGCCGGACAGGAACCCTGGCTCGTGCTCCTCGGGCAGGATCAGCGCATGCAGCGCCTGGCCCTGGGCCTCTTCGCGTGTATAGCCGAACATCCGCTCGGCCGCATCGTTCCACACTGTCACGCGGGCGTCGGGGTCGATCATGATGATCCCGTCCTGCGCCGTGGCGCTGATGCTGCGGAAGACCTCCTCGCGTTCACGCAACGCCTCTTCCGCCCGGGTCCTTGCCGACAGGTCGAGCGCGACCGCGAGCATGAACCGCTGGCCGGCCAGTTCGAACGCGTCCATCGAGAGCGAGACGTCGCGCAGTTCGCCGTTCGCCGTCCGGACGCGCAACTCGACGGAGCGAAGCGGCTCCTCGCGCGCCAGCGATCGGGCGAAGACCTCCTGCGCGTCCTCGTCCACAATCAGGTGGAGGTCGTCCACGGTACGCCCGATCACGCCTTCCCTCGGACTCGCCAGGAGCTGGAGGAACGCTTCGTTCGCCTCGACGATCCGCTGGTTCTCCATCCAAAGGATCGCCATCGCCGCGGGGTTGTTGCTGAACGCTTTCTGGAACCGCTGCTCGCTCTCGCGCAGCGCCTCGTCGGCCTGCTTGCGCGCGAGCCCGTTCGACAGGACGTCGGCGGCGATCCTCAGCAGCGTCACCTCGTCGTCGGGCCAGTCGCGGCGCCGGTTGAAGACGTCGAGCGCGAGGAACCCGGTGACCGAGCCGCGCCGGTTCACCGGCACGCAGAGATACGCTCCGATCCGCTGCGCCTGCATCCCGGCCCGCTCGGCCGACGCCTCGTCCGGCATCGCATCGACGTCAGGCACCCGCACGACGCCCGTCTTCTCGAGCGTGGCCCAGGTCCACGGGTAGTCGTCGATGCGAGCCGCCTGCAACGCCGGCAGGCGGGAACTGGCAATGGGAGCGCACCATTCGTGCGTCAGGCTGAAGGCCGCGCGATCGACCGACAGATGGAACAACTGTACGCGGTCCACCTCGAGGAACGCGCCAACCTCGCGCAACGCGTCGCGCGTCGCGGCATCGACCCGCTCCGTGCGGAGCCCGAGGAACCGGGCAGAGATGGCGAGAATCACCTGCGTGAACCGGTGGCTTCGCTCCAGCGCTATCTGGGCGCGGTGCCGCTGGGTGATGTCGGTCACGATCCCGACAAGGTGCGTCACGCTGCCAGCGCCGTCGGTCACCGCGTTCAGAACCAGTTCGAGGGCCATCGAGTTGCCGTCCGGCCTCGAGTAGCGCGTGTCCAGCGTCACCCGGTCTCCGCGCCTGACCCGGTCGGAAGCAGCCGCAACCGCGGGTCGCTCCGCCGCGGGCCACAACTCCGAGAGCCGGCGTCCGACGACGTCCTCTTCAGCCAGCGAGAACAGGTCGAGCCCGTTGTGGTTGATCGTGAGGCAGCGTCCCTCACGGTCAAGCAGCGTGATGCCGTTTGGCGAACCCTCGACCAGCCCGCGGTAGCGTCGTTCGGACGCGACCGTGCGAGCGACCGACTCGGCCATCTTGCGCTCCGACATGAAGAAGGCCACGAGGAGCACGCTCGTCAGGAGCGTGACGGAGATCGGCGCGAGGCGGGCGCGGGCGACCGCCCGACGCTGCCCGGCCGGGTCCACGTGGAGGTCGATCGCGGCCACGACCTGCCCGCTCGACTGCCGAACCGGCACGAGGCTCGAGATCGTCGTCGCATAGTCGTGAACGTGGCGCCCATGGTCGCCCGTCTCACCAGCCAGGAGGAGGTCGGCCATCGCGTCCACCGGGAATCGATACGCCTCGCCGGGACGGGCGGATTGGTCGCCCGAGCGGGATCGACGATCGGAAACCGCGTGCGCGAGATAGAAGAACGCGTTCCCACGGCGCGCCACGATGGCCACCGAGTCTACGTCCTGCCGTGACGTGCAGACCGAGCGGAGCAGCGCCTGGACATCCTCGTAGGCGTCGGTGGACGCGTCGCTCTGCGACCCGGACAATCGCTCCACCAGCGCAACCGGGATCATGGCTGCCACCGTCGCCGCGCGAGCCGCCAGGACCGTGCGCCTCTCGGAGACCTCGGAGGCGGCCGACGCCTGCGTGAACACCCAACCCCCGAGCAGCACCACCGTCAGCGCCGCGGTCAACCCTCGTTCGTACCGGTTCCAGGCCCGCCTGGAGGTCAGCCGTTCCTCGGCCCGCTGCAGGCAGCAGTAGTAGCGCCACAGGCCGATGGCCAGACCCAGCGCGATGGCGCCACGAATGTATGGCACGGGAACGCCCGTCAGTTGACAGAACGTCGCGTCGTTGTAGAGGGTGGCGGGAAAGAATCCCGCCGCCGGAACGGTCGCACCCGACGCCCAGGCCAGGAGCAGAAAGCACACCCCTGGGATCGCCAGCCACCGCGACTCGCCGACACCCGTGCGCGCCTCCTGCAGAAGGATCCAGCCGGCCCAAACACACGCCGGGAGTAGGAGGCAGTAGCGCGACGCGGCGTCGGCACCGTGTTGACCGCCCCACCAACTTGCAGCCGCGACCAGACCGAGGGGCAGCAATGCCCACGCCGGAGATATCCGGAGTCCGGATCGAGCCGCTGCCCGCCGGGAGAATTCCAGCAGGGCGACCGAGGCGGCCGCGAGCAAGGCAGTGCGGGTGGGATCGAGCACCGCGCGGTCGCCAAGACCCAGCGCCAGGACATCGGTCCAACCGGAGAATCCGGCGAGCAAGGCAAACCAGCCCAGCCATTTCCAGGGAAGCTTCGACCCCGGGCTCCACCCAAGCGCACGCCCCGTGGTGGCCATGAGGACGAAGGCCAAGCCGGAGGCGAAGAAGACATAGTCGAGTTGTTCGCCAAGAATATCGATCATCCCTTATCAAGCTTTCGGCATCCAGCGGATATTCAACAGCGAAGCCCTGCGATGGCCGCCTCTCCGGATTCAGCGGTTTGAGGCGGAGCTTCGCTAGCGGACTTTCCGGAAATTAGTCAACCCAGCGGGTGAATTCAAGACTCAACTGCTCCAAAATAGCGGCTTCTTGGCCTTACCCAGACGGCACGAATCTCGCTATAAGGTAAAACACCCCTGGGAAGAAGGCGCCCAGGCCTCCAATCGGGTTGCCTCGATAGGCGACGTGACGGCGTCCAAGTCCGGAAGGCCAGTGGCCCCCAGCGTCCACCGACGGTCGGCTCACTACAGTGCCGGCGGTCGGTCGTCGCGCCAGCCGACCGGACCGCTCCCGGGTGTCTCCACAGCCTCCGCCCCTGGCCCCCGCTCTTTTCTTCGCCACCGGGTAGAATGAAGCGTTCATCCCCCGGGAGATCTACACGTTCGTGACACTCGCCGATCCCAACGCCCCCCCACTTCGCACGCGGACCATCCTCGCGTTCTGGGCGCCGCTGGCTGCGACGTGGCTCATGATGGCGGTCGAAGGCCCGTACGTCGCGGCGATCATTGCCAGGCTGGCCAACCCCACGCGAAACCTGGCGGCCTACGGCGTGGCCTTCTCGTTCGCCTTCATGGCCGAGGCGCCCATCATCATGATGATGACGGCCGCCAACGCCCTGGTTGCCGACCGCCAGTCGCTGATCGCGCTGCGCCGTTTCACGTTCCGGCTGAACGGCGTGCTGACGGCCGCCATGGCGCTCGGCCTTCTCCCGCCGGTCTTCCGCTTTGTCACCGACCGGCTGATCGGCCTTCCGCCGGATCTCGCGCACCTCACGCACGTCGCAACCACCTTCCTCCTGTTCTGGCCGGCGGCGATCGGTTACCGACGTTTCTACCAGGGCATCCTGGTCCGGCATCACATGCCGCGCCGCGTCGCCTACGGAACGGTGGTCCGCCTGTTGACGATGTCTGTTGCCGCGGCGGGACTTGCGGCTGCCACCAGCCTGCCCGGCGCCTACGTCGGCTCGCTGGCGCTTGCCAGCGGCGTCATCGCGGAAGCGGCCGCCAGCCGCTGGATGGCGCGGGGAATCGTCGCCCGTCTGCTCGCCGGACCGGAGACGACGACGACGCTGACGACGAGGGACATCGGGAAGTTCTACTTCCCTCTGGCTCTCACCTCGCTGCTCGCCATCACCGTCAACCCGCTGGTCACGTTCTTCCTGGGTCGCAGTCGTTCACCGATCGAATCGCTCGCGGTGCTGCCGGTCGTCAGCGGGTTCGTGTTCATCTTCCGCAGCGGCGCGCTCGCGTACCAAGAGGTCGGGGTGGCGCTCGCCGGCAGCGACCGCCGCCGCGAGCGCACGATTGCCCGCGTCGCGCTCTGGCTGGCGAGCGTGTCGGCGGCAGCGCTCGGCGGCGTGCTCTTCACGCCACTCGGGCCTGCGTGGTTCACGCGCGTGTCGGGCCTCTCGCCGGAACTCGCCGCGCTTGCGATCTGGCCGGCGCGCGTGCTGGCGCTGCTGCCCGCGCTCGACTACATGCTAGGCCTGCAGCGTGCGCTGCTCGTGCTCGCCCGGCGAACGCGCGTGATCACGGCCGCTACCGCCGTCGAGGCCGTGGCCATCGTCATCGTCCTGATCGTTGGAATCGGCGCGCTGGACATGGTAGGCGCCACCGCGGCCGCTGTCGCGATTCTGATCGGGCGCCTGTGCGGAAACCTGTTCCTGGTCGCGCCGGCGCTTGGCCCCCGGCACCCATCCCGCCATGGCGTTCCTGAGACCGATGCGACTCCAGCCGCCTGACCCCAGGCCGCCATAAGAAGCTCGGCCGGGTTATGGGGCCTGCTCGCCCTGCGCCTCGGGGCACGCCTGCGTCCTGCGCCGGGAGGCGGGGCTATCGGCGGACGTAAACAGCGCCGAAAACTCAAGATGACACCTGGCAACAGGTCGCTGGACATCTTCCAGGGCTGAAATCGTATTGAATGAAGCAAGTTTCTGTGGGGTCCCCGGAAGCTGTCTTAGGCGGAGCTTCGCTGGACCTCTCTCGTCGATAAGATAAGATGACCGCTCGACATCATCGGCGCTCGCTCGCGCAGCTGGCGACGTGGGTCGTCATCGCCGCCATGGCGCTCGTTGCCATTGCGGGCGGCGTGTGGCTGATCCTGCGGCCGCCGCCCGGCGGCACCCTGCGGATTGGATACCGGATTCAGCCACCTTTCTATTTTGCCTCGGAGGGCAAGCGGCCGGACGGCATCGCGGTGGACGTCCTCTCGACGGCCGCTCGTCGCCTGGGCGTGGATGTTCGATGGACCAGAATTGAAGGGACGTCCTGGGAGGCGCTCCGTTCACGGGCGATTGACCTCTGGCCCACCTCTCCCATTGCCGCGAACATTCCCGGCATCGCGGTGACAGAGCCGTGGCTCGAAAGCACCTTCTTCGTCATTTCGAGAGCGGGCGCCCTCGAGAATCAGCGAGACCTCAGCGGCAAGCGGGTGGCGCTGACCGAGGTTGCCTACGCTGAGGAGATGTTCGCGGCTGCGCTCCGCGGCGCGGTGCGGATCACCAAGAAGTCCTCCGAGCAGTCGCTGCAGGCGGTATGCTCGGGCGAGGCCGACGCCGCGTTCATCGAGGGACGGCAGGTGCAGGGGATGCTCCTGGACCGGCCCGCCGGCTGCGAAGGCGTCGCCTTGACCTTCCGACAGAACCCGGCCGCGGTCCTCGTCTACGGCATCGGATCCACGCCCGACGGCGCCCGTGCTGCAGACGCGCTGCGCGCCGAAATCTCACGCATGGGTGACGACGGCACGCTGGCAGCCATCCACTCGCGCTGGTCGCTGGCGACCGCCAGCGAAACCCGCCTGGTGTACGCGCTGCAGCAGGCGCGTCAACGCACGCGCTGGTCGTTGTACGGCATCGGCGCCATGACCGTGGCGTTCCTCCTCTCCCTCTGGCAGATTCAACGAAACCGCGCGGCGAGACGACTGGCCGAGCACGTGTCCAAGACGATGGCGGACTACGCCCGACAGCAGGAACGCTACCGCCTGCTGTTCGAGCGCAACATGGCCGGGGTGGTCCGCGCGACCCTGGATGGGAAGATCCTCGACTGCAACCAGGCATTCGCCCGAATGCTGGGCTACGAGTCGCGGGAGGAATTGCTGGCCGTTCCGGCGTGGCAGCTCTACGCCGAACCATCGGACAGGAAGGCCATCCTGGATCGCCTCCAGGAAGAGGGGGCGATCTCGAACTACGAGAACCACGTCCGGCGCAGGGACGGCACGAGCGGCTGGCTGCTCGAGAGCGTGATGATGATCGACCAGGGCCCGGGCCAGCCGGTCATCCTCGAGAGCACGACGATCGACATCACCGCGCAGCGCCGGCTGGAGGAGCAGTATCGCCAGGCGCAGAAGCTCGAGAGCATCGGGCGTCTGGCCGGCGGCGTCGCGCACGACTTCAACAACCTGCTGACAGCCATCAACGGCTATGCCGAACTGGTGCTGACGGACCTTCCCGACGACAGTGAGTTCCGTGGACCGCTCGAGGAGATTCGCAAAGCCGGGCAACGGGCGGCTTCTCTGACGCAGCAACTGCTCGCCTTCAGCCGGAAGCAGCTGTTGCAGCCGGTCGTTCTCAACCTCAACGCGATTGTGGCCGACGCGGAGAAACTCCTGAAGCGGCTGATCGGCGAGGACATCGAGTTCCTGGCGCAACTCGATCCCGCGATCGGAAGTGTCCGCGCGGATCAAGGGCAGATGCACCAGGTGGTCATGAACCTGGCGGTCAACGCCCGGGATGCGATGCCGGAGGGCGGGCGGCTCACGTTCGAAACGGCGAACTCGGACCTGGTGGCGGCCGACGCGCGGGACGACCCTGACGCGATCACCGGCCCTTGCGTGCGTCTGAGCGTCCGCGACACCGGCCACGGAATGGATCCGGAAACCCGCCGCCGGGTGTTCGAGCCGTTCTTCACGACGAAGGGGATCGGCAAAGGCACGGGGCTGGGCCTCTCCACGGTATACGGCATTGTGAAGCAGAGCGGCGGCCAGATCGTCCTTCGGACGGCGCCTGGCCAGGGGACCACGTTCGACATCTACCTGCCGAGGGTGGAGGATACGGATTCAAGATAACGACGCCAGACGCCGAATATCAGGATGAGAGGATTGCGATGCCCGATGAACTGTCAGGGGTCAGCCCCATCGCCGTGGACCGGAGCAACAGGGACGTTCCCCGCCGTGATCCGCAGCAGCAGGACTCCCGGCGGCAACCAGCGAAGCGACAGCAGCCGCCCGCGGCGCCGCTGACCGCCGCCCCCGGCGATGAGCCGCCCGTCGTCGGCTCACGGCTGAACGTCCAAGCATAACCCGCACCTTCCCACTTGAAGCGCAATCGCGCCGGCACCATACTACGCGCGAGCCGGCCGCGCCCGAGACGGAGTCCTGGAACCCCACAGAGGCTTGCTCCAACCGTTACGATCTCCGCCCTGGAAGATGGCCAGGAGGGCCAGGAGACGCCATGGTGTCGTTCGGATCGCGTGTGTTGTTCCCGGCCTGCGCGGTGTTCGCCGTTCTCGCCGCCTCGGTGATCGCGGGCTGCAGCGAGGCTTCGCGCCTGAACGCCCGCTGCATGGCTGGAAGCGTGCTGGTCTGCACCCAGCTGGGTGACATGTACGCGAGCGGAAAAGGCGTGGCGCGCGACCTGGCGCGGGCCGAGTTGGCGTACGAGCGCGCGTGCAACGGCGGGGTTGCCGACGTCTGCAACACGCTCGGCGAGATCGTGGAGCAGACTGGGAGTGTCGAGGGCGGTCCGCCGCGGGCGGAACAGCTGTTCCAGAAGGCGTGCGACGGCGGCAGTTCGCCTGGATGCCTCAACCTCGGGCTGGCGGCCGCCGCCCGCGAAGACAAGGCGCGCGCGTTCGCGCTGTTCGAGCGATCGTGCAACGGCGGCTGGGCGCCAGGGTGCCACCAACTGGCGGTGTCCTACGAGCAGGGCGAGGGGGTGACCAAGGATGTCGCGAAGGCGGTGACGCTCTACACCCAGGCGTGCGACGGCGAGTGCGTCGAGAGCTGCATCGTGGCCGCCAACCTCTTCCTCGCTGGTGAAGTGGTTACGAAGGATACGGTGGTTGCCATTCGCTTCTACGGGAAGGCGCTGCAGCTCTACAACGACTGGTGCGTCGCGGGGAACGAGGCCGACTGCACCGAGCGCGAGCGCCTGCGCATGCGCCTGGCGATCATCTCCGCGGGGCAAGCCACCGCACAGCCGGCGAGGCCGGCGGTCATCAAGTAGATTCTCAGTCAACTGCTCGAGCGAGGGGACAACGGGCCTTCGAGCGAGTAGCTTTCGGTCTCCGTGGCCTACTTCCTGATGTAGACCGTCAGCCTCGGAAACGCGAACGTCCCTGCCACATCATCGATCACGTTGACCTGGCAGGTATAGAGCCCTGGCTGCAGGTCGGTGGTCGGCACCTCGAGCTTGAAGGTGATCGCACCACGACCTGGCGCCGTGACCGTGACGGCTTCGACGAGATCCGTTTCAAACGCCCGCTTCTGGCCCCGGAAGAACACGACGTTCGACAGCACGCGAACACCCGCACCCTCGCTCGCCGCCGGCCGTGCCTCGCCGCGCCCCCCTGTCGCAGGCGCCGCCGCCCCGCCAGTGGTCGCGGCATCGTACATCTCATAGTACAGATACAGGGGCTGCCCGGAAGGGATGACGTGCGCGATACTCGGAATCAGCTCCTGCCCGTTCTGGAGCAGCGGGTTGCGCGGGTCCTTCTTGGTCCCCGCCTGCAACCGCGAGCCGACCACGACGGAGCTGATCCTCACCGGGCTCCGCGCGAGATCGGGAACCGTGATCGACGCCTCGAACGATCCGATGGTCCCCGTCTGGTTCTCGCGCACAACCACCTTCAGCTGGAACACGCCGGGTGGCAACTCCAGGTCGGTCTGATACTGCACATTCTTCCGCTGCACCTCCTCGGTGGCCGAGACCGACAGGTTGACGGTGTCCCGGATGCGGGCCACGGGCCGCTGCTGGCCGTCGCGGACGACGGCCAGCACGTCGAGCGTGGCCTTGTCCTTGTCGCGTGACTTGGTGAATGGCACCTGCGAGCCGGGCACCACCACCCACAAGGGCACGAAGTACCGGTTACCCTTCAGGCGGAAGTGGGCCGACGAGGCGTAGACGGGGAGGTCCGTCACCGACAGGTCGGAGAACAGCTGCTCCGTCAACTGCTGCTCGCGGTCGTCCTTTCCAGAGTGCGAGAAATCACGCGGCGCGTAGTAGCCCGCCCGGTACTCCAGTTTCAGATCCGGGCGCTTCAGACCGACGCGGATGCGCCGGAACCGGCCGTCCGGTGACCGGTTGGTACTCGTAAAACCGAGGAGATAGTATGCTGACGTGTCGGCGACGATGCGGTCGAACACGGCCGTGAAGTCGTTCAGATCGAAGAACGCCCGGCCGCCCGTGTCCTCGGCGAGCGACGAGAGCGCCTCCTGTGACGACGCCATCGAGTCGAATCTCCCGCTCACGGCGCGGCCCGAGAACGCCGATTGGCCCCTCGTGCTCGCCTGGCTCGCGTCGCCCGCCGGCCCGAGCGCCTGTAACCCGCGCATGTCCGCGGTATAGATCGACACGTTGCTCCGGACCGCGCGGTCAATGACCGTGCGGATCGCCACCCGGTTGTCCAGCCCGGTCTGCGTCATCCCGCTGCTGAAGTAGATCAGCGACTTCTTCTGCTCGATGGGCGCCATCGCCTCGGTGAGCGCCTGGATGGCCTGCAGGCGGCGGTCCGTGTTGAACAGCACAAACTCGCTGTCGTCCGCGGCAAACGCCGTCGCGCTCTCGTCGGTGGCGTCGGCAGTCGCGATCTCCTCGAACCCCATCCCTTCCACGCCGCTGAGCCGGTCGAGCGTGCGCAGGAGGGTCTCGCGGTCGCCGGTGAAATCCAGCGCGACCTGGAGGGTCGTGGACAACGTCGCAATGGCCATAATGTCCGCCGGCGTCAGCCGCTTCTCGATGTACTCGCGCGCCGAATTGGCCGACCGCAGCACTTCCTCCGGCTGCATCGAGCTCAGGTCGAACAGCATCACGATCAGGCGGCGGCCGTGCATGTCGATCGCCGGCTTCGTCTCCGGCACGGACGCCGGCGCCACGGGGGCGCGACCGACGCTTCCGAGGACCGTCGGGATCGACGCGGGCGCCGCCTCCAGCGCCTGCGTCTCGATCTCCTCGAAGTCGAACGTCGAGATCGACTGTGGCCGGTTATCTTCCGTCACGGTGAAGTCGTCGCGCGTCAGCCCGCGCACGACGTTGCCGTTCTTGTCGCGGACGACGACGTTGACCGTCACGAGGTCCACGCTGGACCTGAAGGTGGCGGCAGGACGCTTTGACGAGGCGGGCGCCTGCTGCGCCACGATCGCCTTCGACGCGGACACCGCGACCAGCGAGCCGATCGTCAGCACCACGAGTGCGTGGACGGCGGAACGAGACCGGGATGGCGATGGCATGACAAGAGTCACCTTCAGAAGCTCATGCGCAGCACGAGCTGCACCGAGCGCATCGACCGGACGGACACCACCTGCCCGAAGGTCGGCGAGTTCACGACGCTGTCGATCGAACCCCAGACGGGCATGTTCAGGACGTTGTTCGCCTGCACCCTCACGCTCAACCCGCGCGTGCCGCGCACCGCGAAGTTCTTCATGAGCCCCATGTTGAACGTGGTCGAACCCGGGCCCGTGATCGTGTTGCGCCCGGCGTTCCCGAACGCACCGGTCGCAGGCACGCTGAACGCCGACGCGTTGAAGAACTGCAGCAGCGTCGGATCGTCGAGGGAGATCGGCGTCCCGTTGTAGTTGGCGCGGAGCGTCCCGTTCACGCCGTTCGCCACGTCGGAGACGGCCCCCGTCACCCTCGCGGTGAACGGCTGCCCCGAGGCGATCGAGATCGTGCCGTTCATCATCCAGCCGCCGACCAGCAGGCTCGCCAGCCCCTCCTGGTTCAGCCAGCGCCGGTTCGGGCCGAACGGCAGCTCGAGGCTGAAGTTACCCGTGAAGCGGTGCCGCACGTCGAAGCTCGACAGCCCCCACTCGGCCGCGAGGTCCTTGTCGTTCTGCGCGACGACACCGCCGCCTCCGCCGAGGCTCGAAGCATTGTCCCTCGACTTGGAGAACGTGTACGTGCCCCCGACGGAGACCCCCTTCGCCAGCCGCTTCATCAGGCGAAACGACGCAGCGTGCAGGATCGACTCGGCGCCGGACGACTCCCAGATGAACGGCTGCACGCCGTTGATGGTCACCCCGGTCGGGCCGCGGTTGGGCGCGCGCAGGATGTCGAGGCTCAGGCCTTTCGTGCCGGTGTAGCTGATGCCGGCCGACAGCGTGCGGCTCAACTCGCGCTGCACGTCAACGTTCCAGAGGTGGACGAAGCCGATGCGGTAGTTTCGATCCACGCCGAAGTTGTTCGTGGTCGTGGACGACGATGGCGTCGAGAATGCGTTCGACAACGCCAGCGGCGCCGCCGGGGTGCCGATCCGCGTACCCGTCTCGGCAAAGGGCGGCTGCCCGGCCAGTTTCTGCGCGACCGAGAGGTACGGGACGGAGCTGTAGTTGATCCCGTAGCCGCCGCGGATCACCGTCTTGGGCTTCGGCCGCCATGCAATCCCGACCCGCGGCGAGACGTTGTTCCGGTCGGGCTCCACGATCGTGACCGGGTACAGGCCCGTGAACGCGCCAACCTGCCCCGCGACGACCGGGATGGCCGCGGTGAAGTCCGGGGTGACGTCGAGATTGACCAGCCGGTTGCTCGCCTCGCTGTAGGGCGATTGGTACTCGTAGCGCAAACCCGCGTTGATCGTGAGGTTGGCCGACACCCGCCAGTCGTCCTGGAAGAACGTGTTCCACGACTGCGAACGGAACTGCTCGAGCCCTGGGCCAAACTGGATCGACGCCTGCTGCGGGAGGCCGAGGAGGAAGTCGGCGAGGTCCGCGCCGGTCAGCCGGGCGGTTCCGCCGCCCGTGAACAGCCCCGTGAACACGTAGGCGCCGCGCGCGCTGCTGTTCGTGCGGCTGTCCAGGCGCTCGTCCTTGAAGTCGACGCCCCACCGCAGCGAGTGCCGCTTGTACATCCGCGACATCCCGTCGCTGAACGTCACGGTCTGCGTGTGGCGCAACGAGGGCGTGATGTCGCGAAGGCCGCTGAAGCCAGAGAACGAAATCGTCGGCGCGCCCCAGTCGAGCGGATCCGTCGAGACGCCCTTAATCCCTGCCTGACCAGCCACGTTCAGGACGTTCGCGTAGGCGTTGGTGGTCGAGGAGTCGTTCAGGTTGTACCCCGCGCGCAGCGAATTGATGATTCCCCACTTGGTGAACGACAACGAAACCGGCACGTTCCACCCGGATTGCGTCGTTTGCCCCGAGAGTGAGGGAAACACGCCGCTCTGGGTACTCTCCTGGCGATGGTAGTGGACCGTCACGTTCACGTTGGACCCGCCACCGGGACCGCCGCCGCGGCCGCCGCCAGGCCCGCCCATCGCCCCGCCGCTCATGCCGCCCCGTCCGCCGCGCCGAGTCTGCGTGCCGAACGACCGGATGAACCGGAAGTTGATGTCGTCCGACGAGGTCGCATTGGTGGTCGAGTAGTAGTAATTCTGCCGGTCGCCTGGCTGATTCGGCAGCGGGATGTATTGCAGGAGCGCCGTCGCCGACGGGTCGAGACGGCTGATTGGGAGAACGTTGTTCGCGAACGGCAGCCCGGTCAGCGGGTCGGTCAGGGCCGACGACGATGAGGAGAAATCTCCGGCACGCTGCGCCGCGGTTGGCACGGTCGAATACGCATTGTAGAGATTGCTCGAACGGTTCCCCGAATAGTTCAGGAAATACCACGTGCGCGACCCGAGGTCAAACAGGTGAGGGATCTTGAACTGGCCGCCGATCGACCCCGAAAACCGCTGCTGGAGGTAGGTCGGCTTCGAGGTCGCTTGACCGTTCAACGAATACGGCACCGCGTCGAGCGGCGATCCGCCGAACATGTAGGACGCCTGCCCGTGCGGGCGGTCCTGCTGCATGCGGTTGGCCAGCGCCAGGCGGTCGCCAAGCGCCGCAGGACCGCCTCGCTGCCCGCCACCCCTCGGTCCGCCCATGCCGCCGCCACGGCCGCCGACGCCGCCAGCTCCGGGTGCGCCGGGCATGGCCCCGGCGACCCCGAAGCCTCCAGCAGCCCCCTCTTCGCCAGCCGCGCCAGGCATCCCGGGAATCCCGGTCATCCCTTCCCGCCCGCTGAACATCCCGTCGCCCCCCGACCCGAATAGCAGCATCTCGTTGGTCTGGCCGGTCCTGCCGAACGCCGTCACGGTTTCCGACAACATCTCGGCCGAGAAGCCAGGCGGCAAGCTCAGGTGCTCGGACAGGGTCCGAGCGTCTTCCGCTATCGTACTGAGCTGTTCGACCTGGCCCGTCGCCCCGGAGTTGCCGGCCGGTCCAACGCGCTGGAACTGGCCCGGAGCCAGGCGCTGCGATCCGGGTCCTGCCAGACGGGCCGGCGCGGCTGCTGACGGTTGCTTTGCACCAGCCGCCGGCGCCTGGATCGGCGCGGTGGGTGGCGCCGCCGCCTGGACGCGGGAAGCGAGCGTCATCGCCAGGTCCAGGCGCACCTGGCACGGCGTCTCCGCGGCCACGTCCTTGGTCGAGGTCGCAAACGCTGCCAGTTCGGCCTTCAGCTCGTATCGGCCTGGAGCCGGGAGCAACCCGGCATACGCCCCATCCCGGCCAGTTGACGTCACGACGGCCGGGCCGCCTGAGGTCGCCGTCACGGTGATGACGACGCCCGGGAGTTTCGCCGTGCCGGCCGTCACGACCCCAGCCACACCGCACGCGGCACCCGGGGCCGCCGCCTGCGGCTGCAAGGGCAGCTGCCGCGGCGATTCGGCCAGCAACCCCGGAATGGCGATGGGAGCCAGCACCAGCATGACCAGCGGAGCGAGAGATCGCAGCACGCGGGTCAGGATGGCCGGATGGCGGACAGTCGAAGTGGATGACGTGTGCGGAGGAACGTGTGGCATAGGTTGCCGAATCCGGATTCTACAATCCGTCTCCATACGACCGGCTCGTGTCCCGCCCGCGACAACATTGTGACAATCCGACGACAACGCGTGCGGACCGCGGGAGTCTCTCGTCGTCGGCGCGGAGTGGGGACAGGATCCATTTTGACATGGATCGCACTGGCTGCAATCTTCGTGGGCCTCGCGGTGACGCTCAGGCGCCTTCGGGGCGCCCGACCTGCGGGATGGCCTTGATTGCCGCCTGGCTGCTGATCGCGTGTGTGACCGTCAGGTCGTCGCCGCGATCGGTTCTTCGGCCTGGTAGGCGCTCGACTTCTGCAGGTGCTCGTTCATCGCAGCGCTGGCGCCGCCGACATCGCCGCTCCGAATCAACTGGTAGATGCGGCGGTGCATCTCGGACGAGTCTCTCAGGTTCTGCTCGGTGGCCTGCGAGGCGGTCTCCCTCCTGCGACCGTAGTACAACTCCGACAGCATCTCCACGAGCGCGACGACGATCGGATTGCCGGATGCGCCGGCGACGGCGCGATGGAAGCTAATGTCGTGCAGCAGGAATTTCTGCGGGTCGTTCATCGAGGCAAACAGGCTGGCGACCTCCTCGGCGATCGTGGCCAGCTGATCGGGCGTCGCGCGTGCCGCCGCCAGGCCGGCCGCGCCGACCTCGAGAAGCCGCCGTGCCTCGTACATCTCCTCACGGGTGAAGCCGTGAAGTGCCGCCAGGAAACTCAGGGGCTCGCTCCCGAGCGTCGGCGGTCCGGCGGGAATAAAGGTGCCAGACCCGTGCCGGGAACGGACGACCCCCATGGCGGACAGGGCGCGCAGGCCGGCGCGCACCGTGGGCCGGCTGACGCCGATGAGCGACGCGAGGTCGCGCTCGGCGGGAAGCCGGTCGCCCCGCTTGAGCGCGCCGCTTTCGATCTGCGTGCGGACGTGCGTGACAACCTGCTCGGTGCTGCCTTCGGCCGAATGCCCCTCGACCGTGTCGTGGGCGTGTCGGCGCAGGGATGAACGCGTCGGTGGGTGAGGGGGTATGAGAGTCATATCGTCTTGTCCGTGCCAGGGTTCCCGGTGCGTCACTTCACGAGCGTCACCTCGAGCGGCGACCGCAGCCGGCGAGCCACGTTCGCCACCTCGCGGTCCCAGCCCTCCACGCCGCCGGGCACCTGGGCGGTTTGTTCCCACGCAAATCCCGCGTAGTACACGGCGGGCGATCCCGTCGGCACCTTCGCGACCACCAGGTAGTTCCCGTCGGCCTGCGGGAAGTCCAGGACTTGCGCCGGATCGAGGATGACTGCGCACCCCAGGTTGCCCGGCACGTTCTTGATCGGTTCAAACGCGCGCAGCGTGCCTCGCTCGCGGCTGTTCGCGGTCGTTGAACCCGCGTTGTTCTTGATGCCCGCGGCGTAGATGACCTCCTTCGGCCCGCCTTCGAAGGTGTAGCGGCTCTCGAAGCGGCTGAAGTTCTGCCCGGCGTCGAGCGTGATCCGCTTCACCTCTGAGACCTTGGTGCCGGCGGCATCCCAGGGCTGGTAGACGAGGTCGAACATCACACGGATCGGGCCGTTGGCGTACACACGCGACTCGCGGAAGTTCGCCGAAGGATAGAGCTTGCCGCCCACCCACAGGCCGTTTCCGCCGCATCCGCGGGTCTTGCCCGCCGAATAGAAATCGCCCCCAGTGCCGTTGTCCTTGTGGTAGTCGTCCAGCAGGTACCAGTCGTTGATGATCAGGCGCGGCACGCGCTTGGTCCAGACGTCCACGGCGCTGCTGGTCAGCGGTTCCTGCGCCCACGTTTCGAGGGCCGCACCGTACATCCGGTGGGCGACGCGGTCGTTCTCCCACGCGAAGTCGTCTCGGCGCTCCCGGACAAACCGGCCGTAGGCCTTGAAGTCGGACCGCTCGTGCACGACGCGCTCGCCGGCGCTGAGCTCGAAGCCCTTCGTCTCGTTCGGGCCAATGTCCACCTGGAAGATCAGCTCCTCGAATTTGCCGTCGTCGTTCACGTCCACCGCCTGCGTCAGCAGTTCGCGGCCCGCCGCCGCGTCGCGGACGTGGATCTTGCGGATGTCGTCGGTGGAGACGGCCGCGAGCACATCGGCAGCCCGGAGCGTGATGGTCTCGCTGGGACGGGCGATACCGAGCGTGTTCTTCACCGTGACCGTGGGCCCGACGCCGGCCAGCGGGATGGGCGCCATGACGCCCCCCAGGGCGATGACCGATACGATGACCGACACCTTGCGAATCATGGATGGTCCTCGTCTCATTGTTGTTTCTGGAAGTCGTCGTACGTGTTGTTCACCCGGCTCTCGAGTCGAATGGCCCCGGTGAGGGCCGGCGAGCTTCAGGACATCGCGGCGGGTCCGATCGAGGCCCATGGCCGTATCCAGGGGAAAAACCCCGCGTGGTCTAACCACCAAGACTTCATACGTCCAATCCAAGGACGCTGGCGCGTATAGGTTTTAGTACACCATTGGTCGCTTCAGAGTCAAGAATTGAAGCCTGTCAGGAGGCATTGTGCGCCAGAATGAGACTTGCCAGGTGGACGCGCCAATAGTAATCTGTCGCCCTGCTGTGGATTGTCCATATCGTCAACCCTGTCGAACTTCGGAAGTGAATTCATGAACCTGCCAGCTGTCGATCCCCGCACGTGTATCGTTCGCAACACGGCCGCGAAGAAGGGACGCACCCGCAGCGTGGCGCCCGGCACGACGGCCGCGCGGCACCTGCACTACGGCCGCATCATCCTCGCGGCCGGGGACCCGGCCGTCCGCGTCGATCCGGGCACGCACGAAACGGGGCTGGTCTGCCTGAAAGGGCGCGGCACGGTGGTCGTTGGCAGCCAGCGGTTCGAGATGACGCCGTACGATTCTCTCTACATCCCGCGCGGGTCGGTGTTCGACGTGAGTCCGGGGTCCGAGGGGTGCGACTTCGCCGAACTGTCGGCGCACGTGGACAACCTCTATCCGCTGCAGTTCGTATCGTTCGCCGACGTGCAGAAGGACAGCGGCCTGCACTTCAGGACCGGCGGCCCCTCGGCGGGCCGCGAGATCAACCTCCTGCTCGCCAAGAACGTCCAGGCCGGGCGGATCGTGGCCGGCGTCACCTTCAGCGAGCCGGGCCACTGGACATCCTGGCCGCCACACGAGCACTCGGAGATGCTCGAGGAGGCGTACCTCTACGTGGCCATGCCCGCGCCGGCATTCGGCGTCCAACTGGTCTACACCAACGCCTCGGAGCCTGAACTGGCGACGATTGTTCACGAAGGCGACGTCGTGCTGATGCCCCGCGGCTATCATCCGAACGTGGCGGCGCCTGGGTGTTCCATCGGCTTCCTCTGGATGATGGCGGCCGAGCGCGAGGAGGTGGACCGTCAGTTCGGGGTCGTCAACGTCCAGCCCGAGTTTGCTGCGATGAAGTCGGGGCTCGAGGCGGGCCAGGCGAAGACGTAGAGGATCGGGGATCAGGAGGTTGATCTCGCGGCCCGCCGAGGGGCCGCCGGTCCTGAAGTGCAGGCCGCTGTCCTTCTGCACGTCGGCGAACGATACGAACTGCAGCGGATAGAGG
>JANYLG010000180.1 GCA_025363775.1 Acidobacteriota bacterium | reverse complement strand
CCTCGCACGCACCTACCCCAAAGAGAACGCGCGAGTCGGCGTGACGGTGAGGACACTGCGCGACGACGTGTCGCAGCAGGCCCGGCTCCTGCTCGCGGCGCTGATGGGCGCCGCGTTGTGCGTGTTCCTGATCGCCTGCATGAACCTGGCGAACCTGCTGCTGGCGCGCTCGGTGGCGCGGCGAAGGGAACTGGCGCTGCGGGCTGCGCTCGGAGCGGGCGGGGAGAGACTCGTCCGCCAGTTGCTCACCGAGGCCCTCGCGATCGCGCTCGCCGGCGGCGGGCTTGGCGTGCTGATGGCGACGGCGGCCCTGCCGCTCCTGGCACGACTGGTACCAACCTCGCTGCCGATCGCCGAAACGCCGTCGATCGACCTGCGCATGCTGTTGGTCGCCGCCCTCCTCAGTGGGCTCACGGCGATCGGGTTCGGCGTGCTTCCGTGCCTGCGCGCCTGCCGCGGCGCCAGTGCCGACGACCTCCACGAAGGCGGGCGCACCGGCACCGGGCGCGGTGGGCGGCTTCGTTCGGCGCTGATCGTTCCCGAGGTGATGGCGTCAGTGGTACTGCTGGTAGCCCTCGCGCTCCTGTTGCAGGCCCTCTGGCGCGTCCAGGCGATCGAGCCAGGGTTCCGGCCGGATGGTGTCCTCACGCTTCGCACGACGCTGCCCATGCCGAAGTACGTGCAGACGGTCCGCCGGGTGCAGTTCTACGAGACGGTGCTGTCCGGGATCCGTCAATTGCCCGGTGTCACCGGCGCGGCATACACGAGCTTCCTGCCGCTGGTCGGGCGTGGCGGGATCTGGGCGGTCAAGATTCCGGGGCAACAGTCGACGCAGGCCGCCCCCGAGTCGGCCTCCCTGCGGTTCGTGAGCCCGGGCTACTTCGACGCGATGGGTATAACGCGTCGGCTTGGGCGAGATGTGGGCGACGCCGACGGTCGGGAGGCGTCGTATGTCGCCGTCGTGAGCGAGTCGTTCGCACAGAAGTACTGGCCCGGCGAGAATCCCCTGGGCCGGCACTTCGAGTTCGGGCTGTCAGTTCGGACCGTCGTCGGCGTCGTAGGCGACGTACGGGTCCGGGGGCTCGAGCGCGAAAGCGAGCCCCAGGTCTACCTGCCCTACCGCCAGGTGGACGATGGCTCGCTGCCGTTCTACGTCCCGAAAGACCTGGTCATCAGGGCGTCGGGCGACCCGCTTCGGCTCGTTCCGGCCGTTCGCGACATCCTGCGTCGCGCCGACCCTGAACAACCGGTCTCGAACGTGCGCCTGCTGCGCGACATCGTGGACGCCGAGACGACGCCGCGCCTCGTGCAGTTGCGCGTGCTGGGCGCGTTCGCGGTGCTCGCTCTCGTGCTTGCGGCCACCGGCATCCACGCGGTGTTGTCGTTCCTCGTGGCAGGCCGGCGGCGGGAGATCGGCGTGCGCCTGGCGCTCGGCGCGCCGAGGCGGCGCATCCTCCGCATGGTCGTGGGTGAGGCCATGGCGCTCTCAGGGACCGGCATCGCCCTCGGCCTGGCGGCCGCCTTGGGAATTGGCCGGCTGCTTCAGGCGTTGCTGGTCGGCGTGGACGCCGGCAACCTGGCAGCCAGTGGGGCGGCGGTCGCGACGGCGGCGGTGATGACCCTGGCGGGAAGCGCGCTGCCGGCCCTGCGGGCACTGCGAGTGGACCCGACGACCGTCATGCGCGCGGAGTAAACGGGCCGCAGGACCTTGGCGGCCTGACCTTAGAACGCCGAACGGAAAGGGCAGACGCTCGCGGTCGGCTCCCCGGTGGCCGGCGCCCGGCGCTCGTAGATCACCTTCGCCGATTCCTCGCGCTTCACTCGACTCGCCGCAACATCGAACGCGACGGGGACTGCGAGGATCAACGCAAGCGGGTCTCCGCCCATGCCGGAGTCGGCGTGGCCGTGGGCGCAGCACGCCCAGGCGATCCCGGCGCTGATGGCGATGCCCGCCGCAACGGCGCCAATCACCAACGGGACCGGACTGTGCCGGGAAATGAGGGTGACCTTCATCACGAGCTGCCTCGGCACGATCTCGTCCTGGCCGTTCGCGCGAACGGTGAGGCCGTCGCTGTCGGCTGCGATTAATCGCCCAGTCACCGTGTCGGCGTCCTGCACCCGCACGATAATCCGGCTATCGCGCTCCAGATAGGTCACGCGAGACCACTTGTCCGACGCGGCATAGGCGGGCGACGACAGCGACGGGACGGCGATCGCGAATGCCAGCGCGACGATGACGACGCGGGAGGCGGGGTGACCCACGCGCATGCTGGTCCTCCAGAGTCATCCGGCCTTCTTCACCTGGCCCGGGTGACGGACGCGCGCCGGCGAACGGGAACTGGCCCCGATGTGGTTTGACGGATCGTAGCCGAAGGGTTACGACGCGCCGGGGCGGAGGTCCGGAGGAGCGGATGGGGCGACTTCCTCTCCCGTCGTCGCACGCCAGTACATCACGTCGGCGCCCGACGCGGAGGCGTCACGCCATGCCAGCAGATCGGTGAGGACGAGGTTCTCGAGAGCCGAGCCGCCGGGCTCGATGTCGTCGGCGAGGTGCAGAGCCAGTCCCGTGTCGCCCCAGTAGACCTTCGAGCTCTTGATCAACCGCTTCGTGCGGTTCACCGCGTAGGCTGGCAGCCTCACCAGTTGATACGACGTCTCGAACAGGTTCAACCAGCGGTGGATCGTCGGCTGCGGCATTGCGAGGTCGCGGCCGATTTCGCTCTGGTTGAGCAGTTGTCCCATCCGCAGGCAGAGCGCGCGCATCAACCGCCTCAGGTCGGGGATCCCCGCAATCGACGACAACTCCTGGAGGTCCCGTTCGAGATAGGTGCGCGTGTAGCCCGAGAACCAGACAATCCGGGATCGGTCGTCGTGCAGGTGGACCGCGGGCACCGGATAGCCGCCACGGCGCGCCAGCCGCCGCCAGTCCTCCTGCGGCACGTCCTGGCTGGCCACGAGATCCGGCCAGTCGCGGTCCTTGGTCTCGAACAGTTCGCTCCAGATCCCCGCGCGTGCCAGGCCGAGTTGCTCGCGCCGGGTCATCGGCCAGAGGGTGAGATGCGCGGCCCGGCCAGCCAGAGACTCCGACACATGGCGGTGCAGCAGGAGGTTCGCGGATCCGGTGAGAAACGTCTGCCCGGGACGACGCTGCCGGTCCACCTTCCGCTTCACGGCGAGCAGGAGGTCCGGGGCGCGCTGCACCTCGTCCAGCGTGATCCGGGCCGCGCGGTTGACGAGCGCGTCCGGGTCGGTTCGCGCCTGTCCGAGGACGTCGAGATCGTCGAGCGTGAAGTAGCGGCGGTCGCCGGATGGCCGCAGGTCTCGCACGAACGTGCTCTTGCCCACCTGACGCGGTCCCGTGACGGCCACCACCGGCATCACGGCAGCCGCACGGTTCAGGGCGGCGCTGGCGAGCCGTTGTAGGTTATTCACGCCATGAATGGCAAAACGCCCCCGGCCTCTCTTGGCGTGACCGGCGGCGCGGCTGCCTCGGCGCTGGTCGCCGAGGTCGCTCCCAATCGCGGACCCGGGCGTCGCGGCCGGCGACGGAGGTCAACGTTGCCCCAACGACCGTTTGTCCTCGACCACACCTGGTGCTACCCTCTCCGCACCCCGGCACATGGGGTCCCTTTTCCCTGGAGGAGCACGTGTTGCGAGTCCACCGATTACTGCCCGCGATCATCGCGGTCGTCGCCAGCCTGATCCTCGCGCCCATCGCTCTGGCGCAGAAGCCGCCGACCATGGCGCAGTTCCTGAGCCCTGGCTATCCCTCGGCGCTGGTCTCGGCGAAGAAGGCCGACCGGCTCGCGTTTGTCGTGCTGGAGGCTGGCAAGCGCAACGTCTACACGGCTGCGGCTCCCGACTTCCGCCCCGTCCGCCTGACCTCGTTCCTCGAGGACAACGGCGTGGATGTCTCGGACCCCTCGATGTCGGATGACGGCTCGGTGGTGGTGTTCGTGCGCGGCCACACACTGAATCGGGACGGATGGGCGGCCAATCCGACCAGCGATCCCAACGGTCCCGAGCGGACAGTCTGGGCGGTGCGGACCGTCGGCGGCCCGGCGTGGAAGCTCGGCGAGGTGACCAATCCGGTTCTGTCGCCTGACGGGCGCTTCGTCGCCTTCGTGAGGGACGGACAGATCTACGCGTACGCCGTGAACCGAGGAGCGGCAGCGACGCCGGTTGAGAAGGGCGAGAAACCGCTGGTCAAGGCGCTCGGCAACAACAGCAACCCGCGGTGGTCGCCCGACGGGACGAAGCTGGCGTTTGTCAGCGATCGTTCCGACCACAGCTTCATCGGCATCTATCACGTCCGCAAGCGCACCGTCACCTTCCTCTCGCCCGGCGTGGACCGCGACACCAGCCCGACCTGGTCGGCCGACGGCGATCGGATCGCGTTCATCCGGCGTCCGGGGCTGCCGTTCGGACAGCAGGCGCAGGCGGGGACGGGCGGGATCGGCAATCCTCCAGGGCCGGCATTCAACGCCGCACAGGCAGGCGCGCGCGGGCAGGGCGCCGGACAACGGGGAGGCAGCGCGGCGGCGGTGGGCGGTCAACGGGGCGGGGAGCGCGGATCCACTCCTGACGGGCCGCTCGCGCAGGTGCCGGGCCTCTACTCATCCAGCTTCCCCGGCGGCTACCAGCTCTCGTTCTGGGTCGCGGACGTGACGACGGGTGAGGCGCACGAGTTCTGGCACAATGCGCCTGACGACAAGATCTTCGGCACCGTGAACGGGATTCAATGGGCCGGGGACGCGGTGCTGCTCAACGCGGATCCCGAAGAGTGGCTGCGCTTCTACGCGGTGCCGGTGGACGGCAAGACGTCCGCGCCTCTCGCGATCACCCCCAACGACGGGTTCATCGAGAGCGCGGCGTTCACCTCCCTCTCCCCCGACGGCCGCACGCTCTTCTACAGCAACAACCTGGGTGACATCGAGCGGCGGCACGTCTGGAAGGTCCCCTCGTCTGGCGGCGAACCGGTGCAGTTGACGAAGGGCGACGGCATCGAGACCTACCCGGTGCCACTCGCATCAGGCAAGCACGTGGCGATGCTGAGTGCGGATGCCAGGCGTCCGCAGTCGATCGGCCTGGTGCCGGCCGCCGGCGGGACGCCGAAGATCGTCTACCCGACCTTGCCAAAAGAATTCCCGCTCGCGCAGCACGTCGTCCCAGAGAACGTGATGACGAAGGCGGCCGACGGTCTCGACATTCACAACCAGCTGTTCCTGCCGAAGGACATCAAGCCGGGTGAACGACGGCCGGCGCTGATCTTCGTGCACGGCGGCCCCGCCCGCCAGATGCTGCTCGGCTATCACTACATGTGGTTCTACCACATGGCCTACGCGATGAATCAGTGGCTGACGGCGCAGGGCTACGTGGTGCTCTCGGTCAACTACCGGAGCGGCGTCGGCTACGGCAAGGCGTTCCGCACGGCGGCGAACACCGGGCAGCGGGGCAACTCGGAGTACCAGGACGTGATAGCCGGCGCGAAGTACCTGCAGGGCCGCGCCGACGTCGACCCGAAGCGCGTTGGAATATGGGGCCTGTCCTACGGCGGTCTCCTGACATCGCAGGCGCTTGCACGCAACTCGGACATCTTCGTGGCCGGCGTCGATTTCGCGGGCGTGCATCTCTACACGAACACGCTGGATCCCGAGAACGTCGCCTACAAGTCCTCGTCGGTCTCGGCCATCGACACCTGGAAATCGCCCGTGCTGCTCGTGCACGGCGACGACGATCGCAACGTCGCCTTCACGCAGACCACCGGCCTGGTGCAGTTGCTGCGCGCGCGCAACATCTACCACGAGCTGATCGTGTTCCCCGACGATGTGCACGAGTCGCTGATTCACAAGCGATGGCTGTACACCTTCGACCGGATGGAGCAGTTCCTCGACCGCTTCGTTCGGAACGCGGGCAAGTAGACACCATCATGCTGATTGCTCTCACGAGAGCGGTTGCACCCTCCCTCAACCGCTGCGAGCTGACGCACCTGGCGCGAGCCCCGATCGATGTGGCGCTCGCGGTGCGCCAGCACGAACAGTACGAGGCGGCGCTGCGAGAGGCGGGCTGTTCCATCGCGCACGCCGCGCCAGAACCTGATCTCCCCGACTCGGTGTTCATCGAGGACACTGCCGTCGTGTGCGACGAAGTCGCGGTCGTGACCCGGCCAGGTGCCGCCTCGCGGCGCCCGGAAACCGCGGCCGTTACGGCCTCCCTCCGGGCGTTTCGACGGGTGGAGGCGATCGAGGCCCCGGGCACACTCGATGGCGGCGACGTGCTGGTCGCGGGACGAACCGTCTACGTCGGTGTGGGCGCGCGGTCGAACGTCGAGGGAGCCCGGCAGCTCGAGGAGCGGCTTTCACCGTACGGGTACGAGGTCCGGCTCGTCCCGGTGAACGGCTGCCTGCACTTGAAATCGGCCGCGACGCTCGTCTCGCCAACGGCGGTGCTCGTCAACCCCGCGTGGGTTGACGCCCTGGTCTTCGCGTCGCTCGACATCGTTGTCGTCGATCCCGGCGAGTCCTTCGCGGCAAATGCGCTCCTGCTCGGCGACCGGATCCTCTATAGTCCGGCGTATCCTCGGACCCGCGCGCTGTTGGAGCGCCGCGGGTTGCGGGTCGTGCCCGTTGATCTGTCCGAGTTGGCGAAGGCCGAGGGCGCCCTCACGTGCTGCAGCCTGGTCTTCAAGAGGGACACAGACCTGCCCTCGCCATCGTCCACCCTGATCGCCGAGTCGCGAATCCCGCTGAAGGGCATTCAACGCGACCCTGCCCGGAGTGCTTCATGGGCTATGCCCTCGTTTTGAAGAACCTGAAGAAGACCTTTGGTGAGACGGTTGCCGTTCGCGACCTCGACCTGACCGTTCCCGAGGGCGCGCTGTACGGGGTCATCGGTCCCAACGGCGCCGGCAAGACGACGATGATCCGGATGATCCTGTCGATCCTCTTCCCGGACCATGGGGAACTGACCGTGCTCGGCCGCCCGTCGGCGCTCGAGGCGAAGGACCGGATCGGCTACCTGCCCGAGGAGCGGGGTCTCTACAAGAAGATGCGCGTGGGCGAGTTCCTCGTCTACATGGCGCGCCTGAAGGGCCTCGACGGGAACGTGAGCCAGCGCGTCAAGGACTGGCTGGGTCGCGTGGACCTGGCCGATTGCGAGCAGAAGCGGTGCGAGGACCTGTCGAAGGGGATGCAGCAGAAGGTGCAGTTCGTGGCCGCCGTCATTCATCGCCCTGACCTGCTGATCCTCGACGAGCCGTTCGGCGGGCTGGACCCCGTGAACCAGCGGTCGATGCGCGACCTCGTCCTGGAGGAGCACCGCCGCGGCGCCACGGTCCTCTTCTCGACACACATCATGACGCACGCCGAGCAGTTGTGCGATCACGTCGTCATGATTCACCGCGGCGAGAAAGTGCTGGATCAAACCATGGCGGGTATTCGGGAGACGTTCGACCCGCACCGGATTGTCTTCGTGCCGCTCGATCCCGACAGCGACATCGCGAAACTCCGCGCCATCCCGGGCGTCCGCTCCGTCACGCCGGACGGCTCGGCCTGGGACGTGGCTCTTGACGGGCATGCGAACGCCGCCAGCGTCATTCCCGCGCTGGTCACGGCGGTGACACCGTCGCGGGTCGAGATCCGCCGGCCCACACTCGAGGACGTGTTCGTCAGCATCGTCACGGGAGATGCCTCGACGGCGGTGGATGACGATGCACGGCTGCGGGCGGCGCTGAGGGACGGCGGGCAGGAGGTGCGGCGATGAAGAAGATTTTCTACGTCGCGGGGCGCGAGTTCACGTCCACGGTCACCACCAAGGGATTCGTCTTCGGCATTCTCGTCACGCCGCTGCTCCTCGGCCTGGTCATCTTCCTGATGCCGCGCTACCTGACGAAGGCGCCGCCGAAGGTCGAAGGGCAGGTGGTCATCATCGACCCGACCGGTGTGGTCGCCGAGCCGCTGGCTGCGCATCTCAGGCCCGAGCGCTTCGCCGAGCGGCGGGAGAAGACGAAACGGGATCTGGAGAACGCCACATCGGCGGTGTTCCGTCGCCAGGCGGCCGCTTTACCGGGCGCCGAGGCTGCGATCAGGCAGTCGATCGACACCGCGCTCGGCGAGGTGCCCAGGTTGCAGGTGCTGCCGTTGCCGGGCGAAACGAGCGTGGAGCCGGAGAAAGAGGCGCTGAAGATCGCGCTGCCGAAGCCCGGGACCGGCCCGGCCCCGCGCCTGGCGGTCATCGTCGTGCAGCCGGATGCCGTGCGACCGGCCGAGGGCACCGACACGTTCGGCAGTTACGAGTTATTCGTCCGAAACAAGCTGGACGACCGCCTCGTGGACGACCTCCATTCGGGGATGCGCGACGCGATCGTCTCGGCCCGGCTGCGGGAATCGGGCCTCGATCCCGCGCGGATCAAGAACCTGACGTCGGTCCAGCGGCCAGGATCGCGCACCGTGACGGCCCAGGGGGAACGCACCACCAACAACCTCATCAACATGCTGCTGCCCATGGCGTTCATGATCCTGCTCCTGATGTCGGTCCTGACGAGCGGCCAGTACCTGTTGACATCGACGGTCGAGGAGAAATCGAACCGCGTCGTCGAGGTCCTGCTGTCCTCGGTCTCGGCGATGGAGCTGATGACGGGTAAGATCCTGGGGCAGATGGCGGTGGGGTTGCTCGTGCTCTCGCTCTACGCGGGTCTTGGCGTGATCGCATTGGTGTCGTTCGCCACGCTCGGCCTGATCGATCCGCTCCTGCTCGTGTTCCTGTTGATCTTCTACGTGCTGACGTACTTCACGTTCGGCTCGCTCATGGCGGCGGTCGGATCGGCGGTCAACGAGATGCGCGAGGCGCAATCGCTGATGATGCCGATCATGATGGTCCTGATGATCCCCTGGGTCCTCTGGCTGCCGCTCAGCCGCGAGCCCAACTCGATGCTCGCGATCGTCCTCTCCTTCGTGCCGCCGCTCGGCAACTTCGTCATGCTGCTGAGGATGACGTCCCAGTCGCCGCCGCCGATGTGGGAGGCCTGGCTGTCGATCGCCGTCGGGGCCGCCGGCGCCTGCGCCGCGTTGTGGTTCGCGGGAAAGGTCTTCCGCGTGGGGATGCTGATGTACGGCAAGCCGCCGTCGTTCGGCACCCTCATCCGCTGGGCCAGAATGTCGTAACCCTTCGCCACAGAGAACGATTCTCGTAGGGGCGGCCGGCGGGACGGACGGGCGCGCGACCGTTGAGTGATACCGGCCGGATTCGGCTACAATTGAGCCGCTCGTGAACCGGGGACGCGACCGTGACCTACGACCACCTGGTAAAGTTGATTCGGCGGCAGATTGCCGCCACTCCCAACGGCGTGGCGATGCGGCACAAAGTGGGCGCCGAGTGGCAGGGCATCACCTACGGGGAGATGGGTCGGAAGATCGACGCCATCGCCTCCTGGTTGATCGACACCGGGGTGGCCCCAGGCGACCGGGTGGTGCTCTTCGGGCCGAACACGCCGTGGTGGTCGATCGCGGATCTCGCGGTCATGGCGGCCGGCGCCGTGACCGTTCCGATCTACGCCACCAACCCCCCCGACCAGGCCGAGCACATCGTGCGTGACGCCGGGGCGACGATTGCCTTCGTTGGCGGCCCCGGTCAGTACGCAAATCTCTCCGGAGTGCGCGGGCCGTCTGGCCCGCTCACTCGTATTGTCGCCTTCGACGCCGGCATCGCCCTCGACCTCACCGATTCGTGCTCGCTCTCGGTGCCGTTGGCGCACCCGGTCTCACCGAAACTGGCGGCGCGCGCCGACGCCGCCCGGCTCGACGACGTGGCGACGATCATCTACACGTCGGGAACGACGGGCGAACCGAAGGGCGTCGTGCTGACCTTCGAAAACCTCGTCACCCAGTTCGAGGGGCTCGACGCATATTTTCAGGTCACCGAGCGCGATCGGTCGCTCTGCTTCCTTCCTTTGAGCCATGCCTACGAACGCGCGTGGACGTTCTACATCCTCCACAGAGGCGCGCAGAACTTCTACCTCGAAGACCCGAAGAAGGTCATCGAAACGATGCAGGAGGTGCGGCCGACGTGCATGGTGAGCGTCCCGCGCCTCTACGAGAAAATCTACTCGACCGCGCGCCACAAGGTGAGCGAGGGGTCGGCGATCAAGCGCAGGCTGTTCGAATGGGCCGTGGGCGTCGGCAACCGGTTCGCGCACACCAGGAACCGCGGCGAGCGCGTCGGCCCGGTGCTGGCGGCGCAGCATGCGATTGCCGACAAGCTGGTCCTCCACAAGATCCGCGACATCGTGGGGGGGCCGAAGAACTTCTTCTCGGCAGGCGGCGCGGCGCTCGCCGAGGAGATCGAGGAATTTTTCTTTTCGGCGGGCCTGCTGGTCTGCCAGGGATACGGACTCACCGAGACGTCGCCGATGCTGACGTGCAATCGCCCTGGCGATTTTCTCTTCGGCACCGTCGGCAAGGTGATTCCCGGCTGCGAGCTGAAGATCGCGCCGGATGGCGAGATCCTTGCGCGCGGGCGCAACGTGATGCGCGGCTACTTCGGCAGTCCGCAGGACACGGCCGACGCGTTCGAGGACGGCTGGTTCAAGACGGGCGACATCGGCTCGTTCGACGAACGCGGCTTCCTCCAGATCACCGACCGCAAGAAGGACCTGATCATCACGTCGGGCGGGAAGAACATTGCGCCAAGCCGCATCGAGGCGGTGATCGGCCAGGACTACTACATCGAGCAGGTGGCCGCCGTAGGTGACGGGCGGCATCACCTGGCCGCCCTGGTCGTGCCGCACTTCGAGGCGCTCGAGCAGTGGGCCAAGGAGCGCGGGATCGCCTACGACTCGTTCATGGCGATGGTGAAGGACCGCCGGATCGTGGACTTCATCGGTCAGCGGATCGAGCAGCGCCAGGCGGTGCTCCCGCAGTACGAGCGGGTGAAGAAGTTCACGCTGCTGTCGGAGCGTTTCAGCCAGATGGGCGGGGAGTTGACCCCGACGCTCAAGAACATCCGGGCCGCCATCGCCGCGAAATACGCGCAGGCCATCGAGGCGATGTACTCCAGTACGCACCATCAGGACGGATCCAAGAAGCCACGGTAGCGATGGCCGTTGGTGCCGGACCTTTCGGGAGTCTGGATTCGGGAGTCGGAGCCGATATGCCCATCCTGGATCGGGCGCGTCGCTGCGACCGGGAGTCGCGAAGTGGGGCTGCCCCCTGGTGGCTCGTCGCTATCCTCCTCGTCGGCCCGTTCACCGGTCTCATCGCGGGACCAGCCCGGCAAACAGGCCCCGCCTCCGGGGGGGTCGACCGACGGCTGCCGCAGGCCGGGGCTGGGCCTCCGCAGCTCACCTACAAAGTCGAGGTTGACTATGTCGAGGTGACCGCGCGCGTCACGGACGCGCGGGGGCGCTTTGTCGGTGACCTCCTCGAGGACGACTTCCGCGTATTCGAAGACGGCACGCCGCAGACCATTACCAACTTCAGTCTCGTCAATCTCGAATCGCAGCCCACCCCGGATCCACCGGCGGTCTGGCAGGCTGTCGAACCGGACGTCCGGAGCAACGCAAGGCCGTTCGAGGGCCGTCTCTACGTCCTCCTTCTGGACGATCTCCATGTCGCCCTGGAGCAGACCGGCGACGTGCGTCGCAGCGTCCGCCGCTTTCTCGAGCAGTATTTCGATGACGGCGATATGGCGGCGGTGGTGAGCACCAGCGGGAGCGCCGATGCGGCACAGGAACTGACAACCAGTCGCCAACGGCTTCTGTCCGCGGTCGATCGGTTCGTAGGACGCAAGGGGCTCGGAACGCCGCTCGTCAACTACGAGGGGTATGTCCCGGGCACCGTGGCGGGCGGAAGGCAGGCGTTGGCCGAGGATGCGCTCTCGTCGCTCAGAAGGCTCGCCGAACTGCTCGGCGGCGTCCATGGACGCCGCAAGGCCGTGGTGTATGTCAGCGAAGGCCCGAGTTTCTGCCGGGTCAGCCAGCGGGTCGGCGTGCTGAACCAGGACGCGGCCGCGGTGGCCGCCGCGGCCACACGGGCCAATGTGGCAATCTACGGAATCGACCCGCGCGGCCTCGATCCCTCGATCGACGACTGCGACCTCGACGCCGGCATCCAGAGCCTGCGCGGGCTGTCCGACGCCACGGGTGGGTTCGCGCTGGTCAACAGCAACGATTTCGACGGCGGGTTCCGGCGGATTCGGCAGGAGAACAGCACTTACTACGTGCTCGGCTACTACCCGGCCGAACGCGGTCGCGACGGTGCGTTCCGGAAGATTCAGGTAAGAACGACACGCCCCGGTCTCGACGTGCAGGCGCGACAGGGTTACGTCGTCCCGCGGCGCACCAGGCCGGCGCGGCCTGCTGTTGACCCCGGCGGGGCCTCGCCGGTCCTCGGCGCCGCGCTCGAGAGCGCCCTCCCTGTCCCGGGTGTGCGCCTCTCCGGAATGGCGATTCCGTTCAGGGGCAACGGGGCGCAGGCCGCGGTGACCGTGGCGCTCGCGGTCGACGGCCGGGATCTCTCGTTCAAGCCGGACGCCGGTTCGTTCGTGGGCTCACTGGAGCTGACGCTGGCGACGATGAACAGCCGGGGCGAGGCGGGAGCGAGCGAGCACTCGGTGGTCCGGATGCCCCTCGAGGCGGAGTCCTACGCGAAAGTTGCAGGCGGGGGCATTCGAATCGTCCGATCGTTTGCGTTGAAACCCGGGCGCTACCAGCTTCGCATTGGCGCGATGGACCGCGCCAGCAAACGGACGGGCGTCATCCACTGCGACCTTGACGTCCCCGACTTCCGGTCGCTTTCTTTTTCGATGAGCGGCTTGCTGATCACGTCGAGCCTGGCGGGTATGGTGCCGACGGCGCCGGGCGGGCCGCTCGAGGAGCTGCAGAAGCGGCTGCCCGGTCCGCCGACGCTATCTCGGGAATTCAGGGCCGGCGAGGAACTGGCGCTGTATGCCGAGGTGTATGACCGCGAATCCGCGCCGCACGACGTCGCCATCGTGACGACCGTACTTGGAGAGAACGGCCGCGACTTCTACCGGTATGACACCAGCGTCGGGATGAACTCCCAGGGGCCCGCGGGCAGATCGGCTGGCAGCGACCGGGTCGTCATCACCGCGAAAGTGCCTCTTCAGAGCGCCCCGCCGGGCCGCTACGTGCTGCGCGTCGAGGCCTGGTCTCGCACTGGCCAGGGCAGGACGGTCAGGCGAGAGGTGCCGTTCACGATCCTGCCCTGACGGCCGGAGTCGGGGGTCGGGACTCGGTCTGGAGAGCCGCGCCAGATCCCGACGTTCCGGTCGGCGAGTGAAACGGGAAGCCGGCGGGCGGCGTAAAAAGCATGTGATCGCCGCCGATCTGCCCGTCGGATTCTGCCCGCACGCGGGTCCCTCTGGCGGTGACATCCATACGGGTCCATGCTGTCGGCCTCGGTTGCCCCATCCAGGAGCAGGGGCGGCTCGCAAACCGCTTCTACCCCTCTCTCGCCTTGTCATAAGGAGGAGCAGTGTTCCGATCATCACGGAAGTTATTGTTTCTAAGCGCCTTAGCGGCGCTCGTCTGCGTGCTCGGGGCCTTCGCTTATGCCCAGAACGAGCAGAAGGCACAAAGCCTCGTTGTGACCGCGGACGATTTCAACCAGTTCTCCTGGCACTGGGTCGGCCCCATGGCCTTCGCCGGCCGCGTCAGCGGCTTTGCCGTGCCGCGGGGACAGAGCCAGACCTACTATGTCCTCATGGCGACCGGCGGCGTCTGGAAGACCATCGACGGCGGCATTCATTTCGATCCGATCTTCGACAAGCCAGGCGTCTCGCTGAACATGGGCTGGATGGCCATCGCCCCCTCCAAGCCTGATGTGCTCTACCTGGGCACGGGCGAGCCGATGCACGCGCGCGCCAGCTCGCACGGCAACGGGGTGTGGAAGTCCACCGACGCAGGCAAGACCTGGACGAATATCGGCCTGACCAAAAGCTACTTCATCCCGAAGATCGAAGTGGATCCAAAGAACCCCGACATCGTCTACGTCGCGGCCGAAGGCAAGCTCTACGACAACGAGATGGACTGCGAGCGCGGCCTGTTCAAGAGCATCGACGGCGGGAAGACGTGGACGAACGTCTTCGCGTCGGTGGCCAAGGACCGTGGCGTGGGCGATTTCGTCGTCGACCCCCGCAACCCGAACATCGTCATTGCCGCCGCGTACAAGACCTTCCGTCGTGCGTGGACCTACACGGACCGCCACCTCGGCAACGACCTTTACAAAACCACCGACGGCGGCAAGACCTGGACGAAGCTGACCAACGGGATCCCGCAGGGGGTCGCCTTCGGCCGCATCGGCCTGGCCATCTACGAGAAGAACCCGAGCATCGTCTACGCGCGCGTCGATGAGGGTGTCATCGTCGGGTTCCCCGAGCGCGACGGCGTGGCGAACTTCCGCGTGGCCGCGGCCGGCGGGCGCGGAGGCGGCGGCGGCGGCGGCGGATTTGGCGTGGCCCTCGGCACGCAGCTTCTCCCGGCCGACTTCACGTTCGCGCAGTTCCAAGCCCACAAGATCAACCCGGAAGTGGCGGCCCTTGCTCCGAAGTTCACGCCGGTCACCGGCGCGAACGAGGCCGAGGTCGTGAAGAAGTTCAATGACCTCATTGCGGACAAGGACTTCATCAGCAAGAGCGGCGCCGACGTCGCCAGGATGATGGCCGCGGCCCGGAAGCTGTATCCGACGAACGAAAGCCTTCTCGAGATGCTGACCGAGGTCGAGAAGGTCACGAAGAAGCCGGCGGCAGCGGCCGACTCCACCGAAGCCAAGGCGCGCC
>JANYLG010000071.1 GCA_025363775.1 Acidobacteriota bacterium | reverse complement strand
CCCGGCGATCGACTCGCGCGCGCGACGACGATCGCTCTGACGCCGCCAGCGGTCCTGCATCTCTTCGTCGGCGAGGCACTCCTCGCAGAGCGCTGCAGAACCTCTCGGAGGCTGGTATATGCGGGCGCGGTCGTGCTGGCGCTCGCGGGGGTGTTTGGCGTGGCGCGCGCCGCCCGGCCAGCCCGGGTCGCCGTGGTCCGGGCGACTCGCCGTCCCCTCGCCCAGACCCTCGTCGTGAGCGGACGCGTGATGCCGCCCGTGCGCGTCAACATCGGCTCGCTGATCACCGGCATGGTGACGCAGCGCCTGGTCGAAGATGGCCAGCGGGTGCGCACGGGGCAGGAATTGCTGCGTCTGGACGACGCTGAGGCGCGCGCGGCGATGGCGCAGGCACGAGCCGCCGTCAGCCAGGCGGCCCTGAGGCTCGATCAGCTGCGGAGCGTCGGCCTCCCGCTCGCCGTCGAGGGGCTCACGCAGGCACGCCTCACCTTCGAGCGCGCCGAACGGGAGTGGCAGCGAACGCAGAGGCTCTCCGACGACGGCATCGTCACCGCGACCCAGCTTGACGATGCGAAGAAGGCCGTTGCCATGGCGCGCAGCCAGCTCCAGGCCGCCACCGTGCAGCAGGCCGGATCCAGCCCGGCGGGCGTGGATGAGCGCACCGTGCGCGCCGCGCTCGATCAGGCGCGGGCGGCGGAAGCGGGCGCCGCGACTCGTCTCGGCCAGACGATCGTCCGCGCGAGCGGCGCCGGCGTGATCATCGGCCGCAGCGTTGAGGCGGGCGACATCGTCCAGCCCGGAAAGACGCTCCTCGTGCTGGCCGTGGACGGCCCGACCCTCCTGACGATCGAGCCCGACGAGAGAAACCTGGCCGCCATCTGGATCGGGCAGCCCGCCACCGCGTCGGCTGATGCCTATCCCGCGCAGTCGTTCCCCGCGACGGTCGGCTTCATCGGCGCGGCCGTCGACCCGCAGCGCGGCACCGTGGAGGTGCGCTTGTCGGTGCCCTCGCCGCCCCTGACGCTGCGTCCGGACATGACGGTGTCGGTCGAACTCGAGGCGGGACGGCGCGGCGAGGCGCTGGTCCTGCCGGCCGAGTGCGTGCGCGACGTGACCGGGCGGTCCCCATGGCTCCTGGCCCTGGTGGACGGGGTGGTCGAACGTCGGTCGGTTCGCACGGGGCTTCGCGGCGATGCGTTCGTCGAGATTCTCGGTGGCGCGCGGGACGGTGAACTGGTGATCCCGATCTCGTCCGGGAACCCCGTCCCCGGCACGCGGCTGGCCGCGATCGCGGCGGGGAGGTAGTCGTGCCGTTCGAGTGGATCGTCGCCATCCGGTATCTCCGGGAGGGGCGCGTACAGTCGCTATTGATCCTGTCAGGGGTGGCTGTCGGGGTCGGCGTCATCGTGTTCCTCTCGGCCCTCATCAGTGGCCTGCAGGTCAGCCTCATCGATCGTACGCTCGGCACGCAGGCGCACATCGTGCTCAGGCGGGCGGATGAGATGCCGCGGCCCCTGCTCGAGCGCGACGGCCCGGTGGCCGTGACCGCGCACGTCGAACGCCCGGCGCAGCGCCTGCGCTCGATTCTCCAGTGGCAGCAGGTGCTCGACTCGGTCGAGCGGATGCCGGGCGTTGTCGCCCTGACCCCGACCGTCACCGGGTCGGCATTCGCGAGGAAGGGGACGGCCAACCGCGCGGTGCTGATTCGAGGCGTGGACCCGGCGGGCTTTCTCCGCATCATCGACGTCGGGTCGAAGATCACCGCGGGACGATTCGACATCACCGGGACCGACGCGGTGGTCGGCAGCGAACTGGCCGCCGCGCTCGGGTTGACCGTGGGGGACAAGATCCGACTGAGCGCACCCGACGACCGCAGCGAGGTGTTCACCATCCGCGGGATCTTCGACATCGGCAACAAAGACGCCAACGAGCGGTGGGTCTTCGTCTCCCTCCGATCGGGGCAGACGCTGCTCGACCTGATCGGCGGGGTGTCGACCATCGAGGTGAAGGTGGCCGACATCTTCTCGGCGGAATCGATCGCCCAGGGCCTCTCGGCCCGAACCGGGCTCGAGGCCGATAGCTGGATGAAGACGAACACCCAACTCCTGGTGGGCCTGCGGTCGCAGAACAGCTCGAGCTACATGATCCAGCTGTTCGTCATCATCGCGGTGGCGCTGGGGATTGCGAGCGTGCTGGTCGTCTCGGTCGTGCAAAAGTCGCGCGAGATCGGAATCCTGAAAGCGATGGGAACGCCGACGCGGCGAATCATCCGTGTGTTCCTGATCGAAGGCGCGCTCGTCGGCCTCGTTGGGTCAGTCCTCGGCGTCGCGCTCGGCGCCGGCCTTTCGCTATTCTTTGCCAGCCTGGCCAAGAACCCCGACGGGTCGCCCACGTTCCCGGTCGATCTGAACCTCGCCCTGTTCCTGCGCGCGTCCATCATTGCCACCATCACCGGCATCGTGGCCGCCGCCGCCCCGGCGCATCGCGCCGCGCGGCTCGACCCGGTGGAAGTGATCAGGTATGGATGATCCCCTCCTGCGGCTCGAGGATGTCACGAAGGACTACGGCGAACGCATCGTCACGCGCGTGCTGCACGGCATCTCGTTCACGCTGTCGCCAGGGGAGTTCACCGCGTTGATCGGTCCTTCGGGTTCCGGGAAGAGCACGCTGCTGCACCTGCTCGGCCTGCTCGACCGGCCCACGAGCGGCCGGATCCTGCTTCGTGGCGGCGACACCGGGGAACTCGGCCAGCGTGCGCTCGGCCGGTTGCGCGGGCGCACGATCGGGTTCGTGTTCCAGTTTCATCACCTGCTGCCCGCGTTCACCGCCGTGGAAAATGTGATGATGCCGATACTCGCCGACCGCGGCCGGGCGGACGACGAGATGCGGGGCCACGCTGTTGGCCTGCTGGAGCGGGTCGGCCTGGCCGATCGGATGCACAACCGAGTGACCGACCTCTCTGGTGGCCAGCAGCAGCGCGTGGCGGTCGCCCGCGCCCTGTCGATGACACCTGCCCTGGTGCTGGCCGACGAACCGACCGGGAACCTCGACACAGAGAGCGGGGACCAGGTGTTTGCGCTGCTTCGGCAGTTCAACCGGGAACAGGGGACCGCCTTCCTCATCGTGACCCACGACCCGCGCCTGGCCGCCCGGTGCGACCGCATCATCGAACTGGTGGACGGCCGCATCACGTCTGACCGCACTGGCGGAGATGGCCAGTGGAA
Source organism: Acidobacteriota bacterium (assembly GCA_025363775.1). Lineage (GTDB taxonomy): Bacteria > Acidobacteriota > Vicinamibacteria > Vicinamibacterales > Fen-181 > FEN-299. The sequence continues at coordinate 17,950 of JANYLG010000071.1, read as the reverse complement.
CTCCGCCTCCGACCGCCGGGACGGTCGTTGCGGAGATTAGTGGAGGTTTTGGAAGAGGTCTCGTGACGAGACATCGGCGAAATTACCGGGTGTTTTGCCGGAATGCCGGCGAGCCGGGCTCGATCAGCGTCGAAACACTGAGAAAATACGCCAATTCCAGCAGGAATCGGGTTTGGCACTGCGGTTGCTCCAGACCCCGGGCGTGCAGATGCTGATGGAAGAGGCCCCGACCCCACACATGAGTTCCGTGCAGGTGCGCGTGGTCGGCCCTGATGCCGCCTGCCTGACACCAACCGATTTGCGGCGCCTGTTTCGCGGCCGGCGGCTCACGCCCGCCCGCCGGGACCGGTTGAGGAACAGCGGCCGGGTCGTGGCGGCAAGCCGGAGCCGGGTGGTCGGTCTTGCCGCGTATGAGCGCTTCGACGGCGAGTTGCGCGTGCACGAGTTCGGCGTGGACGCTACCACCCGTTGCACGCTCGATCAAATTGCCACGGCACTTCTCGACGCCCTCGAGGTCGCCTGCCTTGCTGGCGGTGGCCGTCGTCTCGTCCTGCTTCCAAGAGCGGCGCTCACCGCGCACCTGCTGCGGTCCCGCGGCTTCGTTCCAATCGCCGAGGAGTGCGCCGGAAGCTGGTTCGAGAAGGTGTTTCCGTCGTAGCCGTCCGCGCCCTACCGCGAAGATCCGCGATGGCTGCGTCTCCGATTTCGGCGGTGTGAGGTCTCCCCCAGAGCGGTGGCGGGCCCCGGACGCGCCAAACCTCAGTCTGGTGGTAGGTGGATCTTCGGGCTAGCGAGCCGCGGTTCCTCGGCCCAGGCCGCCAAACACCATCGCGTCGAGGCCGACCGCCTGGGCCCGACGAGCGATCTCCTGCAGCCGCGGCAGCGGGACTGCCTGCAGGTAGGGCCACGCCGGAGGCTTGTCGATCGAGCAGATATGCACCGCCTTCGGCGCGATCAGTTGCAGAACGCCAATCCAGTTGACGACGGCAAGGTCGGTCGCATTGTCAATCCGCCCCAGGCGATCTCGGACGAATATCGCCTGGATCACCACGCTCTTCAAACGCTTGAGGCCGTCGACGATGCGCTCCACCGGAACGGTGGCGGCGTTCACGCGGCGGAGAATGGCCGATTCCCCCCCGTCGAGCTTCATGTACCGTTCGTCGAGGTCGTTCAGCGCCGGCAGGACACCCGGCAGATCGAGCGTCCCCGAGTTGGAGAGCACCGCGAGAGGAAGGTGGGGGGCCATCGTGTTGCGCAGTGCCCGCAGAGCTGTCACGACATCCTGGAACTGCGGGTGCAGGGTCGGCTCGCCGCTGCCCGCGAGGGTCAGACGGTCGGGGGCATCCTTCGTTCCAAGCAGGCGCTGGAGCTGCCGCGCGACCGCTTTGGCAATGGCGCCTGGCGACGGCCATGTTTCGACGACGTCGGCGGCCTCGCGCACCGGCGCCTTCGTCCAGCCATACTGACAGTAGCTGCAGTTGAAGGTGCAGGCTTTGACGTGCCGCGGCAGGATGTTGATGCCGAGCGAGTGGCCCAGGCGGCGTGAACGGACCGGACCGTAGACGAGACCTTCTTGGAGCGGTAGCATGGCTCAACCCCGATCGCGCCGGGTTTTCGTAACTGCTGCCACCGGATTGTCGGCAATCCGCTGAGTCTGGTGGTGGATGGAGGGGAGACTGGCGTTTTTTCGCCCCTTTCCCTCTGGCTTCGCAAGTTCGAGGCCAGCGCCCGGTTTGATTTTTCACCAGCTGGCTCTACAATGTCCGGGCCGAAGTGGCCCAGCCTGCCGCGCTCGTGCCGTTTGACATCGCCGCGACGTCCATCGCCACTCAGGAGAACACGTGCCACGTCCATTTCTCTCCGGACTACGAGGGCGACTCCTGGTCCTCGTGTTCCTGGCGGTGCTGCCGGCCTTCGCGCTGAGCTGGTACACCGGGTGGGAGAACCGACAGCGGCAGCGGGCGAGCGTGGCGAGCGACACGGTGGCCCTGGCCCGGATCGTGGCCAACGACCAGGAACGGATTATCGAAGGGACGCGTCAGATCCTCTCGGATCTTGCAGGGGTGCCCGAAGTCGTGACGGGCGACCCGCAGCGATCGCGCACGTTCTTCGCGCTCCTGATGACGCTGTACCGGGGCTACACCAGTTTCTCGGTGATCGGCCCGGCCGGCAACGTCGTGGTGAGCACACCTCCCGCGGACCATCCGACCAATTTCTCGGACCGACCCTGGTTCCAGCGAGCGTCCACCACCGGGGATTTTGCGTTGGGCGACTACCAGCTGGGCCAGCTGACCGGCAAGCACGTGGTCGTGGCCGCCTGGCCCGTGACCGATGGGGACGGCCGCCTGGTGTCGGTCCTCTCCGCCGGTCTCGACGTCACCTGGCTGAATCAAATCGCTGCCACGGCCCAGTTGCCTCCCGGCGCAGTGGTCGTCCTGGTCGATCGCCGCGGCGTGGTTGTCGCGCGGTATCCGGAGGCCGCCGGGGTCCTCGGGCGCGGCCTGCCGGAAGGGGCGTTGACGTCGCGGATGCAGCAGCAGCGCGAAGGGACGATTGAACTGGCGGGCGAGGACGGCGACTCGCGGGTGTACGCCTTCACGACGGTGCATGGCCGAGTGGAGACCGGCCTTCGCCTGGCCATCGGGATCCCGCGGGACGTGGCATACGGGGCCGTCGATCGCATCCAGACCCGCCACCTGCTCGCGTTGTTCATGGTAATGGTGCTCACGCTCGGGGCTGCGTGGTTTTGGGCCGAGCGGTTCGTCCTCAGGCGCGTCGCGTCGCTGCTGGACGCGACGAAGAAGCTGGCGGCGGGCGACCCGGCGGCGCGCACCCGGCTGCCCTACGACCACGGCGAGTTGAGCGAACTGGCGCGGGCGTTCGACGAGATGGCGAGCGGGCTGCAGGCGCGAGAGGCGGAGCGCGACCGTGCCGAGCAGGCGCTGCGGGGCAGCGAAGAGCGCTTCCGCGCCTTCATGGACAACAGCCCGGCAATCGCGTTCGCGAAGAACGGCTCGGGAGGGTTTGTCTACGCCAACGCGACGATGGAGCGGTACTTCGGGCTGCAGCCGGGCGAGTGGCGCGGACTCACCGACGCCCGCTTCTGGTCTGAGGAGTGCGCCGATCGTCTCCGCGAGGAAGACGCGCTGGTGCTGGTCACGGGCGCGCCGCAACAGTCAGTCGATCCGGTGACCTTGTTCGACGGACGACAGCGCTGCTGGCTCACGGTCAAGTTCCCGCTCACCGACGCCGACAATCAGCGGCTCGCGGCCACCATGTCGTTCGACCTCAGCGAGTGGCGCCAGGCCCAGGAGGCCCTGGCTCGGGCCGAACGGCGGTACACGCAGTTGGTCGAACACGCGTCGGAAGGCATTGTCATCGCCGATGCAGCACTCCGCCTGGTGGACGTGAACACGGCGGCCTGCCGCCTCACCGGGTACTCGCGCGAGGAGCTGCTGCAGAAGCGGGTGGATGAACTGGTCCTGCCCGACGACCTCGCGATGATGCCGTTGAGGCTGCCGGATCTCCGCGCGGGGAGCAGCGTCGTCACCGACCGCCGGATCCGTCGCAAGGACGGCACTGTGCTCATGGCGGAAGTGAGCGCTCGCGCCTTCGAGGACGGCGGCATCCAGGCGATCGTGCGCGACGTGTCGAAGCGGCACGAGGCCGAACAGGCGCTGCGGGAAAGCGAGGAGCGCTTCCGGCTGCTCTACCAGTACCTGCCGCTCGCGTATCAGTCGCTGTCCGAGCACGGCACGCTGGTCATGGTGAACGACGCGTGGCTGGCACTGACCGGCCTCACGCGGGGCCAGACGATCGGCCGGCGATTCTCGGACCTGCTGACGCCGTCGAACCTCGAGGCCTACGAGTCGAGATTCAACCGCGTGATCGCGACGGCTGACGTACACGATGTGGAGTTGACGCTCGTTCGCGCCGATCACTCGCTCCTGACCGTCCTGCTCGACGGCCGCAGGGGCCGCGACGAGCACGGGCACCTGCGCATCCACTGCGCGCTGCACGACGTGACCGCCGCGCGCAAGGCCGATGCCCGCCTTCGGGAGAGCGAGGAACGCTACCGGACGCTGTTCGCCGAAAGCCCGATCTCGCTCTGGGAGGAGGACTTCTCGGGCATCAGGCGGCATCTCGAGCGCCTGCGCGCGCTGGGCGTCACCGACCTCGACGAGCACTTCACCTCGAACCCCGACGAGCTGGCCGACTGCGTGGAGTCGGTCACGGTCGTAGACGTGAACCGGGCGACGCTTGCGCTCTACGGCGCGGAGACGCGGTCGCAGTTGCTCGCCGGCCTCGACCGGGTCATCGGCGCCGACGGTCGCGAGGTGTTCCGCCAGGCGATCCTCGCGCTCGCCCGAGGCGAGCGGTCGTGGAACAGCGAAGGCAACAACTACACGCTGAACGGCGATCAGATCCGGCTGGCGCTCCAGTGGTCCGTGGCCCCGGCGGCCCAGGAGAACTGGTCACGGGTGCTGGTGTCGGCGATGGACATCACCGAGCGCACGCGTGTCGAGGATGCGCTACGCGAGTCGGAAGCGCGATTCGAGCGCGTGTTCCGATCGGCCCAGGGCATGATGATCATCAGCCGCCGGTCCGACGGCGTCTACCTCGACGTGAACGATGTCTTTCTCTGTGAGCTGGGGTACACGCGCGAAGAGGTTCTGGGCCGGACCGCGGCGGACCTGGGAATCTGGGTGAATCCGGCCCGCCGAGAGGAGATACTGGCGATCCTCAGGGAACTGGGTGCGGTTCACAACTACGAGGTTCGCCTGCGCCGTCGGTCCGGCGGCTTCTTCGATGGCCTCATCTCGGTCGTGCCGCTCAGGGTCGGGGGAGAGGATTGCCTGCTGGGGCAGGTCGCGGATACGACCGCGCGGCGGCGGGCGGAACAGGCCAGCCGCGAGAGCCAGCGGATGCTCACGACCTTGATGAGCAACCTGCCCGGTATGGCGTACCAGTGCTGCCTCGATCCGGAGTGGACCATGCTCTTCGTGAGCGAGGGGTGCCGCGAACTGACCGGATACGAGCCTGCTGACCTGGTCGGCAACCGGCGTCTCTCGTACGGCAGCCTGATCCTCGAAGGGGACCGCGAGGCGGTTGTCGCGGGCGTTCGCGAGGCGGTCGCCGAGGGGCAGCCCTACCGGATCGGCTATCGCATCCGGCACGCCGGCGGCGAGACGCGATGGGTCTGGGAGCAGGGCCGCGCCGCGCAAGCGTCGTCCGACCAGCCGATGATACTGGAAGGGTTTGTCTCCGACATCACCGACGGCAAGCGCGCCGAAGAGGAGTTGCAGCGCAGCGCGGAGCAGTTGCGGCAGGCGCAGAAGATGGAAGCGGTGGGCCGCCTCGCGGGCGGCATCGCGCACGACTTCAACAACCTCCTGACGACCATCCTCGGGTACTCCGACCTGGTGCTGAACCAGCTCGAGCCGGACGATCTGATGGCCGGCAGGGTCGAGGAGATCCGGCGCGCCGGGGAACGGGCCGCCAGCCTCACGCGCAAACTCCTGGCCTTCAGCCGCAAGCAAGTGCTGGCGCCGAGGGTCCTCTCGCTCGACACGGTCCTCGAGGAGATGACGCCGATGCTCCGCCGGCTGATCGGAGAGGACGTCGACTTGCGATTGAGCTCCGGGCGCGCGGGCCACGTCAAGGCGGATCCCTCCCAGATGGAGCAGGTGGTGATGAACCTCGTCGTCAACGCGCGCGACGCGATGCCGCGGGGCGGCACGTTGACGATTCACACGGCGTCGGTCGAGGTCGGCGAACGCGAAGCCGTGGAGCGCGGCCTGCGGGCCGGCTCGTACGCGACGTTCGGCATCACCGACACCGGCGTGGGGATGGACGAGGCGACACGGGCCCGCCTGTTCGAACCGTTCTTCACGACCAAGCCCCTGGGGAAAGGCACGGGGCTCGGCCTGTCGATCGTCTACGGCATCGTCCAGCAGAGCGACGGGTTCGTCTTGGTGGACAGTCGGGGCGGGGCGGGCACCACCGTCGAGGTCTTCCTGCCGCGCGTGACCGAGCCGGTGGAGGACGTCGCCACCGCCTACAACCTGTTCGACACGGCGGCCGGCACGGAAACGATCCTCGTCGTCGAAGACGAGGAATCGGTCCGCCGGTTGGTCAAGGCGCTCCTCGAACGCCTCGGGTATTCGGTCCTCGAGGCCCGCGACGGCGAGGACGCTCTGGCGATATGGAACGAGCAGTCCCGCCGCATCGACCTCGTGGTGACTGACGTCGTGATGCCGCGGCTCGACGGCCCGTCGTTTATCGCGGAGGTCCGGGTGACGCATCCCGCGACGCGGGTGATCTACCTCTCGGGCTATGCCGATGAGACGACGACCCGCCGGCAGGAACTCGATCTCGGCACGCCGCTCTTGCAGAAACCGTTCACCTCCGGCGCCCTCGCCCGCATGGTGCGCACCGTGCTCGACCGGGAGCCGGCCTGATCCGCGCGTCCGGATCCTCCTCGACCCGATGCCAGCGCCGCGGGCGGCCGGGATGTTGGCGAATCTGCGCCTCGCGGACCGCGCGCTCTGCGCTAGACTGTTCGCAAAGGCCAGGCGTCGGCTCAACTGGCGCGCGGCCTGGAGGCCCTTCATGCCCTTGAATGCGTGCGAACTCGAGATCGATTTGTTCTGCCGTGGGATCCGAATCCCCAGCGAGGTGCCCCTGGACGGCGCCAGGGGAATCTCGCGCACCAGGGCGGGACTCGGGTCAGGCCTCGAGGTCGTCATCCCCGGCGGGTCGTGGGTCAAGGACAAGGTCTGGGTGAACGTGCCGGTCGAGGAGTCGTTCGCGCGTGAGTCTCCCTATGCGCTGGAGGGGTCGCCGGGCGAGGGCTACCGGGTGCGCGACGAGCGGAACCAGCTGAGCTATCCGATCGAGATTCCTCCCGAGCCGGGCTGGTACACGCGGAGCACGACCCGCGGGATCCCGATGAACCGGATCGGCGTGTTGCAGGGCACGTACCTCGGGATCTACGTGAACATGGTCTGCACCTTCTGGAACTACAGCCCGCCATTGAACTGCCGGTTCTGCACGACCGGCAACAACGTGGGCGAGCACGAGGTCGTGGACAAGGCCGTCTCTGACGTGGTCGAGGTGGCGCGGGCCGCCCGCGACGAGTCGGACGTCACGTTCGTGCACCTCAACGCCGGATTCCAGGGGAGCCGCGGCGTGCAGTTCGCCGAGCCGTATATCGCGGCGCTCAAGGAGCAGGTGGGCGTGCTCGTGGGCGCACAGTTGGCGCCCCAGAAGGACTTCAGCCACTACGACCGGCTGATCGCGATGGGTGTGGACCACCTCTCGTTCTGCCTGGAGTTCGTGGACCCGGAGTGGTTCGCGAAGATTTGCCCGGGGAAGGAGCACGTGCTCGGGCAACAGATCTTCTTCGATTCGATCGAGTACTGCGCGAAGCGGATGCCGAAGGGGGCGGTGTCGGGGGAAATCATCGCGGGCGTCGAGCCGGTCAAGGCGACGCTGGAGGGGATCGATTGGATCGCCGATCACGGCGCGTTTCCGACCGTCTGCATTTTCCGGCCTACGGTCGGATCGGACATGGAGACGTGGCCATCGCCGAAGTACGAAGAGATGCGGCCGATTATGGAGCACGTCTACCAGGCGTGCCGGCGGAACTGGATTCCGGTGGGCGCCGCGCCCAACATCGAGGTGAGCATCGTCGTGAATCCTGACGATACGGCGCTGCTCGTGCCCCGCACGCCAGGGTTCTACGCCTACGAGGCGTATCGGCGGACGGTGCGGGCGCTCGCGCGGCCCCTGTTCGCCCGCCGGATGCGACCGCGGTCGCGACGAAATCCCGGCGCAAACACCGAGATCCCGTCAGCGCCGATCGCCCCGACGCAGGGCGGCGGGGGCGCGAAGGCCTGATTTCGGGCATTGTTGCCGTTCGGTCGCATGGCATTGCCCTTGCGAGCGAGTAGAAGCGTTCGTCGGTGTCGCCGGTCGGATTTGGATGTATGCGGATGGGGGCCCGCATGCGTTCGGGACGGACGGCGGCACCGGCCTCATCCCCCGCCCAGCCTCCCCCGGTTTTCGTCAAGTTATGATCGACCGAGAAAAAGTGCTCGCAGTCCTCCAGAAGCGTTTCCCAGGATCGACGGCCGAACAGGTCGCCGCTGCGGCCAACGCCATTGTCGGTCTCGACGACGAGTGGGAGGATGTGACGGCGCACGAGCCGGAATTCGGCTATCACTTTTCGGTGCAGTGCGCCGAGACCTGTTACCTGGCGGAGCAGAAGCAGCTAGGTAGCCAGTTTCGGGTGTTCCGTCGGCTGTCCACCGCGGGGTAGGCCGGCCTTGCCGTCGGCCCCTTCCGTTTTTCTGCCAGCCCCCGGCAGCAGCCCATGACGGCTTCCCGGCATCAACGCCGGAGGAATGCCGCTTCCCCGCAAATTCCGGAGTTTCGACGTGCGTTTTTGTTGGAGATTGCGGAAGCCCTAGCTGGCACCAGGATTGCGGTACGTAACATTTGAGATAGGCGAGTGCGCCTGTCGGAGCTTGCTCGCTGAATGCGAGGATCTGTGCCCGGTGAGGTCGCGCGTTTGTATCCACTAGAGACCTGCCGCGGCCGGTCAGCCCATGAAACGGCCGGTCGTGTCGAGCTGCATTACTTCATCCTTCCAGACCCTTTTTCCACAGGGCGACCAAGCCGGGCAACAGATTAGGCGGGCAGGGCAGGCGGAACGCGGCCAGCAGGGCCGCGGACCCCTGCCGCTGGTCAGGTGACAGAGGGTCCCGGTTCCACGTGCCTGGGTTGTGCGACGCCGTCATTGCGCTACGGCTGTAACGTCGCTACAATGCGGCTTCTCTCAACAACAGCAGCTTCTCTCTCGCCCATGACATTCACGAGTTCCGTTCCGGTTTTCCTGCTCGCGGCGTGCCTGACCGCCACGACGGCGCTGGCGCAGAAGCCGGCCGCTTCGGCCGCGCCCAAGCCGCCCACCAACGACGATTGCCTGGCGTGTCACGGGGACCCATCGGCGACAGGGGCCAGCGGCCGCTCGGTGGCCGTGTTGCCCGACAAGTTCGCCGCCTCGATCCACGGACAGTCCGGCATCGCGTGCGTGGATTGCCACGCCGATCTGGCCAGGTCGGCCGATTTCCCGCACGGCGAGAAACTGGCCCCGGCGGCCTGCGCCAACTGCCATGCCGACCCTGCCGCACAGTACGACGCCGGCGTGCACGCAGTGGCGCGCCGCGCATCCAAGCAGAGCGTGGCGGCCGCCTGCAAGGACTGCCACGGCACCCACGAGATTCGCAGCTCCAAGGACCCGGATTCGCTGACGTATCACCTGAACCTGCCCGCGACGTGCGGGCGGTGTCATGGCAACGCGGACATCATCAGGCGGGGCCGGATCGCCATTGGGGACGTGGTGGCGCAGTTCCAGGACAGCATCCACGGGCAGGCGCTCAGCAAGAGCGGCCTGATGGTCGCGCCCGACTGCAAGGACTGCCACAACGCCCACGACATCAAGCGGAAGAACGATCCTGGGAGCAAGGTGTTCAGAACCAGCGTGCCGGCGACCTGCGGCAAGTGCCACGAGGGGATCCAGCGCCGCTACCAGCACGGCGTGCACGGCGACGCGCTGGCCAAGGGGCGCCCGGACGCGCCGGTCTGCGTGACGTGCCACTCGGCGCACCAGATCCAGCGCACCGAGGGATCGGCCTGGAAGGCCCACGTGCTGCGCGAGTGCGGCACATGTCACCCCGAGTCGACGCGTACCTTTCGCGACACGTTCCACGGCCAGGAGACGCAACTGGGCTTCATGCGCGTGGCCACCTGCGCCGACTGCCACGGGGCCCACGACATCTACCCGAAGAGCGATGCCCGGTCGATGGTGTCGTCGGCGCGCGTCGTTGAGACGTGTCGCAAGTGTCACCCCGGGTCGAGTGCGAGCTTCGCGAAGTACGACCCGCACGCCGATCGGCACAGCCACGCGCGCAACCCGATGCTGTTCTACGCGTCGAAGTTCATGGAGGCGCTGCTCATCGGCGTGTTCGCGTTCTTCGGGATCCACACCGCCCTCTGGGCCTCGCGTGCGGTGAAGCCCGACGTGCACGTGAAGCCCCGACGCCCCGACGCCGGCCGGCGTTCGCAGGAGTAGCCCCATGGACGACACCCGCGCCACACCCGTCGAACCGACGGCCTACCAGCGCTTCGACAGGTACAACCGGCTCCTGCACGGCGTCCTGATGTTCAGTTTCCTTGGGCTCGCGTTCACGGGCATGCCGCTGTTGTTCAGCGACGCCGCGTGGGCCGTGCGCCTGGCCGGCCTGTTCGGCGGCGGCCGATCCGCCGGGATCGTCCACCGGACGTTCGCGGTGCTGCTCATCGCCTGCTTCGTCCTGCACGTCTGGCGGCTGATGCATCGCCTCTACGTGAAGAAGGATCTGGAGGTGCTGTGGGGGCCGGAGTCGATGACGCCGCAACCGCGCGACGTCGTGGAGATGCTCGCGCACCTCCGCTGGTTCCTGCGCCTCGGCCCGCAGCCTCGCTTCGATCACTTCACGTACTGGGAGAAGTTCGACTATTGGGCGGTGTTCTGGGGGATGGGCATCATCGGCGGATCGGGGCTCGTCCTGTGGTTCCCCGAGTTCTTCTCGAAGCTCCTGCCCGGATCGTGGTTCAACATCGCGCTGCTGGTGCACGGCGAGGAAGGGCTCCTCGCGGTGGGGTTCATCTTCACGATTCACTTCTTCAACAGCCATCTGCGGCCAGACAAGTTCCCGATGGACCCGGTGATCTTCACCGGCCGGGTGAGCCATCACGAGTTGATGGAGGAGCGCCCCGCCGAGTACGAGCGGCTGCAGCGCGCCCATCGCCTCGATGAAATCGAGGTGGGGCCCGCGCCCGGCTGGGTGCCCACGCTGGCGAAGTTCGTCGCGCTCGTCGCGGTGACCTTCGGACTGGTGATGGTGGGGTTGATTGTCTACGCGGTGCTGTTCGCACGGCTGTAGGTCGTTGCGGCGCGGCGGCCGTCCCGGCTCGCCCTTCACGCTGACGCAGGAGACGAGAACGCCATGCCCGGGGAATCGAAGTTCCGGCACTTCCGCCATCCCGTCACCCTGTTCGGCAGCTGGCTGACGACCGTCAGCGCGCTGCTGTTCCTCGGGGTGTTCTTCGCCGACCTGGCCGGGCTGCCGACGAACCCCTACATCGGGATCGTGTTCTTCCTGATCCTCCCCGGGTTCTTCGTGTGTGGCCTCGCGCTGGTTCCGCTGGGTATCGTCCTCTCCCGACGCCGCGAGCGCCTGGGCAAGCCGCGGCACGAGATCACCTGGCCGATCATCGACCTGAACCGGTCGTATACCCGGAGGATCGCCGGCCTGCTCGTGTTCCTGACGTTCGCCAACATCGTCGTCATCTCACTGGCTGCGTTCCGCGGCGTGGCGTACATGGACTCTCCGCAGTTCTGCGGCCAGGTGTGCCACACGGTGATGCAACCGGAGTTCACGGCGTACCAGAACGGCCCTCACGCCCGGGTGCACTGCGTCGCCTGCCACATCGGGCCTGGCGCGCCGTGGTTCGTGAAGGCGAAGTTGTCGGGCACCCGCCAGCTGTTCGCGGTCGCCCTGAAGACCTACCCGGAGCCGATTCCCTCGCCGGTCCAGAACCTGCGCCCCGCGCGTGATACGTGCGAGCAGTGCCACTGGCCGGAGAAGTTCACCGGCGACAGGGTCAGGCTCGTTCGGGAGTACGCCGAGGACGAGGCCAGCACGGAATCGACCACGACCCTCCAGTTGCACGTCGGCAGCGGCAGCGAGAGCATGGGGGCCCACGGTATCCACTGGCACATGGCGCCGTCCACGCGCGTCAGCTACATCACCACCGACGAGAAGCGACAGACGATCGTCTACGTTGAGGTGGAGGACCGGAACGGTGTTCGAACGTTCCGGGCGGACGGCGTGACCGACGAGCAGTTGAAGAAGGGCGAACGTCGGCAGATGGACTGCATGGACTGCCACAATCGGCCGAGCCATCGCTTCGACTCGACCCCCGAGCGGGCGGTGAACGACGCGATGGGCAACGGCCTCATCGCGACGACGCTGCCGATCGTGCGGCGCGAAGCGGTGGCGGCGCTCAAGGCCAGCTATGCGTCGCAGGACGGGGCGGCCGCCGCGATTGCGACACGGCTCGCCGCGTTCTACGACCGGCAACTCGGGCCGGGGGCTGCGGCGAGGAAAGCGGAGGTCGCGAAGGCGATTGCAGTCACGCAGGACATTTATCGGCGGAATATCTTTCCCACCATGAAGGTCACCTGGGGCACGTATCCGAACAATATCGGGCACGTCGATTTCCCCGGGTGCTTCCGTTGCCACGACGACGCCAAGAAGACCAGCGATGGCCGTGTGATCAAGCAGGATTGCGAACTCTGTCACAAGATGGGGTAGCGGCCCCAACCCGTAAGCCCTGTGCCCGTTTCGGTGTCTGTCAGGTTCCAGACAGCCCCCGGGTTGCCTCGTGCTTGTTGGAAAGAGCCTTGGGTGGATTTGCCGGACATCCGGCAGCGGGCGAGGACGTATGCCGAGGCTCCGGCAGTGGTGTGTAAGAATTCCTCGGTCGCCCTGCTGGATTACGCCAGAATTCACTTGGGAGTGTGGCGTTTTTCATCAATTCTTCCAGCGCATCCATTCGGCACTCGCATTGCACTAGCGCGGGCGGGCACTCGGCTGGTCGCTCGCTGGACGAGGCCCGGGCGTCTTCGACGTCCGGCTTGGGGCTCTCTGACTCCCCAATCGGCTCGTTGTCACAACTGAAGGAGCAAGCCATGGATTCATTCAGCAAGACCTTAGTCCGCGGGGGCCTCGTCGCCGTCTTGGCGGTCGGGTGGCTCGCCGCGGCAGGGTCGGCGTCGGGATCGACGCCGGGCCAGGAGGCAGTGAAGGCTCCGCCGATCCAGGCCGCCCCGCATGGGGCGTATGCGGGCACGTCTACGTGCCTGACCTGCCATGAGGATCGAGGGGCTGCGATCAAGTCGGGCCCGCATTCGCACGCATTCAGGGCCGGGACACCGATGGCGCCGTTCGGGTGCCAGGCGTGCCACGGCGACACCAAGAAGGCGATGGGGTGCGAGGGCTGCCACGGACCGGGCAAGGCGCACGCCGACGCCGGCGGGGACAAGACGAAGATCCGCACGCTCGGGACGTTGTCAGTGAAGGATGCCAGCGAGGTCTGCGCGAGCTGCCACTTCCGGACCAAGCACGCCCTGTGGGCGGGCAGCCAGCACGACCAGCGCCACGTGGGTTGCACCACGTGCCACAGCATCCACGCGGCGAAGGGCGAGAAGCAGCTGAAGGCGGCGGGCGAGACGGCGCTGTGCGCCACCTGCCACCGGGCGATCGTCAACAAGCAGCTCAAGTTCAACCACATGCCGGTGCGCGAGGGGAAGCTGTCCTGCTCGTCCTGCCACAACGTGCACGGCACCTCGAACGTACGGCTGCTCAAGGCTGGCGGAACCCTGGCCGAATCGTGCGTCAGCTGCCACGCGGAGAAGCGCGGGCCGTTCCTCTGGGAACATGCGCCGGTGACCGAGAACTGCGCGACCTGCCACGACCCGCACGGCACCAACAACGATCGGATGCTGATCAGCAAGCAGCCGTTCCTCTGCCAGCGCTGTCACGTGACATCGCGCCATCCTCCAACCGTCTACGAGGGCTTCACGCTGAGCAGCTCGACCAACGCCAACAAGATCTACGGACGGTCGTGCGTGGTCTGCCATCAGCAGGTTCATGGGTCGAACGCCCCGACGGGCAAGGCATTCTTGCGATAGGTGAGGAGAATTGCGATGCGCAACAGACTGATGCTTGGGACTGCGGCGCTCCTGCTCGCCTCCGCCACGTGCGTGTGGGCGCAGGATACGCCGCAGCAGACGACAGCCGCCCCGTCCAACGGGGTCATCGATATTGGCGGACGAGTGACGTCCACCACCGGCGACCAGGCGCGTTTCGAACGGTACCGCGACCTGCGCAACGGTGCGAACGTCAATGTCCTGTTCAACAAGGAAACGGCGGACTGGACGTTCAGCGTGAAGGCCACGAACATCGGCTATCGGGACGGCCGATATGCCATGACCTTCAACAGCCGCAAGGTGTCGGCGACGTTCCTGTTCGACTCGACGCCGCTCAACTACAGCTACGACACTCGGACGCCTTACGCCTGCACGGCGGGCAACTGTACGCTGGACTCGGGGTTGCGTGCCCAGGTCCAGGCGAGCCGCGGAGCGGGGCCCGCGTTCACGAACCCGACGACGATCGTCGGCGTGCCCCAGACCGTGGCACAGCTGTCGACCGGCTCGATCTACAACTCGATCGCCAGGCAGTTCGATCTGCAGTCGCGCCGCGACACAGTCGCTGCGAACATCAAGTACTCGGCGACCGACAACCTCGACTTCCTGTTCGGGGTCAACTCCTACAAGCGGTCGGGCAACATGCCGTATGGCGCGGCGTTCGCGTTCAACGACGCGACGGAACTCCCGATGGTGATCGACAACCGGGAAACCGAGATCAACGCGGGAATGGAGTGGGCCAGCCACCAGGGCATGTTCAAGGTGAACTACGAACACTCGAAGTTCCAGCAGAACATCCCGACCTTCGCGTTCGACAACCCGCTGTTTGCCGCCGACTACTGCAAGACCGGCATTTCGGGCCAGGCGCCGGGGACCTGCTTCGATCCGTCCGGTTATAACTCGGGCGGCGGAGCGGCGAAGGGCCGGCTGGCGATGGCGCCGTCGAACACGATGGACACGTTCAGCTGGTTGGGCATGGTCAAGCTGCCCAACCACACGACGGCCAACGCGAGCTTCTCGACGTCCATGAATCGCCAGAATGAGGCGCTCATCCCGTGGACGACCAACTCGTCCATCGCCAACCCGGCGGTGTACGCGTGGTGGCCCGGGCTGGCGTCGCTGCCGCGCGACACCGCGGACATGAGCGTGAACTATACGACCGCGACCATGAATCTGAACTCGCGGCCGTCCAAATGGGTCACTGTGACCGCCAAGTACCGGTTCAACAGCCGCAGCGACTTCACGCCTGAATTCGACAACACGCAGTCGGTGCGGTTCGACGCGGCGGCCGAGAATCCCTACTCGGCCACGCCGTACGCGAGCATCCCCGGTGCTGCCGCCGGCGTGCCGATCTACCCGACGGTCTCGACCGGGCGGCTCAACATCACCCGCAACACGTTCGACGCCAACGCCTCGTTCACGCCGGTGCCGTACAGCGCTATCCGCGTGGGGTACGGGATTGACAAGTGGCAGCACACCGACCTGTCGTCCCAGGGCTGGAAGGACGCGACGGCCCGGGTGTCGTTCGACACCGTGGGCAACCGGTTCGTGACGCTGCGCGCGTTGTTCGAGCACATCAAACGTGACACGATCGGGCTGAACCTCGAGGACATCACCGGCGCGGGCGGGCAGGATGCGCTGCGCTTCTACCTCGACGCCGCGCGGACGCGCGACCGCGGCACGTTCATCGCCGAACTGACGCCGGTGTCGATGATCGGCGTCAACTTCTCGCTCTCCACGGGCAAAGACGACTACCAGGGGGCGGACCCGAGCCAGCAGTTCGGCCTATTGAACAACAAGAACACCGCCTACACGGTGGGCGTCAACGCCGTGCCGAACGCGAAGATGAACTTCGGCTTCGACTACGGCCGCGAGACCTACAACTCACTGCTGCGGTCGCGCACCGCCAACCCGTTCTCGGGCGTCGCCGGGGCGTACGAGAGCTGGACCGACCCGCTTCGCAATTGGGACCTGACCAACGACGAGAAGGTGAACAACTTCTCTCTCTTCCTCAACTTGGTGAAGGCGCTGCCCAAGACCGACATCCGCTTCGGCTACGACTACAGCGATTCCGACCAGGCGTTCATCCACGGCGGACCGAGGATCGCCGCTCTGCTGGCTCCGGACAATCTCGCCCTCCGGGCCGCGGGCGACACCAGGCCGTGCTCGACCGGCCTAGCGAACTGCTTCGTGGCGTTCCCGAACGTGACGAACACGTGGCAGCACCTCACTGTCGACCTCTCGTACAGCCTGTCGAAGAAGGTCGGCGTGGGCTTCTCCTACTGGTACGAGAAGTTCGATGTCGCGGACTTCGCGACGATCAACACCGCGGGTTCGGCGACACTGCCGATCGCGTCGCTCGGCACGCAGACCGGTACTCCGCGCATCGATTATCTGGGGAGTATCACGACCGGCTACGGCAATCGGCCGTACAAGGGACAGACGGGCTTCGTCCGGCTGTTCTACTACTTCTAGACTCGGGCCTCCGGGCAGCGGCGCCGGGCGGCCTTGCAGCCGTCCGGTGGCCGGGATCTCGGGGCGCGGCGCGCACCGGCGTGCCGCGCCTTTTTTTTCGGCTCCCGGCTCGCTTCGGTGTCCGGTTTCTGAATCCTTGTTTCTGAATCCTGGCTTCTGAATTCTGGATTCCGCCCTCCGCCCCCCCACTCGCCTGTGCGAACTTGCCGACCGTGCCGGTTTCCCTCGCTCCAGCAGCGGGATTGATGTAATCTTGAGACTCATTCGCATGTTGTCCGGGCCCCAGAATTGCCGGTCATCCTTCGACCATGTCTTGTCATGTTGCCGCTGAACGCGCCGCCGCCCCGCCCGTCCTGCGGCTCCGCGCGCGTCCCCTCAAGGTCGTCCTCGTCGGCAATCCCAACGTCGGCAAGAGCGTCATCTTCGGCCGCCTGACCGGCCGCTACGCCACCGTCTCCAACTACCCGGGCACCACGGTCGGAATCACCACCGGCCGCGCGATGGTTGGGGCCGAGGTGTGCGACGTCATCGACAGCCCAGGCGTGAACGCCCTCGAGGGCGTGCTGAGCGAAGACGAGCACGTCACCCGCCGTCTTCTGGCCAACCGCGAGGCGGACCTGGTCATCCAGGTGGCCGACGCCCGCAACCTGCGCCGCGCCCTGATGCTGACCGCTCAGGCGGCAGGCTTCGGCCTCCCGATGGTCCTGGTCCTGAACATGGTGGACGAAGCGCGCCGCCGCGGCGTCGAGGTGGACGCGGCGCGACTGTCTTCCGAGCTTGGCATCCCGGTCGTGGAGACGGTGGCCATCGAGGGGCAGGGACTCAACGAGCTGAAGGAGGCCCTCCCGGCCGCAGCCCCAGCGCGCATCCCGTTCGTGCCCAATGGCGACTACTCGGCCTGGGCGCACGAGACCGCGTCGCGCTTGCGTCGGTCGCGGCCGTCGTCGATTGGCCGCCTCCAGGAGTTCCTCGGCAGGGCGGTCCGCCAGCCGGCCACCGGCTTCCCCATCCTTGCCCTCGTCCTTTACGTCATCTACCTGTTCGTCGGCGTGTTCGGCGCGCAGACGCTCGTCGGCCTGATCGAGCACGGCGTGTTCCAGGCCTACATCAATCCGGCAGCGACGGCGCTTGCAGACCGTTTCATCCCGTTCCCAGCCGTGCGTGACTTCCTCGTCGGCCCCTATGGCCTGGTCACCATGGGCCTGACCTACGCGATTGCCATCGTGCTGCCGGTCGTCGCCACCTTCTTCCTGATCTTCGGGTGGCTCGAGGATAGCGGCTACATCCCGCGTCTCGCGATCTTCTCCGACCGGATCTTCCGGATGATGGGGCTGAACGGCAAAGCGGTGCTGCCGATGGTGCTCGGCCTTGGCTGCGATACGATTGCGACGATGACGACGCGAATCCTCGGGACTCCCAAGGAGCGCCTCATCGCCGTGCTGCTGCTGGCGCTCGGCATCCCGTGCTCGGCGCAGCTTGCCACGATCCTCGGGATCCTCGGTGGCGTCTCGCTTGCGGCGCTGACCACGCTCTTCGTGGTCGTGCTCGGCCAGATGTTTCTCGTCGGCTGGCTGGCGGCCCGTGTGCTGAGCGGGGAACGGTCGGAATTCATCATGGAACTCCCGCCGATCCGCTGGCCGCGAATCGGCAACCTGC
>JANYLG010000069.1 GCA_025363775.1 Acidobacteriota bacterium | reverse complement strand
CGAGCTTGTACACGTCCACGAGCCGTGCCTGCAGGGCCGGTCGCGCCGCCTGGATGGCCTCGTCGAGCGACGCCATCCGCCGGGTGGCGTCCTCGACCTGGCGCGCAACCGCGCCCACCTCGGCATCGAGCTTGCGGGCTTCCTCGGCCCGGAGGTCGCGCTCCACCTCGAGCGTGCGAAGGTCGCCGAGGAGCGTCCGTTCCTGACCCGCCAGGGCTTCCGCCTCGCGCTGCAGAGCCCGGACGCGTTGGGTCGCGCGGGCCGTGGTGGAGGTGGTCGGAGACTGCTGCGCACAGACAGGCAACCGCAGGCCCGGCAGTGCCAGGGTGAGGACGAGCACGGAGGCCGCCGAGGTGGCTACCTGCATTCGCACGACACTCCAACAAGGAGTCAGGAGGCGCCAGACTCCAGCTTAGAACAACGGCTTCCCGTCGATCTCCTTCGGGATCCCGATCCCGAAGTACTTCAGCACGGTCGGGGCGATGTCGATGATGCGCGCCTCGTTCGCGTTCAGCTTGCGGTTGGAGATCAGCGACCCCGGGATCGTCTTGTAGTCGAACGAGCAGTGGTCGCCGCTCCATTTCTTCATGTTCGGGTAGAGCAATCCCGGCGGCGAACCGCCCAGCGAGGTCTGCCACGACACGCGGTAGCCGTCCTCGAAGCCGACCTGGAGATCGGGCGCGTTGGCCATGTACGGCCCCGAGTACACATCATCACGCTTGTAGACCGACCGGACGATACGCTGGCCGGTCTTCGGGTCGGTCATCGTGAGGAGCTTGGCGGACACCTCGTCGGCGAGCCGCTTGTAGTCGTCGCCCTCGTTCACGATGCCCTGCCCTTCCCGACCTCGCATGTTGAAGTAGACCTGCCCGAGGCCGAGCGAGTATGCCCTTGTGCGTGTCCAGTCCACGCCCTCCCAGAACTGTCCGCCGCCGCCGAACATGTCGTTCAGGTTCTTGTCGCCGAGCGCCTTCCCCTGCTTCGCGAGGAACCCGTTCTCACCCAGCCAGGTGTTCAGGTTGACGCCGTACTTGAACGAGTGGAACCCGTGATCGGAGAGGACGAAGACGAGCGTGCCCGGCTCGATGCGCTGCAGCACCTCGCCGACCAGTTGATCGCATCGCTTGTAGACGCGCTCGATCGAGTCGCCGTACTTGGCGGCCCCTGCCGCGTCGTACATCGGGTGCGTCGGATCGATGAAGCGCCAGAACATGTGCTGGACGCGGTCCGTGGACTCGAGAACGCCGATCACCAGGTCGAACTTCTTCGAGTCGATCTCGTGGAGGATCACCTGCGCGCGGTCGTCGAACGCATGGAACAGGTCGTCCATGAACGTCTTCTCGTCGATCCGATCTTCGTTGAGTGGCCACGTAGCCTCCGCCCACCCGAGCGTGCGGAAGGTGCCCAGCCGCTCGTAGAGGTCTTTCGACAGGCCCCTGGGCGACGAGATCGGCATGACGGGCGATTCGGGCCGCCAGTTGACCGGGGACATGTAGAGCTGCAGCTCGCCGCTGGCGCGAACCAGATAGAACTGTGCCATGCCGTAGAGGCGAACGAGGAAGTTCACGCGGAATTCGAGCGGCACCCACTTGCTCCACCCGCCCTCGCTGAGGTGAATCGTGGTCCCCTGGACGTCGATCGTGGCGCTCCGGGCTTCCTTGCTCCAGCGGACCGAGAACGGCACGCGGATGTCACGTCGGGCCTCGAGCGCTGCCATCCTGGACTGGTCCGCGTCGTTGAGCGTGGCGCCCTTCTTTCGCAGGTCGGCCATCTGCGCCTGCACGATTGGGTTGGGCGGCCCCGTCAACTCGCTTCGGGCGGTCTCTCCCTCGAACGCGAGCCGCTTCAGGATCCCACCCATCTCCGTGTTGCCTTCTTCGTACCGGCTCAGGTCGGTGGCGAAGTAGTAGAACGTCCCGATCGTCCCGCGGATGTCAGGAAGCGGTAGGCCGGACAGCAGCTCACCCATCGGCACGTCTTCGGGCGGGAACGTCACGGGCACCGTCAGGACGGCCGAGCGGACTCCCGCCTGGCCGGCCGTGACCCAGAACGACGTGCCACCGCGCAGCGTCGTGACCTTGGGCCGCCCGAGCGGGACGTAGTTGAGGAAGAAGGCGGGCATCTCGCGGCGCACCATGCCGAGGTCCGGCACATACGTCTTCACGTCGCGCACGAGGAAATCGAAGATGTTGTGCTTGCCGGCGTTGCCGCCGATCGCGAACGACGCCCACGACACCGGCGATTCAGGAGAGGTGGATGTCTCCAGACGGTAAAAACCGCCCTGCCCGGCCAGTTTCTGGAAGTTCGGCAGCTTGCCTTCCGCCATCCACTGCTCGACCAGGCGGGGATCCATCCCGTCGAAGCCGAGAATCACCATTTTCTGCTTGTACTTCTCCGGGGGAGCGTTCGTGCCGCACGCGAGCGGGAACAGCGAAACCAGCAGCAGGCCAGTGGCGAAGATCGTTCTCTTCAGCATCGTGTTCCTGGATGGTCGAGGTGTAGGAAAAGTATAGCATGCGTTGAGGTTGCGCTTGCGGCGCGCACCGGGCGGCAGGTACCATTCCCTCGTGCGATTTCTTGCGATCGATCTCGGCGCACGGCGAGTGGGCCTCGCCATCAGCGATGCGACCGGCGTGCTCGCTCGCCCGCTCGAGGTGCTGGAGGCGACCGGGACCGCGCAGGTGGACCGGGTCGCGACCGCCATTCACCGCCTCGCCGCGGAGGAGGATGGTCTCGAGACGATCGTCGTGGGCCTGCCGCGCCGGCTGGACGGCACGCCGAATGCGCAGACCGCCGCGGTAACCGCGTTCGTGGACGCGCTCCGCTCACGCATCGGGCAGCCCATCGTGCTCCAGGATGAACGCCTGTCGAGCGTCGAAGCGGAAAGCCGGCTTGCGCTGTGCGATCGCGACTGGCGCAGCCGGAAGAAGAAGCTGGATGCTGCGGCGGCCGCCGTGTTCCTGCAGGACTACCTCGATGCTCTCGGCAGGTCGCCCGGATACCTATGCTGACCATGCTGCGCAGGATTGTGACGCTGATCGTCGTCGCCGGGCTGGTGGTCGGGGCCGTCGTCGGCTTCGCGCTGCAGCGCATGTCGGAGCCGTTCCAGGGCTACGCGGGCGTGGAGCAGTTCGTCGATCTCCTCCCGGGTGACGGCACGCCGGTCATCACGCGGAAGCTGGTCGGGGCGGGCGTGGTCCGCGACCGCTGGACCTTCCGGCTGGCGCTCTGGCGCTCGGGCGCCGCTCGCCGCCTGAAGGCGGGGGAGTATCGCTTTGACCGGGCGATGACGCCGCTCGACGTGGTGACGAAGCTGGCGCGCGGGGATGTGTATTTGCGCTCCGTGACGTTCCCCGAGGGGCTGACGGTGCGCGAGATGAGCCGGATCTTCGAGTCGCGGGGCCTCGGCAGCGCGGCCGACTTCGTCGCGGCCGCACAGGAGCACGCCTCGCTGGTGCATGATATCGACCCGGTGGCTCGGGACCTCGAGGGCTACCTGTTTCCCGAGACCTACTCGCTCTCGCGGACCGCCGGCGCCGCGGAGTTTGTGCGGGCAATGGTCGGCCGGTTCCACCAGGTCTTCACGCCGGAGTTGCGCGCAGCCGCCGCCGGACTCGGTCTGACGCCGCGGCAGGCCGTGACCCTCGCGTCGCTCGTGGAGAAGGAAACCGCGAAGCCCGAGGAACGCCCGGTCGTCGCTGGCGTCTATCTGCGCCGGGTGAAGATGGGGATGGCGCTGCAATGCGATCCGACCGTCATCTACGCGCTGGAGATGACACACCGGTACCGGGGGAATCTCACGCACGACAACCTGCTCGTGGACTCGCCCTACAACACCTACCGGTACCCGGGGCTCCCGCCCGGCCCGATCGCCGCGCCTGGTCGAACGTCAATGGAAGCCGTGGCCTACGCCGAGGCGGTGGACTATCTCTACTTCGTCAGCCGCAACGACGGCACGCACGTGTTCGCCCGCACGCTCGACGAGCACAACCGGAACGTCCACAAGTACCAGGTGGAGTACTTCCGCCAGAAACGCGCCCAGTCCACGCCGCCGCGCCTCCCGTAGGCACCCCCCTATCTTTCTGCCCACTTCAGTTTTTGCCGCAGGACGTCGAAATACGAGTGCGCCGGCGACTTGATGAGGCGGACGGGAGTCTCGTGGCGGACCGCTTCGACGATGTCGCCAGGCTCGAGCGTCAGGCCGACCTGGCCGTCGAGCGTCAGAATGACTTCCTGGTCGGGGTCGTTCGCGGTTGGCGTCACCAGGACCGGGGCGGAGGCCGGGATGACGACGGGCCGGTTGCTGAGAGTGTGCGGCGCGATCGGCGTGAGGACGAGCGCGTCCACGGCCGGGTGCAGAATCGGGCCGCCGGCCGACAGGTTGTAGGCGGTGGAGCCGGTGGGGCTCGCGATGATCAGTCCGTCCGCGTTGAAGCGGGCGACGAAATCGCCGCCGACCGTCACGGCGAGCTCGATGATTCGCGACAACGCCCCCCGGGTAATCACGACGTCGTTCAGGGCCATGTATTCTGCGACGCATCGCCCGGCGCGCAGGACGCGGGCGCGCAGCATGAGGCGTCGATCGATGGCGGCGGTGCCGGCAATCGCGGATTCGAGCAACGGATACAGTTCAGGGAAGGTGATCTCGGTGAGGAAGCCGAGGTGGCCGAAATTGACGCCGAGCACCGGGATGTCGCGCCCGGCCTGGCTCACGCGCTCGGCCATCGCAAGCAGTGTGCCGTCGCCGCCGAGGACGATCAGCAGGTCCACCAGATGCGGCAGTTCCTCGCGGGTGGCCGTTCGGCGGGCGGCCCCGGGCGGCGCCAGGCGCGCCGTATCGGCCTCGAAGATCGGCTCGATCCCGCGCGCCTCGAGCCACGCGGCCACGTCCACGAGGTGCTGGGCCACCGACTCCAGTCGAATCTTCGCCACGATCCCGACGGTGTTGATCATGGTCTGCCTCGTTGCTGCATGAGGTGACGGCGCGGCCGCCAGGTGCAGCAGAACTTCCTGGTTCC
>JANYLG010000046.1 GCA_025363775.1 Acidobacteriota bacterium | reverse complement strand
CTGACGCAGCCGGGTCGGCGCTGACGATGAGGGGTCCGTGCTGACGCAGAAGAGTCGGTGCTGACGCAGAAGGGTCGGAACTGACGCAGAGGGGTCGGAACTGACGCAGAACGGCGCCGAGCAACGGGTGTTGGTGTGGCGTGGGGCTTCAGCCCCGCGAAGGGTCGGTGCTGACGCAGCCGGGTCGGCGCTGACGATGAGGGGTCCGTGCTGACGCAGAAGGGTCGGAACTGACGCAGACGGGTCGGTGCTGACGATGAGGGGTCCGTGCTGACGCAGATCGGCGCCGAGCAACGGGTGTTGGTGTGGCGTGGGGCTTCAGCCCCGCGAAGGGTCGGGAACTGGCGCAGAGGGGTCGGCGCGGACGGCTATTTCGGCCGGCTGGCAAAGGCGCCTCAACAGCCTGGTGCAAGCCGCGAAAGCGCGGGTTCGAGGCTTCCGCTCTGTCCGAAAGATGATCGTGGTGATCGACCTCCTGCTCTCCAGACTCGACTTCCAATTGCCCAAAGCGTTTCCCTCGGCAATCCACACCAAATAGCGAAGAGCCACTTTCTGTGGGGTCCCTGGAATCTGTCTTAGACGCGGCGCGCGACGATGCACAGCAACTCGAACAGCAGGTTCGCCGCGAGCAGCGACGTAATCTGCCCGGGACCGTCGAACGGGGGCGCGACTTCCACGATGTCGGCTCCGACGACCGACAGGCCGTGAAGGCCGCGGACCAGGACCTGGGCCTGGTGGCTGGTGAGGCCGCCGACCTCCGGGGTCCCCGTCCCAGGCGCGAAGGCCGGATCCACGGCATCGATGTCGAACGTGATGTACGCCGGCCCCGATCCAATCACCGAGTGGATGCGCGCCGATACGGCATCGAGACCGATGCGGAACACCTCGTCGATGTCCAGCACGGTGACGCGATGCTTGCGCTGGAACGCGAAGTCATCCGGGCCGTACATCGGGCCGCGAATGCCGACCTGCACGAACCGGCGCGGATCGACAAGCCCCTCGGTGACGGCGTAGTAGAACGACGACCCATGGAATAGCTTCGATCCGAAGTCCCCGTCCCAGGTGTCGATGTGCGAGTCGAACTGCACGAGCCCGACCGGGCCGTGCTTGCGCGCCAGCGTGCGCAGCACCGGCAGCGAAATGCTGTGATCGCCGCCGATAGCCAGCGGCAGTGCACCGGCGGCGACGATGCCCCCGATGTGCGTCTCGATCGACTCGTGGGCCAGGTCGAGGCTCAAGGGCGACGTATCCACGTCGCCCGCATCGACGACGGTGAGGCGGTCGAACGGCGCGACCTGCTGGAAGTGGCTGAACGGGCGGATCAACGAGGACTGCGCGCGGACCTCTCTCGGCCCAAGGCGCGCGCCGGGGCGGTACGATGTCCCGCTGTCAAACGGAATGCCGACGAGCGCGACGTCCACGCCGGTCAGGTCCGTGCGGTATGGCAACCGCATGAACGTGGGTGGCTGCGAAAATCTTGGGGATCTGAACGCGTCTCGCGGCTGTGGCTTCGACACGGCGCCTCCTGGAGCGACCATTGTGCCCCACAACGGAACTGACGATGGTGGCCGGGGTTCAGCCGCGCGGCGGCGCCCGGTGTAAAATCCTCTCCAAGAGAGTCCCCGACTGTTCAAGGATAGGTGGCTACTCTGGCCGTGAGTGCGACAGGCGGGCCTGGCGACCTGAGTGGATTCTCGCCCTACCTCATCGAGCAGATGTCCGGCGCGTCGCCTGGGCCGTGTTGGTGCTCTCGAAGATGAGATCGGCGTTGGCGGCCTCGAACCCTTCGCGGCGGTGCTCGCGGCGAATCTCGCCGGCCGGCAGGTGGGCAAACGCGTCCAGCACCCGGCGCTCCGCGAACTCCACGTAGGAGCCCGGGATCCGGTGCACTTCGCTCCCTCCCCGCTCGTCATCGAAGGGCGCATCCACCATGGCGGCCACGGTGCTGCTCTGAAGCAGCTTGCCGTCCCCGCTGACCTTGGCCTTGCCGCCCGAGTCATTCAGCGTGAAGCCGTTCGACTCGAGGAACCGGTTGAACGCCTCGAGCGTGTTCCAGGCGTCGGGCAGGTGGTGGATCGAGATCGTGAAGTGGTTCAGGTAGTAGCGGTTGAAGATGACCCACGCCGCGAACTCGCTTTCCTGCTGCAGGCGCTGGTAGTCCGCCCACGTCGGCGTTCGCCAGAGCGGCGCATGAAGGAAGGCGACGACGTTGGCGGCCGAATCGAGAGCCAGGGCATCGACCGGGTCCGTGGCGACCGAATCGGTGTAGGACCGGATAATGGCCTGGGCCTCGGTCGAGAGATCGTGTACGCGCAGTTCGCTGATGAAGATGCGCGGAAACGACGGCTCTGGCGGCGCATACCAGTGCGCCGTCACCTTCTTGGCCGGGAAGTCGTAGCGGTCGCGGCGTGCGTAGCCGTAGTGGAGGAACACCTTCTCGAGCGACGCGATCCCGAGGGGCGTCACGCCCAGCGTCCGGAACGCGATGTGATCGTTGTCGATGTCAGCGGTGCGCGCGATCAGGCCATTGCGCACCATGGCCGCAACAATGGCGCCGACGTCCGGCACGTGCGTCTTGTAGCGGTCCATCAAGCCGTCGAGCACGGCCGCCAGCGCGTAAGTTGATCCGCGTCCAGGTCCCATGAGTTCACCCTTCTCCGCCTGCGCCCGCCGGCGCCAGTCCGGCAGGCTCGTTCCGCCTATTCGCCTTCCCGCCTGTCCGCCTTCCCGCCTTCTCCGCGTGCGCCTTCTGCACACGGCCGCAAGCGAAGATTGTTCTGCGGCAACGATTCAAGTTCCAGAACCGGATGCCGATGACAATGACGTGTCGGCTTCTACTTTCACGCGCGGCCCCGAGCGCCTCTGCTGCGAACATCACCACGAGCGTTCCGGGTTCGCTCTGGTTCTCAGCACACCGGGTGGCGGCTCCATTACCCAGCGGTTCACTGACGCGGTGACCATGTCCCGACGCCGTCTTGCGCTGGAGCGCATGCTGATCTCGTCCGGCTGGGCGGTCGAGCAGGTCGCCGCGCATGTCGTTCGGCGGCGCTGAACCCTGAGCTCACATGTGTTGCGCATCCCCGCAGTTCGTTTCGCCTGTGGAATGACCTGGCTGACAGGCCGGGACATGCGCAACACGGCTGAGTCGAAGGGTAGCGCCGCCGGAGGGTTCAGGTCTGAAAAAGTGAGATTTCAAGACCTGACCCCACGGTACAGCAGCGAGTAGTGGCGGAATCGGCCGGGCATGTGGGCGCCCACACCGGCGATCACGACCACCACGAACAGGATCGGTACGCGCTCGGACCACGCGAAAGGAATCACGCACAGCAGGGCCAGTTTCAGCACCACCGCCAACCCGCCCACCTGTGCCAGCCAGTCGAACGACGTGTAGAGCTCGACGGCCAGCATCACCGCGCCGCTCGCCATGGCCACCCACAGCCACAGCCACAACGTGTCGGCAGCCACGCCGAACACATGCCCGCCGAGCAGGGTGCCGGTGGCAGCCAGGTGCACGGTGCGCGCACCAACATTCCAGGCTCGTGCGTAGGGCAGACGACGCCTCGGCTCGGGCAAGAAGAGCGACCGGAGATTCATCCGGGCAAGTGTAGCGTATGGTGGGCGTTCGCGCCCGAGTTCCCATGGCGCGTGTCCCCTGGCGCGTTCCCGCGCGGCCACGGGACGTGACGTCAGCGTCCCGCCGCATCAGGGCTACAATACCAAGATGTATCCCGTCATCCTGACCATTCACTCGTTCCTGCGATGGATGGTAATCCTGCTCGGCATCTGGGCGGTGGTGAGCGTGCTGCCGTCACGCCAGGCAGCCGTCAGCCGCGCCGCGGCGCTGCCGGGCCTGCTGTTCTCGATGGTGCTGGACATCCAGTTGCTGGCCGGCCTCCTGCTGTACGTGGTGCTCAGCCCGATCACCGTGGTGGCGATGCAGGACATGGCGGGCACCATGAAGAACAGCGGCTGGCGCTACTGGACGGTCGAACACCCGGCCCTGATGATCCTGGCCGTGGCGGCCGCACACATCGGACGTCCGCGCGGCGCAGGGGCCGCACCAGGCAAGCGCGCGGTGATCTGGTATGGATTGGCCCTGCTGGCGATCCTGCTCGCTACGCCGTGGCCGTTCATGCCGCAGGGTCGGTCGTGGGTCCGGTGGTAACGGCCGGTTCACCGGCCGCGCACCACAGCGAAGATCCCCGACGGCCGAATGCAGCCGTATGTGTGAGACGAGCCACTCAGCCCAGGTGTGCCAGGTACGCCTCGACCATGATCAGCGAGCGCTCACCTGCGGCCTTGACCACCTTCAGCAGGTTGTCCATCGTGGCCATTTCCTCGACCTGCTCGGTCACGAACCACCGCAGGAAGTCCTGCGCCGCGTAGTCCTTCTGCTCGATGGCCATCGTCATCATCGCGTTGATGCGATTGGTGACCTCGGTCTCCCACTCCAGCGAGTTCTGTATCACGGCCTCCACCGACGTGAAGGTCGGCGTCGGCGCCTTGATTGTCGGGATCACGACGGTTCCGCCCACGTCACAAAGATACTTCACGAACTTCAGCGCGTGGCCGCGTTCCTCGTCGGCCTGCTTATAGAACATGGCGGCGAGCTTCTTGAGCGCCAGACCATCCAGGTACGCGCCCATGTTCAGGTATTGGTTGGAGGCAAACAGCTCGAGGCCGATCTCGTCGTTGAACGCGGCGTTGAGTTTCTTGCTGATCAGCATGGCCCTCTCCATTGAGAAAAGTTGGTCAGAACCCATTTGCCATGATACCTCAATGGACTGAACTGGCTGGCAGCCCTTGGTGATTATTATCGCAGCCGCGTCGTGACGCTCCCGACCTTGTCGGCGTCGTAGCTGTAAACCACGACCTTGAAGGTCTGGTCCGGCACTTGGTACGGGACGCGGGTCGAGAACGGAATCCCGTCCTTCTGCACCCTCTGCCAGGTCTCCTCGCGTAGGTTCAGATCCAATTGCTGCCACGATTCCCCCAGGAACCGGCCGCGGCTGTCACCATAGAACGTCACGACCTGCACGCTGGCCACGTGTCGCCCGCCACCTTCGGTGAACGGGATCTTCGGGGCCTGCAGGACCACGTCCACCTGCACCTCCCGGCCGTCGCCGGAGGCCGTCGGTACCACGTGCACCCGGACCTGGACGCCGATGTCTTTCACTTCTTCTTCGTACTGCGCCGCCGAGGAGATGCGGCTATAGGAGAGGAACGCCTTGCGGTCGAACGGCTGCAGCGACTGGCGCCCGTAGTAGCCGCGTCGATAGTAGAGCTTGAGGTCGGGCCGGTTCACCCGCACCGTGAGCTTCCGGTATTTGCCGTTCCAGTCGCCGTTCGTCGGATAGTAGCCGAGCAGGTACTCGGACCTGGTCACTTCGTTCAGCCGCGACAACGCGTCGGGGACGCTCGCGTGAATCGACGAGCGCCCGCCGGTCAACCGCGAGATGTTGCGCAGGCTTGCGAGCGCGAACATCTGGCTGAAGCTCGCGGGCTGGCCACCGCGCCCACCGCCGCCGCCCATCGCTCCTCCACGACCGCCCCCCCCGCCGCGCGCGCCACCGCGCCCGGGTATCCGGGACGACTCGGCGCCGAGTCCGGAGAACTGCGCGGACATCGCGTTCGACATCGCCACGCCACCGGTCTGGAACGTGTCGATGGTCACCCGCGCATCGTTGGCCATCGCCGCCAGGCTCTGGTCATTGTCGAGGCGCGGCAGAAACAATCCGTTCTCCGTAAAGAACAGCAGGTGCTTCTCCCCCTCCATATACCGCAGGTACTCAATCGCCGTGTACAGGTTCTGGAGATCCTGCATCGTCTGGCGATTGGCCGACACGAACTCGTCGAACGGAAGATCGGTCAGCGCGTCGGCCTGCACCCGTTCCAGCGGGCTGAGCGAGTCGCCCGCGGCCTCGCGGGTCGCGGCCCGTTGCAGCGTGTCGGTCACCTCGCGCGTGTCGACGGTCATCTGACCGCCATCGGCCACGCCTCCCGGCGGGACCTGGCGCGAGCCGATCGCGCCGGACGCGTCGAACACCTTCGCGATCTCGGGCTGTAGCGATTTGGGGATGTCGCGGCCGCCGTAAATCGCGCCCAGGCCGCTGAAGTGCAGCGCCATCTTCGACTCGATCCCCTCGTGGTACTTCCGGAAGCGCTCCAGCACCTGCGCCACCTTCTCGTGGTCGGTCGTGAAATCGGTCGCGCGGTTGTACGCGAGCACGGCCACGAGATCCTGGGGCAGCAGGTCCTTGCGGACGAACGTCAGCAGCCCGTCGATCCCGCGCGACGGATGCTGGAGGCGACCGCGGCCGAGGACGATGAGAAAGGTGCGCCGCGTCTCGGGCGTGAGCTCGGCGACGGGAATCTTGCGAAGGAGGGCTTTGGTCGGCGCGGACGGATCGACAGGGATCGCGGTCAGCGCCTGGAAGGAGAAGTGCGCGATGTTCTGGCGCACGCCGTCCTCGATGACCGTGAAATCTTCCTGCCGCAGGTTGGTCACCGGCCGATCGTCCTTGTCTGTCACGATGATATCGATTGGCACGAGCGTCACGCGGACGCGGATGGTGCCCGGCACGCGTTCCTGCAGAAACCGGGCGTTGGCCGCGAGAGCGGTCACCAACCCGGCGCAGATGACGATGCCGGACAAGGCGAGCAGGGCACGGCGCATGAGACCTCCTGGAGTATCAGACCAGGGCCGGTGCGGCAAGGATACACGGAAGGGCTATCTGGACGCGGCCGCGGCGGGCGCGGCGCCAGCGACGTCCGCCGCGCCCGTAGGCGCGACGGCGGGGACGGCGGCCGGCCTGCGCCGGGCCAGCGTTTCCACCGCGGCATACAGTTCGTAGGCACGGACGGGCTTTGAGATGTAGGCGTCCATTCCCGCTTCGAGGCAGCGTTCGCGGTCGCCGGCCATCGCGTGCGCGGTGATGGCGACGATCGGCGTGCGTCTGAGGGTCCCCTGCTCCAGCGCGCGAATCCCGGTGGTCGCCTCGAATCCGTCGATCCCCGGCATCTGGACATCCATCAGAATCACGTCGAACCGCTCGCGCGCCGCGGCGGCAATGGCCTGTTCGCCGTCGCCCGCCAGCACGACCGCGTGACCCCGCTTCTGCAGCAGGCGTTCGATGAGCCGCTGGTTGACCAGGTTGTCTTCCACCAGCAGCACCCGCAATCCGCCTCCGAGGGCGGGCGCGGGCAGTTCGGCGGGACGCGTCTCCACCTCGGGCTGACGCGCCAACCGGGTGAGCGGGCTTGGGTGGAACCTGGCGGTGAAGAAGAACCGGCTGCCCTTCCCAGGCTCGCTCTCGACCTCCAGGGTCCCGCCCATCATCTTCGTCAGGCGCGCGGAGATGGTGAGCCCGAGGCCGGTGCCGCCGAACCGCCGCGCCGTGGACTCGTCGGCCTGTGAGAACGCGTCGAAGATCATCCGCGCCTTGTCGGCTGGAATGCCGATCCCCGTGTCCGTCACCGCAAAACGGATCCGGGTCCCATCGTCGCCTGAGGCCACCAGGTCAACATTCAGATCGACCCGCCCCTGCGGGGTGAACTTGAGTGCGTTGCCCACCAGGTTCACGAGCACCTGTCGCAGCCGGCCCGGGTCGCCCACCAGCCGGGCTGGCACGTCGGCGCCCACGTGGAACGCGAGCGCGATCCCCTTCTCGGCCGCTCGCAGCCCTAACATTTTCCGGATGTCCTCGACCGCCTGCCGGAGCGGGAAGTCGATCGGGTCGAGGCTGAGCTTCCCGGCTTCGATTTTCGAGAAGTCGAGCACGTCCTCGATCAGGCGCAGCAGCGCCTCGGCGCACGACTTGACGGTCACCAGGTACTCGCGCTGCTCGGTCGTCAGCTCCGTATCGAGCGCGAGGTCCGTCATGCCGACGATGCCGTTCATCGGCGTGCGGATCTCGTGGCTCATGTTCGCGAGGAACTGGCTCTTGGAGCGGCTGGCGGCCTCGGCCGCCTCGCGCGCGTTCCGCATGTCGATCTCGGCGCGCTTGTGCGCGGTCACGTCGCGGGCGATGCCGTGGACCCCCACCGGACGCCCCTGGCGCTTGATGATCCGCTCGACGATCTCCACGACGAGGTGCGTGCCGCGCGCGGTGCGGAACTCCAGTTCGCCCCGCACCGGAACGCCGCCGCGGACGACGTTGAGCATCAGGCGCTGCGCGACCTCCTGCGCACCGGGCGCGACGAGGTCGAAGATGGTGAGACCATCCTTCTCGGCGAGCCGGAAGCCAGAGAGCTCCTCTCCGGCCCTGTTCAGCGACGTCAGGCGTCCCTCGAGGTCGAGCGTGTAGACCATGTCGCTCGCGTTCTCGAACAGCTCCTGGTAGCGCTCGGCAAGGGCGCGCTCCGACTCGAGTTGCCGCTGGACGAGCCGCGCCTGAGTGGTGACGACACGATAGAGGAGCAGCACGCTGACCAGCGCGATGACTGCGGCCGCGGCACCGGCGAACGGGGCCCAGCCGGCATGGAAGGGCGCGATGACTGCGGCGGTCAACACAGCCAGCGTGGCCAACGAAAACACGGCGAAGTGAGTCAACTGGGATCGATGCACGAACGCCCCCGCAGGCCGAAGAACCTACCCCTTTCGATAATCGTCATTTGTGCGGCGATCTTGACTGGATTCACGAGACAGGGGGCGGGAGTCGGGAGACAGAGGTCGGGAGACAGGACACAGGGGTCGGGAAACAGGAGACAAGGGGTCGGGAGACAGGAGACAGAGGTCGGGAGACAGGACACAGGGGTCGGGAGACAGGACACAGGGGTCGGGAGGCAGGACACAGGAATCGGGAGGCAGGAGACAGGGGTCGGGAAACAGGAGACAGAGGGGTCGGGAGACAGGGGTAGTGTCTCGATAGTGGTGGAAAAGTAGAAAACGCGTCATCATCCGGCGCTGAGATTCAATGACAGCGCGCCCGCTTGGCGGCGGGTGCC
>JANYLG010000040.1 GCA_025363775.1 Acidobacteriota bacterium | reverse complement strand
GCCCCGCGCCACACCTGTACGCCCCGCGCCACACCTGTACGCCCCGCGCCACACCTGCGCGTCCCGCGCCACACCTGCGCGTCCCGCGCCACACCTGCGCGTCCCGCGCCACGCCTGCGCGTCCCGAGCTATACCTGTACGCCCCGCGCTACATTTCGTGCATCCGCCGGGACAGCGCGTCGAGCCAGCGGGCGTAGGCCTCACGATACCGGGCGGATGTCGTCGCGTCAGGCTCGAGGCGGTTGCAGGCACGCAGGCCGGCGAACGCGTCGCGCATCGTCGGAAAGATCCCGGCGCCGACACCGGCGGCGCGGGCGGCGCCCTGCGCCCCGTCGGTGTCGTACAACTCCACCACCGCGCCGGACGTATCGGCGAATGCACGCGCGAACAGCGGGCTCAGGAACATGTTGGCGCGGCCGGCGCGCACCGCGCGGACGTCGACCCCCATCTCGCGCATGATGTCGATGCCGTAGTTCAGCGCGAAGACGATCCCTTCCTGCGCCGCCCGGAACAGGTGCGACCGCGTGTGCCGGTTGAACGACAGGCCATGCACCGACGCGCCGAGGTCGCGATTGCCAAGCGTCCGCTCGGCGCCGTTTCCGAACGGGAACACGAGAATCCCGTCCGACCCGATCGGCGCCTCGAGCGCGGCGCGGTTCATCTCGTCGTACGTCAACCCCTCCCCCACCGTCCGCTTCACCCAACTGTTGAGCGATCCGGTTCCGTTGACGCACAGGAGCACGCCGTAGCGCGGTGCGTCCGGCCGATGATTGACATGAAGGAAGGTATTGACGCGCGAGTCGTTATCCCACCGCGCCTGATCGCCCACGCCGTATACGACGCCCGACGTTCCCGCAGTTGCGGCCACTTCCCCGGGCTCGAGGACGTTCAACGAGAACGCGTTGTTCGGTTGGTCACCGGCGCGGTAGGCAACGGGGGTGCCCGCCGAAATCCCCAGCTCATTCGCGGCCGCGGCCGTCACTTCTCCCTGGTGGCCGAACGTCGGGACGATCTCAGGAATGAGCGCGGGCGACAAGCCGTAGACGTCGAGTACGTCCTCGGAGACTCGGCCGTCGAAGAAATCCCAGAAGATGCCTTCCGAGAGGCCCGACGCGGTGGTCGCGATGCGACCCGTGAGCCGCATGGCAAGGTAGTCGCCCGGGAGCATCAGTTTGTCGATGGCCTCGAACCGGTCGGGCTCGTGCTCCTTGACCCATCGCAGCTTCGAGGCGGTGAAGTTACCAGGGGAATTGAGCAGCCGCGCGAGGCAGGAGAGGCGTCCGATCTCGTCGAACGCGCGCTGTCCGATCTCGACCGCCCGGCCATCGCACCAGATGATCGCGGGCCGCAGCACGTGCTGGTGCTTATCGACCACCACCAGGCCGTGCATCTGGTACGAGATGCCGACGGCACTCACGTGCGTGCCTGGGACGCCCGCGCGCTGAACCGCGTTGCGAACGGCTGCGACCGCGTTGCGCCACCATTCGGCCGGGTCCTGCTCGGCCCAACCGGGCTGCGGCGCGGCTATGGCCATCTCGCAGGACGGCGCCGACGCCTGCGCGACGAGCGCTCCGGTGTCAGCGTCAACGAGCGCCGCCTTGACGAACGAACTGCCGACATCGAGGCCGAGGAGGATGCGGGGCATGACTCGGCATTATGAACGAACCTGGCACGTCTGAAAACAGCTGTCGGGGCGGGTTTCACACCCGCCTCTACCGGCTGACCGTCCTCTGCCCCTGTTTCAGGAACGCCACGAACTGCGCCGCATCGCGGGTCAGGCCGGGGAAGCTGACGACCGGGCTGCCGTCGGCGTTGACCACCGCGTAGAACGGCAGCGCGACCGTCCTGTACTTGTCCTGCTGCAACTGCTGCTGTCCCTGGAAGACGCCGCCCTCGCCGTCGGTGTAGAGCCGCACGCGCACGAAGCCGGTGAGTTCGCGGCGCACTTCTTCGCGCGCGAACATGTTCGCTTCCATCCACCGGCAGTTCGTGCAGGTGTAGCCGGTGAAGTCGATGAACACGCGCTTCCCTTCCCGCTTCGCCGTCGCCAGCGCCCGCTCGTAGTCGTTCATGATCCACGACGGCTCGTTCGAGCCGGCGACCGTGGACACGCCCGACTCGAGCGACTCGGGCGGCGGAGGCAGGAACGCCTCCAGTTCGCCCAGCGGCTTGCCGACCAACCCCGTCATCAGCCACAACCCAATCGTGCCGCACACGAGCGAGGTCGTCAGCCGCGTGATGCCCACGTGCTTGACGGGCGCATCGTGCGCGAAGCGGAACAGCCCGAGCACGTAGAGCGCCATCATCACGAAGATGACCACCCACGTGGCGAGGACGACGTCGTGCGTGAAGATCCCCCAGCCCCAGACGAGATCGACGTTGGACAGGAACTTCGTCGCGGCGGCCACCTCGAGGAAGGCCATCAGCACCTTCACCGAGTTCAGCCAGCCGCCTGACTTCGGCAGCGACGCCATCCACTGCGGCATCAGCGCGAGGAGGAAGAACGGCAGTGCAAACACCGTCGAAAACGCGAGCATCCCGACCAGCGGCCATTGCCAATCGCCTCCCGCCGCCATCACCAGCAGCGTGCCGATGAACGGCGCCGTGCAGGTGAACGACGTGAGCGTGAAGGTCAGCCCCATCAGCAACGTCGCCAGCGTCTGGCTACCGCCCTGCCGCCGCGTCAGGGAATCGAGCTTGTTGACCAGCGCCGGCGGCACGCCGAGGTCGAACACACCGAACAGGCTGAGCGCGAAGGCGAGGAAAATGCCTGTGATGAGGATGTTGATCCACGGGTTCGCCGCAAACCGGTTCAGGCTGGTCGCGCCGAGCAGCAGCGCCATGGCCATGCCGAGCGCGGTGAACGTCAGGATGATGCCGAGCATGTAGATCACCGCCTGCTCCACCGCCTTGCCGCGGCTACCCGCCGCGTGGTTCGTGAAGTAGGAGACCGTGATCGGCACCATCGGGAACACGCACGGCGTCAGCAGCGACAGCGCACCGACGGTCATCGCCAGCCAGATGAACGACCAGAGCGATCCCTGGCCCTGCGTCGGCACCGTCGGCGTGGCGGCAGACGACGCGGCCGCTGCGGCGCCCGCGGGAGTCCGCGGAGTGGACGCGGAAGGCGCAGCCCCTCCAGCGGCAACCACGGCGGCGGGCAGGCCGGCCGGGGACGGAGTGGCAGCCGGCGGAGCCGCGGTGGCGGGCGTCGCGGCCGGCGCGGATGCTGGGGTCCCAGCCACCGGCGCGCCGGAGATCTCAATCGCCACCTCCATCGTCACCCTCTTCGGCGGCAGGCAGAACTGGTCGTTGCAGGTCTGGAAGTACGCCTGCACCCGAGCCTTCGTTTTCCCCGCGGGCGCGTCAACCGCCGCCTTCACGGGCACCGAGAATGCCGCGCTCTCCGCGTAGAACTCGGTGCCGATGCCGAAGCTCTGATCGAAGGCCGTGTGCGGTGACGGCGCGGCGATACTGCCGCCCAGGCTGAACGGCTGCCCTGGCGTCAGGGTGATTCTGGTCGCGATGGGCGGCGGCGGCTGGGTGAGCGAATAGAGGTGCCACCCCTCGGCGATCTGCGCGAGGGCCTGGACCTCGAAGGTGCCGCCCGGCGGCACCTTCGTCGCTTTCGTACTCGCAGACCACTTCACCGGGTCGCCCTGGGCGGCAACCTGATATGGGAATGGGAAGCAGGCGGCTAGCGCGAGAGCGATCGCCGCCAGACGACGCGTGGACACGCGAACCAAAGTCGTGGATTCAAGCACGTGCCTATCGTAACAAAACACGGGGAGCAGCGGCGGACTGGGTATCCGCCCTTCCTCCTGATATGATCCCCGACTGTCCTCCTGGAGATACCGGTCATGCCAACGTGTCGTCGAGTTCTCGCTGTTTTGTCATTCCTGGCCCTCTGTGCTCCCGGCGTCGCATCGGCGGCGGCGGACGACCGGCTTGCCGCGCTGATCCAGGCCCAGGGCGTGTCGGGCTTCGAGTCTGACGTGCGGCAGGCCGTCGCCGGGATGCTGCCCACGTGGGCCACGCCAAAGGTTGACGAGGTCGGCAACCTGGTGCTGACGATCGGACAGGGCCAGCCGCATCTACTGATCGCCGCGACCATCGACGAGGACGGCTATTTGGTCTCGGGCGTCACGGACGATGGCTTCCTGCGACTCACCCGGGTGTCCACCGGGGCCAGCTACCGCCTGTTCGACCAGTTCGTCTACGGACAGCCGGTGGTCATCCGCACGACTGGCGTGACCGCGCCCGTCGGCAACGGTCCGGCAGCGTGGAAGGTGTCCACCCACGTTCCGGGCATCGTGGCGACGGCCTCGAGCCACCTGCAGCGCGGCCGCGACACGTCCACCGCGATCAAGGGACTCGACGACCTTTGGGTGGACGTCGGCGCCAGCTCGCGCGCAGACGTCGAGAAACTCGGGATCAGGTTGCTCGACACCGTCGCCCTCCGCGAGCGTGTCCAGCGGCTGGCCGGGGGACGAACCGCCGGCGTGGCGGCCCAGGCGCGGGGCGGCGCGCTCGCACTCGTCAACCTGTTGGCGGGCCTGAAACAGCCGCCCACCGTCACCGGCACGCTCACGATCGCCTGGGTCGCCCAAGGGTTGTTTGGCGACCGTGGCCTCGCGCGGCTTGGCCAGACCACGGACCCGGACCTGGTGGTCCTCCTCAGTCGCGGCGCGCCGGGGCGTGACACGACCGATGCGAAAGGCGCGCTCGGTCGCCTGGGCGGCGGCCCGGTCGTGCCAGAAACCGACGCGGCGTTGATCGATCGCGCGCGCCAGGCTGGCCTGGCGATTCAGACCGTTCCGGCTCTCCGCGGTACGAACGCGTGGCGTCGCGCCACGGTCCAGACGCTGGCGATCCCGACGCTGTTCGCGCAGACGCCAGTCGAGACGGTCCAGGACGACGACCTGTCCGCGGTCACCGCGTTGCTCGCCGAGATGGCCGGGCTGCCGAAGGGCACAGCCGTCTCGGGACGCGTGGCCGGCCGCCCGCACGAGAACCGGCCGGACATATTCGCGCACCTCGACGCGCTCATCGCCACCTACGGTGTCTCCGGCCATGAATCGGCCGTGCGGGAGGCCGTGGCCACACGCCTTCCCAGGTGGGCGAGGCCGGAGGTCGATGCGAAGGGCAACCTGACGGTGTCGTTCGGTCAGGGCGGACAGCAGGTTCTCTTCGTGGCTCACACCGACGAACTCGGCTACGAGATCGTCAGCATCCAGGACGACGGGACGGCCACGGTGCGCAAGCGCGGCGGCTTCTTCGACAGCTTGCTGGAGGCGCACCCGGTACTCGTGCACACGGCCCGGGGCCAGGTTCCCGCGATCGTGGCGCCGCGTCCGAATTACCTGCGGGCCGCCGAGACACAACCGAAAGCCGAGGAGGTCCTGCTCGACTTCGGGACCACCAGCCGGCAGCAGACCGAGGCGCTGGGCATCGTCAAGGGCGACACGGCGACGGTCCGGAAGGAGTTTGTGCGGCTCGCCGGATCGCGCGGATCGGCCCGCGCGATCGACGACCGGGCGGGGTGCGCCGCGCTGCTGGCGGCGCTCGAGAAAATCGACCCGGCGAAGGTCACGAACCGCGTCACGTTCGCCTGGGTCGTCGAGGAAGAGACGGGCCTCGCCGGGTCGGGCGCGCTGGCCGAGCGACTGCACCCGGCCTACGCGTTCGCGGTCGATACCTTTGTGTCCTCCGACTCGCCGGTGGACCCGCAGCGAATGGCGCACATCCCGCTCGGCACCGGCGCCGTCCTGCGCGCCGTGGACAACAGCAGCATCACGCCGCCCGAGACGGTGGCGCGGATTCGCGCGCTCGCGGGAGCGCGCCAGGTCCCCACGACGGTCGGCGTCACGAGCGGCGGGAACGACGGCTCCCAGTTCAGCAAATACGGCAGCATCGTCGTGCCGATCTCGTGGCCGGGACGCTACTCGCACTCTCCCGTCGAGCTCATCGACGGCCGCGACCTCGACGCACTGATCAACCTGATTGTCGTGATCGTGAACGAGTTCCCGGGGAGACAGTGACGCCCTCCCACCGATTTGCCGCTCCCGGTGGGACTCCGGGTCAGACCAGGACGTTGTCGGGGCTGTCCGTCGTCATCCCCGCGTACAACGAAGAAGGCTCCGTGGCCGCGACGATCGAGCGCGTCTTTGCCGCAGTCCAATCGCTCGGCATCGACTACGAGATCATCGCGGTCAACGACGGGAGCGGCGACCGCACGGGGCAGGTCATTCGGGATCTTGTTCCGCGTGTGCCTCACCTGAGGCTGGTCGAGCACATGCCGAACCGGGGCTATGGCGGTTCGCTCCGGGCCGGATTCGACGCCGCGAGGCACGACTGGATTGCGTTCCTGCCCGGCGACAACCAGTTCGACCCGACCGAACTCCGACGGCTCATCGAGCGGGCGGGCGACGCGGATATCGTCAGCGGCTACCGTGCCAATCGCCAGGACGCGTTCCTCCGGAAGGTGAACGCGTTCGGGTGGAACCTCGTCGTCGCCACGCTGTTCGGCCGGTTGTGCCGCGACATCGACTGCGGCTTCAAGCTCTTCCGCCGCGACCTGTTGCAGCACGTGCACACCCAGTCGAATGGGGCGACGATCGACACCGAGCTGCTGGCCGGGGCGCGGGCGCGCGGCTTCGTCATCGCCGACGTCGCGGTGACGCATCTCCCGAGGAGGGCAGGCCACCCGACGGGAGCGAACCTGAGGGTCATCCTCCGTGCGTTCCGGGACCTGTTCCTGTTCCGGCTGCGCCTCTGGCGCGAACTGATCGAGGAACGACGGCGACGAGGGAGACCGCGGGCCTGAAGGCCCGCGCCACACCGTCTCGATCAG
>JANYLG010000016.1 GCA_025363775.1 Acidobacteriota bacterium | reverse complement strand
GGTCGGAACTGACGCAGAGGGGTCGGTGCTGACGATGAGGGATCGGTGGAGACGCCGTAGGGGCGACCGGCTGGTCGCCCGGGCATCTACAGGCCGTGCAGGTGCGGGTGAGAGTGAACGTGTCCTTCGTCGTGGCGGTGGCGGTGGACGTGGATCAGGTTGGTGCGGTCGAGGAGGTCCTGGTCCTGCAGAATGTCGGCTGGTGTCCGATCGGCCACCAGGCGTCCGCGATCCAGGACGAAGCAGCGGTCGGCAATGTCCCCGAGGATGCCCAGGTGGTGCGTGGCTGTGATGACCGATTTCGACCCGTCTGCCCAGCCCATGAGCAGGTCGATCAGCTGACTCTGGCTGCGCGGGTCGAGCGCGTCCGTCGGCTCGTCGAGGAGCAGCACGTCGGGGTCCATCACGAGCACGCTCGCCAGCGCCACGCGTTTCTTCTCGCCGCCCGACAGCCGCTGGGGTACCCGGTGCTCGAGGTGCGCGAGGCGCAGGCGATCGAGCGTGTCCATGACGCGGGCGCGCACGTCGGCCGCCGACCACTTGAGTTGCAGCGGACCGAACGCCACCTCGTCGAAGACCGTGGCGTTGAACAGCTGCGCGTCGGGATTCTGGAAGAGCATGCCCACCCGGCGCCGGAACCCGTAGGCGAACTCGTCGTCGCCGAACCGCGCTTCTGTCAACGCGTCGCCGAGAAAGCGGACGACCCCCGACTCCGCGAAGTACAGGCCGTCGAGGATTCGCAACAGCGTGGACTTGCCCGACCCGTTGGCGCCGATCAGCCCGATGCGCGTGCCGGCCGGGATCGTCATCGACAGTCCGTCGAGCGCCGTGATCAGGTTGAACCGATAGGTGAGCGATTCGATCTCGAAGAGGGTCATCGGCCAGCCCACACCGCGGCTAACGCCACCCCCGCGCACGACGCGAGGGCGATCCAGTCGGCGCGCGCCATCACGAAGTCGTCCAGCAGATACACTTCCCCGCGAAACCCGCGAGCTTGCATCGCCAGGAAGACCTCCCCGGACAGGTGCAGGCTCTTCGCCAGCAGCACGCCCGCGCCCTGCGTGACCAGCCGGCGTCGCTCCCCGCCCGTCAGCGGGCCGACCGTGCGGCTGCGCCGCGCGTCGAACATGTCGCGCGCCGCCTCGAGCAGCAGCAGGATGTACCGGTAGGTCATCCCGAGGATCACGACGAACACGATCGGGACGCGGAAGGCGCGCAACGCCTTGAGCACGTGAGCCCAGCGCGTGCTGAAGACCAGGAGAAACCCGAGCGTCGTGGTGGCCGCAACCCGCAGGACCAGGTAGCCGGCCGTCGTCAGGCCTTGCGCGGTGATGGTCCAGCCGACGACGGGGACCGTGCCCACGGTCCGTCCGGGCGTCAGGAAGATTGCGGGCAGCGCCAGCGCCGACGAGAAGGCGACGGTGGCAAGAGAGACGCCCGACAGCAGCGTACTGAGCGGGAGGCGCGATGCGACTGCCATCGCTATTCCGACGCCGAACAACGCCGCGATGACCTCCGCCCGGTGCGACATCGCCACGGCCGTGACGAGCGAGAGCAGGCCCGCGAGCTTGACCCGCGGGTCGAGCCGCTGCAGCCAGCCCGAGCCGGCGGCGTTGGTCTCCGCCAGCATCGCGCGTTCCATCGCCTCGAGCAGGCCGTTCACGGTGCGCTCGGCAAACCCGCCGCGGGGGCGCACGTTCCCGCTCACAGGCTCACCGTGTCGTCGGCGGTTCCCGCCCGCTGCCTGACGCGGAGAAGTGCCGCAATGCCGGTGATCGCCAGGATCACGAGTCCGGCGCCGAACATCGCCGAGAGCGCGTACCCGACGGGCGCGCTCCGGAGAAACGGGGGGGCGTAGTCCCGGAGCGGGGCCGTCCAGACGGACGAGAGTCGCTCGAGGCCTCGCGGTGGCGTCGCTGGCGGCGGCTGACCGAGCGAGACCGCCGCGATCACCTGGCGTGAAGCCGGGTCGGAGAAGTCGGACGCCTGCCATTCGCCCCACGCCGCGCCGCCCGCCAGCAGGCCGAGTGGCGTCAGCATCAGCAGCACGCCGAGCGTGATCCAAAGCGGTCGAAGCCCACCAGACGCCACTGCGGAGTTCCCTGCGGGTGCCATGACGCCCCGTCCAGCGGTCGCCGCCAGGAGCGCCGGATCCGTGCGCTGCAGGAACGCCACTACGCCACCGGTCAGCACGAGCTCGGCGATCCCGGCGATCGTCAGGTGGCCGATCATCATCGCCGGAACCGCGACGCTGAGCGGATAGGGACAGTAGAGCGGCGCGCCCGACGCGTCCCGGAAGAACAGGGGCTGCAGGCCGAACTCGATGGCCGTCACCAGGGCGGCGGCGTTGATCGCCACGTAGCCCGCGAGGCCGGCCGCGACAACCCGACGCGGCGAGTCGAGCGGGGCGCGTCCCGCCAGCACGCGGTACACGACAAACGCGACCAGCGATCCGACGATCGCCATGTTGAAGCAGTTCGCGCCGATCGCCGTGATGCCGCCGTCGCCGAAGAAGAACGCCTGGATGATCAGCGCCGTCGAGATCGCCAGGATCGCGCCCGCCGGCCCGAGCACGATCGCCGCCAGCGCCATCCCCACCGCGTGCCCCGTCGTCCCGCCCGGCAGCGGGATGTTGAACATCATCACGACGAACGAGAAGGCCGCAAAGAGCGACACCCGGGGCACCAGCCGCGTGTGCAGCGTCCGTTCGAGGCGGCGGATCGCCACAAACCAGAACGGCGCGGCGCCGGCGTAGAGCGCGGCGCAGGTGGTTGGGCTGAGGTACCCGTCGGGGATGTGCACGTTCGGTAGCGTAGCACGTGGCGGCCCGGACCGCGCCGCGTCTGACCTCCGCGTCTGACCTCCGCGTCTGACCTTCGCGTCTGGCCTTCGCGTCTGACCTTCGGTGTCAGGCCTCCGGGAGTCCTGCCTGGCGCCGGCTCAGTACCTCCTGGTAGAACTGTTCGTACAGTGGCACGATGCGATCCGCGCAGTAGCGGCCGCGCACGACCTGCTGCCCCGCGGCCGAGATTCGTCGATGAAGCTCATCGTCGCACAGCAGCGCGACCCCGCTGGCCGCCATGCCGTCCAGGTCGTCCGGCGGGTGGAGGTAGCCGCTGACCCCGCTCTCGATGACTTCCGGCAGCCCGCCCACGTGCGACGCAATCACCGGCACTTCGCACGCCATCGCCTCGAGCGCCGCCAGGCCGAAGCTCTCCGTCGCCGACGGCAGCAGGAACAGATCGGCGACCGAGAGGAACGCACGCACGTCTCCCTGCTCACCCACGGCCTTCACGTCGTCCGCGACGCCCAGGTCTTTCGCCAGCGCCAGACCGTGCGGCAGGTCCGGGCCGTCGCCGACCATCACCAGTGTGGCAGGGACCGATTTGCGGATTCTCGCGAACACTTCGACAACGGCGTCGATCCGCTTCACCGGGCGGTAGTTCGACACGTGCATCACGATGGCGCGGTTGGGGCCGGCCAGCCGTGCGCGCAGGTCGCCCGTCTCGACGCGGTGGTGGAGAGAGCAGTCGAGGAAGTTCGGGATCACGCGGATATCCGTCCGGACGGGCAGCCCTCTGTACGTGTCCGCCTTGAGGCTCTCCGAGACCGCGGTGACGCCGTCCGACCGATCGATGCAGAACCCGATGGTCTCCGCGTACGACGGGTCGCTGCCGACCAGCGTGATGTCCGTGCCGTGAAGCGTCGTGACGATGCGGGGCACGGGGGAGTGGCCGGTGCCTGCCAGCACCTGTCGGGCCAGGTAGGCGGCGGCCGCGTGCGGGATCGCGTAGTGCGCGTGAATGATGTCGAGGTCGACGGCCCGCGCCAACTCGACGATCTTCGTCGAGAGCGACAACACGTACTGCGGCTCGCGAAACAGCGGGTAGGACGGCGTGATCACGCGATGAAACACGACGCCCGGCTGGTCGTCACCCAGGCGGAACGGCTGCTCGCGGCTCACGATGTGGATTTCGTGGCCGCGTGCCGCCAGGCACTTGGCCAGTTCGGTTGCGACGATGCCGCTGCCGCCGATCGACGCGTAGCAGATGACGGCGATCTTCACGGGCGCGCGCTCCAGTCTTTGAAAAGGTGGGGCCGGAGTACCGGTTCCTT
The DNA here is from genome assembly GCA_025363775.1 of Acidobacteriota bacterium. Lineage (GTDB taxonomy): Bacteria > Acidobacteriota > Vicinamibacteria > Vicinamibacterales > Fen-181 > FEN-299. The sequence goes on along the minus strand of JANYLG010000016.1, from coordinate 2,435 downwards.
CACCACCACGCCCTCGGCGAAGGCGACGCCAGCCAGCGCGCCGAACTGTCCGTCGCGGCTCTCGATCAGCTGCGAGAAGGTCGGCGCGTTCAGCCGCGTGGCGACGGCGCCCTCTTCGGTCCGGAACTGGCTCCGATAGCAGGCGAGGGCGCGACGTTTCGTGTCGTAGTGCGCCGAGACGTCGAGGGCGAACGATATGGGGCCGGCATCGTTGATGAAGTAGTAGCAAACCCAGTCGGGCGCCCAGGCGTCGCCCCCGCCGGGGTACCGACGCAGGCGCGCGTTGAACACGCCTTCGGTCAGTACGCGGCTTGCCGCTACGTGATCCGGGTGGCGGTCGTCCCAGTAGGGGAGCGCCACCGCGCGGGGCCGCCACTGGCGGACGAGCCGCACGACATCGGCCAGTTGACGCGAGTCGCCGGTGATGCCGCGATCCGGCCACCCGAGGTTCTCGCGCCACTCGGCGCCAAGGACCGCCCGCGCCTCCTCTGCTTCGCGCAGCCGTTCTTCCGGCGTGCCATTGCTGCCCATCTCGCCCCGGGTGAGGTCGCACAGGCCGACGCGCCACCCTTCGGATGCGTGCCGCGCAATCGTTCCCCCCAGGCCGATCTCGAGATCGTCCGCGTGCGGCCCGAACACCAGCAGGTCAAGTGCCATCTGTCCAGATTGCCAGAAATGGGGGACAAAGGATCGCCGACTAGCGGTAGAATCCCTTCGCCTCCGGGAGAATACCATGCGGCAGACTCCATGCCTGGCGTCAACGGTCGTCGTCGCGATCCTTGTCGGACTGTCGAATCTCGTGTCCGCCCAGGGCAGTGTCGCCGACTACCAGCGGGCGTTGGGCCTGCGGGAGAAGTACCAGGGCCTCGCGATCGACGTGGCGGACGCGGCCAGCTGGATCGGCAAGACGAACCGGTTCACTTATCGCAAGACAGTCAAGGGTGGCCACCAGTTCGTCCTCTTCGACGCGGACACCGGGCAAAAGGCGCCGGCCTTCGACCACGAAAAGCTGGCCGCCGCGCTGTCGTCGGCGTCCGGCAAGCCATACACGGCGATCGCGCTGCCGTTCAGCGTCTTCACGTTCATCGACGGCGAAAAAGAAATCCAGGCGAGGGTGGACTCGACGGTCTGGAAGTGCAGCTTGGCCGACTACACGTGCAAGGGCACCGACCCGGTGGGCGCGTTCGAGCCGCGGCAGCCGCCTGCCCCCTGCAGCCCGCCGCAGCCGGGCGACAAGCCGAAACTGTCGCCGGACAAGAAGTGGGAAGCGTTCATCCGCAACTTCAACATCGCCACCCGCCCCACCGGAACCACGAAGGCCACGCTCCTCAGCACGGACGGTTCGGAAGGCAACTGCTACGAGCTGGATGCCCTGGCGTGGTCGCCCGATTCGCGGCGAGTGGCGGCCTACAAGATGAGACCGGGCTACCGGCGGCTGGTGCACTACGTCGAGTCGTCGCCGGAAGACCAGTTGCAGCCGAAGCACTCGTCGCGGTTTTACGCCAAGCCGGGCGACGAGCTCGATCTCGACCAGCCCGTCCTGTTCGAGGTCGAGACGAAGAAGGCGACGGTCATCAGTAACGCGCTGTTTCCCAACCCTTACGACCTCTCGCGCCTCGAATGGCGCAAGGACGGCTCGGCGGTGACCTTCGAGTACAACCAGCGCGGCCACCAGGTGTATCGCGTGATCGAGGTCAACGCCTCGACGGGTGCGGCCCGCGCGGTCGTCAACGAGGAGTGCAGGACGTTTTTCACCTACTCGGGAAAGAAATACCGCCACGACGTCGCGGAGGGCCGCGAGGTGATCTGGATGTCGGAGCGGGACGGGTGGAATCACCTGTATCTCTACGACGGCGCAACCGGCCAGGTGAAGAACCAGATCACCAGGGGCAACTGGGTCGTCCGCGGGGTCTCGAAGGTGGACGACGAGAAGCGGCAGATCTGGTTCAGCGCGAGCGGGATGTACTCGGGCAAGGACCCGTACTTCGTGCACCACTACCGGATCGGTTTCGACGGGACCGGCCTGACGACGCTCACCGACGCCGACGCCAATCACGCCGTGAACTTCTCGTCCGACATGACGTACTACGTGGACACGTACTCTCGGGTGGACATGCCCACCGTGTCTGAACTGCACCGTGCCGGGGACGGCACGCTCGTGACGCGGCTCGAGCGCCCGGACATCGCGGAGCTGGTGAAGGCGGGCTGGAAGGCGCCGGAGGTGTTCACGGCCGAGGGCCGCGACGGGAAGACGGAGATCTGGGGCGTCATCTTCCGTCCGATGACGTTCGACCCGAAGAGGAAGTACCCGGTGCTCGAGAACATCTACGCGGGGCCGCACAGCTCGTTCGTGCCGAAGACCTTCGGGGCGTTCAGTGCGATGCAAGCCCAGGCCGAACTCGGCTTCATCGTCGTGCAGATCGACGGGATGGGGA
>JANYLG010000195.1 GCA_025363775.1 Acidobacteriota bacterium | reverse complement strand
CTGCTGTTGCTCACCCTCGGCCTGTCCTTCACCGGCTACCTGCTGCCGTGGGACCAGCTCTCCTACTGGGCGATCACGGTCGGCACCAACATCGCGGCCTACGCCCCGGTGATCGGCGAGCGCCTCAAGTTCCTGCTCCTGGCGGGCCACACCATCGGCCCGCTGACGCTGCTCCGGTTCTACGTGCTGCACTGCGTCATCCTGCCGCTCGCCGGCCTGGCGCTGGTGGCGCTGCACGTCTGGCGCGTCCGGAAGGACGGGCTGAGCGGCGCCGGGACGACGAGCGTCCCGGTCGAGGAAGTCAACGGCTCGTTTCCGGCTTCCACGAAGACGTACGGCCTGATGGCGCTGACGCGGAGGCCCACGTACTCGGTGGCAGCGTCCGACCCGGGCGACGAGGTGTTTGCCTGGCCGCACCTCCTGTACCGCGAGCTGCTGGTCGCGCTCGGCGTCATCGTCGCCCTGCACCTGGCGTCGCTGGTCTTCATGGCCCCGCTCGAGGAGATTGCCAACCCGACGCGTACGCCGAATCCGGCGAAGGCGCCCTGGTACTTCCTGGGCCTGCAGGAGCTCGTGCACTACTCGGCGCTGGTCGGCGGCGTGCTGGTACCCACGCTGGTCGTGATTGCGCTGGTGGTGCTCCCCTACGTAGACCGCCGGCCCGGCGGGACGGGCCGCTGGTTCGCGCCGGAGCGCCGGGTCGCCAACGCGATCTTCACAGCGCTCGTGCTGGTCACGGTCGTCCTGACAATTATCGGAACGCTGTTCCGCGGATCGAACTGGAGCTGGGCCTGGCCCTGGTGACGACCCCGCCGCGCGTCGTGATTGCGATCCCGTCCCTATATGCGTGACCCGCAGATCGCCCCGCCTCGCCTGCACGCCGCGTTCGCCGCGATCGGCGTCGCGTTTCTTGCGATCTTCTCGTGGGTGTTCCTCCGGGAGCAGGGCGCCGAGTGGCGGGCGGCGCAGCAGCAGTTCCAAGCGCTCCAGGCGACGGTGAAGGACCCGCATCAGCTCGCGCAGTCGGCGAGCGTCGGCGGCTTGCGGCAATTCTGGCTTCCCGACCTCGACCGCATCGACCGGTGCACCACGTGCCACCTCGGGATCGACGACCCGGCGTTCATCCGGGCGGCCCAACCGTTTACGACACACCCGGGCACGTGGCTGACGACGCACCCTGTCGAGCGGTTCGGGTGCACCATCTGCCATGACGGGCAGGGCGACGCCACCACCTACCGCGACGCGGCGCATCACCCGGTCGCGTTCATCGAGCGGCCGATGCGACCGGTCGAGACCATCGAGGCAAACTGCGGCCGCTGTCACCGATCCATCGATGCCCCGGACGCACCCGCGCTCTCCGACGGGCGGCGCCTCATCCGCGACTCGGGGTGCATGAGTTGCCACGAGATCCCAGGTTTCGAGGGCCTTACCTTCAACGGCCCCAGGCTCGACAGCTTCGGCTACAAGGTGCGCCCGGAGTGGCTTGGTGCGTGGCTGGCGAAACCCAAGGACTACCTGCCACACTCGAAGATGGGGAACTTCAGGCTGAGCGCCCAGGAGATTGACGGACTGCGGCCTTTCCTCCTGTCGCAGCGGGCGCAGGCGCCGGTCGACCGCACGGGTATCGACTGGAAGAAGGCCGATCCGGCCGCCGGCCGGGCGCTGTTCGGCGAGTTGCGCTGCGTGAGCTGTCACTCGGTGAACGGCCGAGGGGGCGACATGGGACCGGAGCTGACCCGCATCGGCGACAAGGTGGGCCGCGAGTGGCTGTTTGGCTTCCTGAAGAACCCTCACCGCGAACAGCCGGACACCCCGATGCTCGAGTACCGCCTGAGCGACACACAGCTTCGCGACCTCACGACGTTCCTGCTCGACGAGTACCGCACTTCGGGCGGCGGGCCAGACCAGCCGCCCTCGTCCTACCAGGACCCGCAGGCGGTCGCGGCCGGACGAGCCACGTTCATCCGTCGCGGCTGTCCGAGCTGTCACCAGCTGAAGGACGTGCCCGACCACGGTCGCATTGGCCCCAGCCTGGCCGGCGTGGCTGACCGCGATCCCGAGCAGCTCCAGTACGGGCCCACCCCCGTGCGCCACACAACGGACAACTACGTCTTCCTGAAGATACTCGAGCCAGAGGCGCTCGGCCAGCCGTCGCTGATGCCGACCTTCGACTTCCAGCCCGAAGACGCGGCGAAGATCACGCTGGCACTGGCCAGCCTGCGCACCAGCGATCTCCCGGCATCGTTTGTCCAGCGGCGGCCGCCGGTCGCGCCCTACCGGACCGCCGGGGCGTTTGGCGCCTGGGCGGGGCGCTACCGCTGCCTGAGCTGCCACACCATCGGCGGGTTCGGTGGCACGCTGTCCACGGTGCCCCTCGATCGCATTGGCAGCCAGCTGCAGCGCAACTACCTGGTGGACTACCTGCTCCACCCGGGTGCCGTGCGCGTCAGCGTCGAGGCGCGTATGCCAGTCTTCCACATGCTGCCCGAGGAGGCGCGCACGATCGCAGATTACGCGTCGCTCGTGTTCCTCGACGATGCGCTCGACGCCTATGACGCCCGCTTCACGCTGGCCGACGAGCGCAGGGGGCAGCAGCTGTACGCGCAGCTCGGGTGCGTGGGCTGCCACCAGATCGACACCCACGGCGGGTACGTCGGCCCCGACCTTTCCAACAGCGGAACGCGCCTGAAGCCCGGCTGGGTCGCGGCCTGGCTGAAGTCGCCCGCGCGCTACAAGCCCGGCACGCTGCAGCCCGACTACGGCCTGTCGGACGCCGACGTGCGCGCCCTGACGGCCTACATCAGCAGTCTCGGGGCTGACGGCACAGGGCGGCCAGGTGGGGCGAGGTGAGGCGGAGGGAAACGATGTCCTGCAGAGAGCGCGTGGGAACGCAGCGGCACATGTGTCGGTCAGCCCTCGTGGCGCTCCTCGTGACCGCGAGCCTCACGGGATGCCACCAAAAGGCGGCAGCCCCGCCCGGTGAGCCGATGCTGGCGGCCGTCCGGGGAGACCAGCGCGCCGCCGGGCTCACGTATGCCGAAGCCCAGGGGCGACTGCTCTTCCAGCAGTACTGCGCGACCTGTCACGGCGACGAAGGGAAGGGCGACGGGCAGAACGCATCGAACCTGAACCCCGCGCCGCCGGACCTGACCGCGCCGAAGGCCGCGCCCGATGCCGTCTACCTGCGCCGCGTGATCGCGCAGGGAAGCGCGGCCGTCGGGCGCTCGCCGCTCTCGCCGCCCTGGGGCCGATCGCTGCGGGCCCAGGAGATCGATGATCTCGTCCTGTACTGCCGCGCGCTCGCCCGACGGAAATCCAAGTAGGCCGTTCGGGAGAACACATCCTGGAATGTCGGGCACGGCCGTGGATGGGCAATAGCCCTGATCGTCGGCGAGGTCATGAGAGCCAGCACTTGACTCGCACGCGCCTGGCGGGTCAGAGTACAGCAAGCCACCTTCGTAGGGGTGTCCCGCCGGTGGCGGGGCTGAGATTACACCCTTTGAACCTGATCCGGGTCACACCGGCGTAGGGAACCGAAGCGGCGGGCGTAGCACGACGCGCCTTCCATTCGGGGTCCCCGCCGACCCGGATGGAGGGAACGATGCGAACCGTCATCCTGTTGATCCTGCTCATCTCGCTCCAGTTCCTGGCCGTTCCGGCCGATGCTCAATCTCATCCTGTGTCCGGCCGCGTCGTGGACGCGGACACCTCCAGTCCTGTTCCTGCGCGGATCGAGATTCTCGAGACGCACGCGTTCGTGAAGGCCGATGCCGACGGGCGGTTCGTGATCGACGTCGGGGCTGTCGTTCGGGCGACGTTCGTCATCTCCCATCCGGGCTATTACGTCCAGCGAACGACGGTCGAGGTGAAGGCGTCGTCGGCAATCGACGTGCGGCTCGCGCCCATCGTGACCGTGACCGACCGCGTGGAAGTGACGGCGACGCGCGTCCGTGAAGGGGCGGATGCCGCCAGCTTCACGAACGTGCCAAAGGAGAGGGTGGCCGACACCTACTGGGGCCAGGACCCGGCCGTGCTGCTGTCGCAGATAGTGCCGGGCGTCTTCACGTCCAACGACAGCGGCAACGGGATTGGCTACTCGTACTTTTCGATCCGCGGCTTCGGCCAGGCGCGGACGCGCGTGATGCTCAACGGCGCGCCGCTCAACGATGCGGAGTCGGGCGAGCTCTTCTTCATCGATCTTGCCGACTTCATGTCGACGGCGGGGGACGTGCAGGTGCAGCGCGGGGTGTCGGGTCTCTCGGGGCTGGGCGGCGCGCTCGATTTCACCACCGCGTCTCCATCGGTCCAGCCCGCGTTCTCGGTCCAGTTCGGCGCCGGGTCGTACAACACGAAACGTCTCACCGTGCTCTGGGACTCGGGTCTCGTGGACGGGGCCTGGGCATTTTCAGCGCGGTACTCGAAACTCACGACAGACGGCTACCGTGACCAGTCGTGGGTGGACATGTGGAACTACTACTTCTCGGTCGCCCGCTTCGGGGCGCGGTCGCGTGTGCGTCTGGTCTTGTTCGGCGGGCCCGAACAGACGCATCTCGCCTACAACGGCGTGGACCAGAACACGCTCAACGGTGCGCTGACTGGGAACCCCGATCGCGACCGGCGCAGCAACCCGCTCACGTATCCCGGCGAGATCGACAACTTCTTCCAGCCACACTACCAGTTCGTGCACGACGTGACGTTCTCCGAGCGCACACGGTTCAGTCAGACCCTCTACGCGTTCCAGGGAAACGGCTACTACGACCAGTTCCGTGCGCGTCGATCGCTCTTCGAATACGACCTGCCGAACGTGCAGCAGCCGGGCGGAGGAGCGATCACGCAAAGTGACCTCGTGCGGCGCCGCACGGTGGGCGAGTGGGACGCAGGATGGGTGCCGTCGTTCTCCCACCAGTTCGGCCGCTTCGGGATCGACGTCAACGGAGAAGTGCGCATCCACCGCGCGCACCACGTGGGCGAGGTGACCTGGGCGCAGTACTATCCCGTCGGCGTCGCGCCGGATCATCGCTACTACGACTACCGCGCGGCGAAGGACACGGCTGCGGGCGCCGTGACGGCGCGCTACGCCGCCACGTCGCGCCTGACGCTCACGGGCGGCCTCCAGTTCTCGCATCATCGCTATGAGCTGTCCGACGATCAGTTGAAGCACGCCGCCTTCACGCGGAGCTACGGGTTCGTCCTGCCGAGGGCGGGCGCCATCTTCACACTCGCCCCGGCCGGCGAGGCGTATGTGAGCGTGGCGCGCGGCATGCGGGAGCCGTTCTTCCGGAATCTCTACGACCCGCAGGATTACTACTCGACGGTTGTGTCGCTCGCCCCCGAGGACGTCTGGAACGTCGAGGCGGGCACCTCGTGGCGGGGCCCGGGCTGGCACGTTCGGGGCAACGCGTTCTGGATGCAGTTCCTCAACGAGATCGTCTACGCGGGCGCGCTCGACGACAACGGCGTGCCAATCTACGGCAACGGCGCCAGGTCGCGCCGGGTGGGCCTGGAACTCGACGGCAGCGCGACGGTCGCAAAGCGTTTCGGCGTGGACGCCGCGCTCTCAGTGTCGCGCAACACGTTCACGCGTTACCGCGAGCACGACTTCGACGGCGGAGTGATCGTCTACGACGGCAATCGCGTGGCCGGTTTCCCCGACGTCATGGGATCGATCTCGGCCCGAGCCGACCTCGGCACCAGCCGCGTGTCGATCGCACTGCGCCACGTCGGGAAGTTCTTCCTCGACAACACCCAGAGCGAGAAGCTGGTGAACCCGTCTTACACCACCGTGGATGTTGCCGCGAAGCTGGCGCTGCCCAAACGTCTCCGGCCCATCACGGGTTTCGGACGAACCGCGCTCGACCTGCGGGTGAACAACCTGTTCGACCGCCGCTACACGTCGTTCGGCTACGTGGACGGCGGCGTGGCGTTCTTCATCCCGGCCGCCGGAAGGAACGTCTACGCGGGACTGACCGTGGGGTTCTGAGCGCGAGCGTGGGCGCCCAGCTCCGGCAGTCAGTCTCGTCATCTACCAACTGAACCGGAACACGAGCTGGCCCAGGCGGCCGCCAGGGTCGAACGTGTTGCTCATGTCCGTGTAAGCGGAGGTGACCTGCCCGTAGGTGCCCCCCGTGAACGGCGTGCCCGTGGTGGGCGAGGCCACCGCAATGAAGTTGATGTTGTTGAAGACGTTCATCACGTCGAGGCGCATCTCGAAGCTCGACCGGCCGATCAGGCGGAATTTCTTCGCCAGACTCACGTCGAACCGCGCGAAGAGCGGCGAGAGCGCGTACGTGTTCAGCGGGGCGCAGTCGCCCAGCTCGAGCTGCATGCAGGTGGCGCTGTTGGCCGGGGCGAGGTACCTCCCGGTGGGTGCGCCGAGCGACGAGTAGCCCGTCGCTGACGTCGGGTCGGTGCTGAACGCCTTCCTGGTGTTGTCGGTGATGTCCTGCGGCAGGATGTAGACCTGCGCGACGCCCGTCACCGGGTCGTTGCCGTAGCGGATGCGGTACGCGTCCCGCAGCTCGTCGATCGTCATGCCGACCACCCGCACGTTGCCGAAGTCGATCCACCGATTCTGCAGGCGGGCCGAGCCGTGGAACTCCCACCCGCCGACAACCGCGTCGAGCACGCGGCTCATGTCGGTCCCGACGTGCCGCCCGCGGCCGACCGGGATGTTCCAGTCCCACATGGCCTTCAGCGCGTGACGGGGAACGCCGGTGTTGAGCTGGTCCACCAGGCCGTATCGCTGTCCGAGCGACCGCGAGGTAGAGGCCTTGGCAAACTGATAGTTGACGGTGAACTGCAGGCCGGCCGACATCCGCCGCCGCAGCTCGAGCTGCACGGCGTTGTAGTTGGTGTAGCCGGTGCTCTTGTAGATGAACGCGCGGCTGACGTCCGGGTTGACGAGGAAGAAGTTGGGCGGCAGGCCGGCGGCGATCGCGTTGGCCCGACGCGTGGCGTCGTTGAACAGCTGGTACGCGAAGCTCGGCGTCGTGTTGGTCGCCGTGCACGCGTAGGTCGCGGGGTCCGGTCCACAATAGAGCGGCTGAGGGTTGAGGAGCGACAGCGGGTTCAGGAAGGTTGAGTTACTGAACTGTGTGGACGTGTACTTCGCCGCGTCGCCCGCCTGCGCGGCCGGCACACCGCTGAAGTACGCCAGGACGATCGGGAGCGGCGACGTTCCGGTGCCGGGCCCGTAGTAGGCGAAGTTGGCGCCCTTGTTCGACCCGCGCCCCGCCGCCAGGTTGGCCTGGAGGTTCTGCTGGGCCAGCTTGAACTCGTCGATGAACTTGTTCTCTGTGCCGTTGATGTCGCCCAGGTTCAGGTCCTCCTGCGTCCAGATGTTCCGACCCCATGTGCCGTTGTAGCGGATTTCGAAGGCCATGTCCTTGGTGACCGCCCGCTGGAAGCTGATGTTCACCGAGCGTCCCTGCGCGACCTGGATGTCGGGGCTGAAGATGCTGATGTTGTTGGCGGCCGTCGCCGAGATCGGGTAGGTTGGCGAGGCGGGATACGGCGGCATGGACAGCTTGCTTTCGTCGCGCAGCAGCACCGGCCAGGTCTCGCCCGGCCGCACGATGCCGTTCTCGCCGCTGAGCGTGGCGCTCCGCGTCACGTTGTACGTGCTTCCCTGGTTGCCCGAGTACACCCCGTAGTAGAGCGCCATGCCCTCGCGGGTGTACGCGATGGAGTAGCCCGCGCGGAACGTCGCCTGGTCCGGGTTGCCCAGGACCCGACGCCAGAAGCCGCCCTCCACGTAGGGCCGGAACGCCATGCCGATGCTCGGCCCGAAGTTGTTCCAGTCGGTTTGGTATCCGGGGCTGCCCTGGTTGTACTGCACGTAGGTGGGCTTGACACCTGTGAGCGTCCCCGGCTGGTACATGTTGCAGGCGTACTGCGACCCGACGCCCGAGACGCCGCACAGGTCGGTGAGGTACGACGTGGACATGACCGAGTTGCTCGGCGCGATCGGCAACTGCAGGTCCCACCGCAGACCGGCATTGACGGTCAGCTTCTGGTTGACGCGCCACAGATCCTGCGCGAAGACCCCGAACTCCTGCTGGCGCAGCCGCATCGTCCGGGCGCCGAGCAGCTGGTAGGTGCCGCCTTCGTCCAGCCGCGCGTCGGCCGTGATCGTCGTCACACGACCCGTGAGCAGCGCGTACAGGTTCTTCGCGTTGGTGAGCTGCGTGGACGACGCCCCTGGGAAGTTCGTCGTGTTGAACATCGCCGTGGCCGGGTCGTTGTCGTTCACCCCGAAGTTGATCTGAGGCGCGATGGTCTGGTTCAGCGACCACATGCGGCCGTCGAAATACGACGCGCCGAACTTCAGGTTGTGGTTGCCCTTCTGCCAGTCCAGCGACTCGTCGATGTTCCAGCTCCAGGCGCTTCGGCCAGTCGGCCCGTTGTCCGTGTACCAGGAGGTGAGCGTCTGGCCGACGTTGGGGAAGACCAGCGCGCGGCCGCCCTCGTCGGCGAACGTGGCCGGACCCTGCCACTCGTACTTCCCGAAGTACGACGGCCCCCACTTGAGGCCGCCGCGCAGCTCGTTGACCAGATTCCCCTTCAGCACCGATCGGAGCGCGCCCGACGACAGGTTCCGATCCGAGACGTAGTGCCGGTAGTTTGGCGAGCCGGGGAACCGGGCGTCCGCGCTGTTGAGGTGGTCGGGGTCGCGGTCCACCAGTTGGTGGGTCCAGGTGCCGGTGATGCGGTGCTTGGAGCCGATGTTGTAATCCATGCGCACCGTGGGCTGCTTCTCGACCTGGGCGCCCCCGCTCAGGAAGTCGTAGGCCATCGTGTTCGGGTCGGAGGCCTGCGTCACCGTGCCGGTCGTGGCGGTGGCGGCGCGAATGGTGTTCAACAGGGTGGCGAGCGTCGGGTCGGGCGTGGCCGTCAGCCCCTTCGCGAGCGCGAGCTGATACAGATTCACCGCGTTGCTGCCGTACTTGAACACCCCCAACTGGGCCTCTGGCGTGAGGATGGTCCGGGTGCGGCTGAAGCTGTTCGGCATCCGGAATTCCTCGTAGTTGACGAAGAAGAACGCCTTGCCGTGGCCGTTGTAGACCTTCGGGACCAGGACCGGGCCGCCCAGGCGGAACCCGTACTGGTTGATCTTGACCTGGTTCTTCGGCAGGCCCCTCAGCTGGTTGAAGTAGTAGTTCGTGTTCAGCCAGGGACCGCGGTAGTACTCGTACGCGCTGCCGCTGAACTTGTCGGTCCCCGAGCGGGTGACGAAATTGATCGACACCGCGCCGTGGCCGCCAGACTCGGAGCCCGGCACGCCCGTCGTGACGGTCACGGCCTCCACCGCGTCCTGCCGCGGCGTGATCATGGCGAACAGCCCCTCGGTAGACTTGTTGTAGTTCTCGTTGTTGTTGACGCCGTCCAGGCTGATCGCGGTCGCGCTGCTCGGCAGGCCGTTGAAGTTCGAGTCGCGGTTGATGCCGGTGGTGTTCACGCCGGCCAGCATCGTGACGAAGTTCATGGCATTGCGGGTGGCAAGCGGGAGGTTGTTGATCTGATCGACGTTGACGGTCTGGGCGATCGTGGCCGAGCGCGTCTGCACCAGCTCGGTGCCGCCGATCACGACCACGGTTTCCTCGATCCCGCCAAGCTCGAGCTTCACCTTGACGTCAGCCGGGCTAGCCGCGACCAGCTTGACGTTCCTGACGACCGACGTCTTGAACCCCATCAGCGAGACGGTGACAGTATAGGTTCCGGGGTTCAGGGCCGGCACCGAGAAGGCGCCCGACTTGTTGGTGACGACGTCGGAGCGCGTGCCGGTGGCCTCGTTTTTGACCAAGACCGCGGCGCCGGGAATCACGCCACCACCCGGATCGACGACCACCCCAGACAGCGTGGCGGTGGCGGTGCCCTGGGCGTGGGCGAGCGTGCAGGCCAGGGCCAGGATCGCCGTCAGGGCCAGTGCGCGGGCGAGCACGAATGGACGGTGCTTCATGGATCCTCCGCGGAAATGCGGCGCATGGCTGCGGTCGCCCCTTGATCCAAAGAACGCCGGTCAGTGGATCAGGCGGATCACCCTCTGAACATGTCCGAGATGACGGGGAAAGAGCGGGAGCTGACCTTCGTTTCGCATTCGGCCAGGCGGTCCGCCTGGCCGAACGACCCAGGGGAACGACGCGCGTGACGCCAGGCGACCCGGGGTACGTCGACGAGTCCAATCCGACGACGGCGACGGTGGCGAGAGGAGAATGACGCGAGCGGAAAAAAAGGTCGTGCGGTTGAGAGCCGGGATAGTACTCCGGGGCGCTGCTGCTGTCAACACGTCGCGGGCCGCGTGCAGCGCGAATCGCGGGCAGCGCGGGCAGCACACGCAGACCGTCGACTCGGGCGTCCTCACGCGCGGCAAGATCACGCCCTGATCTCAAAAGCCTCGGTGGGACTGGTCGACTGAGCCATCGAACTGATCGTGCTACGACCCCTTCCGATAGTCGAGCGGCGGACGGGTGGGGACGATGGTCGTGTACTTGAACTCGGCGCCCCCGCGCTTCTCGAGAAACTCTCCCTTTGCCTTCGCGAGTGTCGCAGGGTCCTTGAACAAGTCCGACACGGTCAGGGCCATGGTCTTCGCGGCGACGATCATGCCCTTGACACCGATCGACATGCCGGCGCACGCCACGGCCTGCCAAGTGTGCGCGGGCACGCCTGGCGCGAACGTGGCGGCATTCATCTGTACGGTCGGCACATTCCAGCTGATGTCGCCCATGTCGGTTGAGGCCGAACCAACGCGGCCCACCCTCATCGGCTGGACCTGCGTCTGCGATCCCATAGACGTCGTGGGGCTGATGAGCGTGGCGCGGATCTTCTCGGCAAACGCCTGCTCCTCGGGCGAATAGTCCACGCCGCCAACCTTCGTGAGGTTGCGGTGCTGCACGGCGGCGAGGGCCTCGTTGGGCAGGACACTCCAGTACGACGTGATCACCTCGTGCTCGACGCGCGTGCCGGTGCCCATCGCCGCGCCCTCGGCAGCTTTGAGGATGCGCTCCCAGATGCCCTGGAGGACGCGCATGTCGGGGTGCCGCGCCTGGTACTCGCCCTCGGCGAAGTCGGGGACGATGTTCGAGGCCACGCCGCCCTTCTTGATCACGTAGTGGATGCGCGTTTCCTGCGGGACGTGCTCGCGCATCATGTTCAGCATGTAGTCGAACGCCTCGACCCCGTCGAGCGCCGACCGTCCCCGGTCCGGCGCCGCGGCCGCGTGCGCCGCAGTGCCATAGAAACGGAACGTCGCGGCAATGGTCGCAAGCGAACTCGACGGGTCGGCGCTGTTCTGATCCCCAGGATGCCACCCGACGACGGCGTCGACGTCCTTCAGCAGCCCTTCGCGCACCATATAGACCTTGCCGCCACCGCCTTCTTCGGCGGGGGTGCCGTAGTAGCGCAACGTGCCGGACTGCCTTGTCTGAATCATCCACTCCTTGACGGCGATGGCGGCGGCGGCTGAGGCGGTGCCCAACAGGTTGTGGCCACAGCCGTGGCCCGGCGCCCCGGCCTTGACCGGGTTGCGCGCCACGTCGCCCGCCGCCTGCGACAGTCCGGGCAATGCGTCGAACTCGCCGACGAGCACGATCACCGGCTTGCCGCTGCCATAGCTGGCGGAAAACGCGGTTGGCATCCCTGCCACGCCCTTCTCTACCGCGAACCCGGCGTCAGCGAGCGTCTTCTGAAGCAGCGCGCTGCTTTTCTCCTCCTGGAACCCGAGCTCCGCGTAGTCCCATATCTGCTTCGCGACCGCCGCGTACTGGTCCTTCTTCGCCTCGATCGACGCCGGGATTCCGCCCCGGGTGACTGAGGCCTGCTGCGCGGAGCCTGCAAGACCGGCGAGCGCGACAAACGCGACGGCCACGACGACGTGTTTTGACATGACCTTCTCCAACGGACTGATACCCGATCCTCAGCGATTGACATCCTCGGCCTCCGGCTGGCCGCGTCAGTTTCGACTGACCATCACCGTCACGTGCGACGGCCACATTGGCATGCGGTAGACCCGCTCTGTCGCCTTGCGGTAGTCGAATGGCTTTGCGTGGTAGATGTCCACGAACGTCTGCGGGTTGCGATCGAACATGGGAAACCACGAACTCTGGATCTGCACCATCACGCGGTGCCCCTTCAGGAAGGTGTGGTAGCGGTCGCCGAGCCCGATCTCGACGCGGGTGACCTTTCCCGGGATCATCGGCTTGGGCGCCGACAGATCGTCCCTGAACTTGCCCCGAAGGAGATCGCCGGCGAGCAGCATCTGATAGCCGCCCATCCGGACGTTCCCGGGGTTGGGCTGCGGATCGGGCGTGCCGTTCGGATAGACGTCGATCACCTTCACCACCCAGTCCGAGTCGGTGCCGGTCGTCGAGACGTGCAGCGTCGCCGTGATGGAGCCTGCGATGGTCAGGTCCTCGACCAGTGGGTCAGTCTCGTAGGAGAGCACGTCCGGCCGGCTCCACGCGAACCGCTGGTCCTCGACGGGAAAGGTCTGTCCCTCGGTCGTCCGCAACTCCGCGGTGTACGGGACCGGCTTCATCGGGTCGCTGACATACGAGTCGAACGCGTTGGCGCCGACGCCGCCTGGCGCGTCGAGCGTGAGCCTGCCGCCGGCCTGGAGATAGAGGTGTTTCTCGATCGTCTGCGCGGGCGGCCACACGTCGGACCGCCTCCACTCGTTCCGCCCCGTCTCGAACGCGATCGCGCGCGGCAGGTCCAGGCGGCCCTTGTCCTTCAGATAGAAGTTGAAGAAGGGAAGTTCGACCTCGGTGCGGTAGTACTGGCTGGTCTTCGATCCGAACGGGATGGCGCCGAGATGGTCGCCGTCGCCCCGCGCCCACCCGCCGTGCGCCCAGGGCCCGACGACGAGCGTGGTGCGGTCGGCGTTGGTCTCCTTCAGCGCGCGATACATGCGGAACGGGCCGTAGAAGTCCTCCGCGTCGAACCAGCCGGCGACGATCAGCACCGGATGATGGACGCCGCCCAAGTCCTTGGGCACGTTGCGCGCCTTCCAGTACTCGTCGTACGTGCCATGCTGCATGTGGTCGTTCCAGGTCGGCACGGTGTCGCCGAAGTAATTGATCGCGGCGGCGGCGGCGCCCAGCTCCAGGAAGAACCGATAGCCATCGGGCGTCCCATAGTCGAACCGCGTCGTCTGCTGATCGGTCGGCGCGGTGCGGGCGCGGGCGTTCGACGACATCCAGGCGAACCCGTACATCAGCTGGTACGCCCCGCCCGAGTGGTAGTCGTCGCCGAGGAACTGGTCCTGCGGCGGCGCCTGCGGCGACGAGGCCTTCAGCGCCGGGTGGGCGTCGATCATGCCCATCGACGTCTCCCATCCGTCCCACGAGATGCCCCACTGGCCGACGCGCTCGTTGTTGTTCTGGACGTTCTTCAGCAGCCACTCGATCGTGTCGTACGTGTCCGTGCTCTCGTTCGGCCGTCCCGATCGATCGAAGGGCTGGTGATGGACGAACGTGCCCTCGGACTTGAATCGGCCGCGCGCGTCCTGGTAGACGAAGATGTAGCCCTCGCGCGTGAACTCCTCGCTCGGGCCGACGACGGCCCGGTAGTTGTCGGAGCCGTAGGGGGCGATGCTGTAGGCGGTGCGCGTGAGGAGGAAGGGGTATGCCTGCGACGTGTCCTTCGGCGTGTAAATGATGGTGAAGAGCCTGGTCCCGTCGCGCATCGGGATCGTCACTTCCTGTTTCGCATACCGCGTCTTGACCTCGGACGCGTCCTTCGTTTCCTGCGCGCGGCCGGGCTCGAGGACCGCACCGAGCGCGAAGGCACACAGCAAGACCGCCGGAATCACGCGCCGGACCGAAGCCACCGACATGGACGCCTCCTTGATCGAGGACCGCAGGACAGCGAGTCGCCGTCAGTATCCCTCATCTACCAACTGAACTAGTCATTCTACCCTTCGAGCGCCAGCTCGCGCCGCGACACGGAAACCTGGGCTCGTGGACGGAGCGAACCATCGTGCGTCTCCTTCCGTCTATGAGAGTGGGAAAGGAGATACACGATGTTCAGCGCACTGTACGACAAGGCGGACTGGGGAGTTGGTGTCCTGTTGCTGGCGGCGATCGCCTGCGCGATCTTCCTGTAATCTGTCAGAGCTCGGAATTCCGGGATCGACACGGACCGTCTTCCAGGTTCCGGCCCCTGCACTCTGGATGCTCAAGACGCCACGTACGACTTCCGCGCGCGCGCCGTCATTCCCGGTTTCCTGACGCGCACCTCGAGCTTGTGGGTCTTGCCGTCACGCGACTCCTGCGAGTATCCGAGCAGGTACTGGCTATGAAGTTCGAGCGCCACCCGCGTGAAGGTTGACGTGAGCTGGTCGGTTCTCGACAGCTCGAAGTAGCCGCCGCCCGTTTCCTCGGCCAGCTTTTTCAGACTCCGGTCCGGCCTCGTCCGGACGTGCCTCCCGTTGATCACATCGTCGCCCTGCAGGCCGATCGCGTACACCATCACCTCTTCGGTCTGGGCCCGATCCAGGACCGTGCCGAAGCGCGTCCGGCTCGCGGTGTCATCGCCGTCGGTGAAGACGAGGACGACTTTCCGGCCCTCGATCTCGTGGAGTTCGTCGAGGCCAGAGGCGATCGCATCGTAGAGGCGGGTGGGGTAGCCGAAGTCGATGTTGCCGAGCGAGGAGATCAGTTCGTCGCGATCACCGGTGAGCGGCGAGACCATCTGGATCTTGTCGTTGAAGTCGCCAATCCGCGCGCGGTCGCCCTTGAGCAGGCGCAGGAGGAACTGCTCGGCCCCCGCCTTGAGAATGCCGATGCTTGCCGTCATGCTGCCGCTGGTGTCGAGCATCACGATCACCGTGATTGGCAGCACCTCGTTGCTGAACACCGTCAACGCCTGCGGCTTGTCGTTGTCCAGGATCTCGAAGTCCTCCCGCACCAACCCGGGGACGAGGCGCCCGGCCTCGGTCACGGTCGCATAGACCGACACCACCTTCGTCCCGGCACGGAACGTCGGCTGCTGCTGACCCGTCGCGAGAATCGGGACGACGGCCAGGACCGCCGCCAGCCACACGAACGCACGCCTTGCTGAACCCATACCCTGAGCTTAGTCCTTCGATGCACAAATACGGCGACGTAATTGTGCCCTCAGGACCAAGTGGTGAGCGGCGAGCACAACCGGCCACGTGCGCCGAAAGCCGATCGTGGCCGTAATTGCGAGCGGCCCGAGGGCGACCGGCCGGTCGCCCCTACGCCTGCTGCCTGCTAATCCCTGGCATCGGCCCCCATTCTCCGTATACTGTCTCAGCCCCCGCGGCGGCCCCCGAGGCAAAGGGGCGATCGAACTGCTCCGTCTGGAACACGTTCCGCCAGGACATCGAGCTCGAGGTCGGTTTCACCAGCGAGGCATAGCATGAGGCGGCTGACTGTTGCTGTGGCCATCGGCGTTCTCGGGGTGCTCTCGCAGGCGCAGCGCCCTGCGCCCCCTGATGAGGTTGGCGCCCTGCGCGCTCGGGCGACGGCAGCGTTGTCGCAGACGAGCGGCGAAGTGCGCCTGGCGGGCCTCGAGAACCCGGTTGAAGTCATTCGGGATCGCTGGGGCATCCCGCACATCTACGCGCGAACGGTGCACGACCTGTTCTTCGCGCAGGGCTTCGTGGCGGCCCAGGATCGCTTGTGGCAGCTCGACCTGTGGCGTCGGATGTCCGAGGGAACGCTCTCGGAGATCGTCGGCCCGACCGCGGTCAACCGCGACACGCTCGCGCGGCTGCTGCGCTACCGGGGAGATCCCGCGGCCGAATGGCAGGCCTATCGTCCAGACGCGAAGGCCATCATCGAGGCGTTTGTCGCCGGAGTGAATGCGCAGATTGCCATCGCCACCTCTGCGCCCGATCGCCTTCCGCTCGAGTTCCAGCTGACCGGCAGCCGTCCGCGCCCGTGGACGCCGGAGGTGGTGATTGGCCGCATGGCCGGTTACGTCATGACCCGCAACGTGCGAACCGAAGTGCAGCGCGCCAGGCAAGCGCGATCGATGGGAATCGAGCGCCTCGCCGAGACGATCTCGCTCGACCCGCCGACGACGCTGACGGTGCCCGAGGGCCTCGACCTGGCAGACATCACCGATGAGATCCTCGCCCTGGCCAACGGGGTCAGCGAAACGGTGACGTTCCCGACCGCGTCCCGCCAGTCACCCGCACCGCCGTCCCTCGAATTCCCATACGAGGAGATCGGGTCGAACGACTGGGTCGTCTCGGGTCGTCTCTCGGCAACCGGCAAGCCGCTGTTGGCCAACGACCCGCATCGGACGCTGATGCTCCCGTCCCTCCGCTACACCGTTCACCTGAACGGGCCGGGATGGAACGTGATCGGCGCCGGCGAACCCGCCCTCCCTGGCGTCGCGGCCGGCCACAACGAGCGCGTCGCGTTCGGCTTCACGATCGTTGGTATGGACCAGCAGGACCTCTACGTGGAGCAACTGGATCCGGCCAGTCCCGATCGATATCTGTATCGCGGCGCGTCCGAGCCGATGCGCGTCGAGCGGGAGACGATCACGGTCAGGGGCGAAGTGCCGCGCGAGGTCGAACTGCGTTTCACCAGGCACGGGCCCGTCCTCCACGTGGACCGCGCCCGCGGCCACGCCTACGCGTTGCGGTGGGTCGGAGCCGAAGCCGGCGGGGCCGGGTATCTCAGGTCGCTCGCCCTCGACACGGTCCGCGACTGGAGCGAGTTCCGCGCCGCCTTGGCGGGGTGGAAGGTGCCGTCCGAAAACCTGGTGTACGCGGACGTCGAGGGGAACATCGGCTGGGTGGCCGCAGGCCTCGCGCCTATCCGTCCTGGCTGGAACGGCCTGCTGCCGGTGCCCGGTCACGAGGGGAAGTACGAGTGGGCCGGCTTCATTCCGCTGTCCGACCTGCCGCAGTCGTTCAACCCGAAGAGCGGCTTCATCGCGACAGCGAACCACAACATCCTGCCCGCCGGCTACTCCCGCGCGCTCGGATTCGAGTTCGGCGCCCCCTTCCGCTTCCACCGCATTCTCCAAGTGCTCCGCGAAGGTGTGGCGGCCGGGCACAAGTTCACGGCCGCGGACTTCGAGCGCCTGCAGCACGACGAGCGTTCCGTCGTTGCCGCCGGCGTCGTCGGAGCGCTCGAGAGGGCCGTGACGGAAATCGGCCTGGCGACGCCGCGGCCCGGCGATGACGATACGGACCGCAGGCGCGCGATTGCGCTGCTCACGGCGTGGGATGGCTCCCTGTCCAGTAATTCCGCGGCGGCGGCGCTCTACGAGACCTGGCTGCCAGGACTGAAGGCTTCGATTGCTGCGGGCCTGCCACGGCCTCCATCGTCGGTGCCGGCGTCAGCGCCCGGCGACCAGGTGCTGCTGTCGCTGCTCGCCCGCAGCGGGCTGCGCGGGACGGTGGACGCGTCCGACCCATGGGTGGACGGCACACCGCGGTGCGTGGACTGCCGCCTGCCTGACGACGCAGGCGCGGAGACGCGCGCGGCGGTTCGCGCGGCGCTCACGGGTCCGTCCCTCGCGGAGGCGTGGCGCGACCTGGCAGGCCGAATGGGGGCTGACGCGTCCGGCTGGTCGTGGGGTAGAATGCACCGCGCATTTTTCGAGCATCCGCTCGCAACCTCGCCGGCGCTCGAGGCCGTCCTGAACACACACGACGTGCCGCGAGGCGGCGATTCCACGACACCGAATGCCACAGGGTCCGGCGCGCGCCAGACGGCTGGCGCGTCGTTCCGCGAGGTCATCGACGTCGCCGACTGGGACAATTCGATGACGATCAACGTTCCGGGGGTGTCGGGCCAGCCCGGGAGCCCGCACTACGCGGACCTCCTGCCGCTATGGGCCGAGGGCCGCTACCACCCACTGCCGTTCTCGCGCAGGGCCGTGGAGTCGTACGCCGCCGATCGG
>JANYLG010000167.1 GCA_025363775.1 Acidobacteriota bacterium | reverse complement strand
CGATCCGATTACCCCACACGATGTGATTACCCCAGACAATCCGATTTCCCCACACGATCCGGTCTGGGGCTACCGAGCCGGCGCCCCAGACAATTCGATTGCCCCATACAATTCGGTCGGCTGAGAGCTCGTCGTTGCCCCACACAATGCGGTTGCCCCAGACTATTCGAGTGCCCCAGACGATCCGATTGCCCCACACGATCCGATCACCCCACACCGCAGACCCGCCCCACACAATTCGGTCACCTTCGACAATCTCGGTGCCCCAGACAATCCGGTCACCCCACACGATGTGGTCGTCGCTCACGATCCGCTCGCCCCACACGATCCTGGCCGCCTGCGTGGTCTCGTCTTCGCGCCAGAACGACAGACCGCTCGGCGTGATCGTCTCGCCTGCAATCATCACGTCGTCGTTCGTCTTCGGCCCGTAGAGCGCAATCCGCACCGAGGTGATCGCGTCAACGCTGCCCGCGCCGCCGCCCACCAGACCCGCGTCCGGCAGGAACGTCGCCCCAAGCTGCAGCGCCGCCTTCACCTTCACCGGATCCAGCTTCGGGTTTGCCTCCAGCACCAGCGCCGCCACCCCAGATACCACCGCCGCCGACATGCTCGTGCCGCTCATCTGCATGTAGGCCGCATTGCCCGCCCCCGCCACGTGCAGCGCCGGATACTCGCCGATGATCGCCGTCCCGGGCGCCTCGATCGACACCACCTTGTTCCCCGGCGCCAGCAGGTCCGGCTTCATCACGTAGTCGAACATCGTCGGGCCGCGCGAGCTGTAGGTGGCCACCACGTCGTCGGACCGGAAGGTCGTGCCCTTCGTGTTCAACGCGCCCACCGTGATCGCGTAGGGCGAGTTCCCGGGTGAGTCGATCCCGCCCAGCACCAGCCGCCCATCGTCCGTCTTGCCCACGTTGCCCGCCGCCGCCACCACCACGATGCCGTGAGCGACCGCCCGCTTCACCGCCTGGCACAGCGGGTCGTCCTCGGAGGGTTCCATCACCGGGTGACCGAGCGACAGGTTGATGACCCGGATCGCGTAGCGCTGCCGGTTGGCAATCGCCCAGTCGATCGCGTCGATGACGTCGCTCACCGTGCCCGAGCCGTCCGCCTCCAACACCTTCACGTTGATGAGGTGCGCGCCCGGCGCCACGCCGCTGTAGCCCCCGGGGACCGTCGGGTCGGTGGACGGCCTGGCCGCGATAATGCCGGCCACGTGCGTCCCGTGCCCGAACTCGTCCACCGCGGCGCCGCGCTTCGACGTGAAGTCCACGCTCACGACAATGCGGCTCCGGATCGCCGGGAGACGGGCGATGCCCGAGTCGATGAGGGCGATGCCGATGCCGTGGCCGTCGTACCCCTTCAGCCCCTCGAGGCCGCGCCACACCTGGTCGGCCCCGATCGCCTCATCGGTCACCGCCATCGTCCCGTGTACCTTGACGTCGCCCGAGACGTGCGACACCGCTTCGTCCTCGCTCAGCGCCGCGAGCGCGTCGGGCGTGACCTCGAGGACGACGCCGTCGGCGAGCCACCGCTTCGGCACGAGGTTGTGCCGCGCCGCCAGCGCCTGGATCTCATCACGGCTGCCCGCGACGATGACATCGACCGTGGCGGCCGAGCGCGTCGAGAGGTGCTGCCGGAGATCCGTAGACAGCCGGGCGCGGTGCGGGCCGGTGCCGGCCGACACGACGCCCCCGGCAAGCGCAAGGGCCGCCACCAGAAGTGCGATGAACGGGAAACGACGCAACATAGATGCCTCCAGAGCCTGACTTCCAGGGTGCCGATTAGGACGTGAAGCCGGTCAGGGCTTCGGATAACACCGGCCGCGGCGCGGTCGGTGCCTGGCTGCGAACGAGATCGTGAATCGATGCGAGGAGGACACGCTGAGACCCGCAACGGGTCCGGATGGTCTGCAGGCGCCCCTGCCGAATCCGGTAGTACACCGTGCGCTTGGAGACGCCGAGCATCAGCACCGCCTGGTCGAGCAGCACGCTCCGGCCGGAACGATCCACGAGAGACGGCGACGATTCGGATGTGCAGATCTGCTCCACGCGGAACCTCCCGCTCGCGGAAGAGCAAGCGTCAGGCCAGCCGGCCGCTCTTCCGCGAGCCTCGTCCAAGTGGTTGCGCGGGCGAGAGTTATTGCACTAGGATGCTGTCGCGGCGCGTGGCGTCGCCGCCCAAGGAGCGGCCAGTCAGTTGGCCTCTATTCGATGAGGTC
Source organism: Acidobacteriota bacterium (assembly GCA_025363775.1). Taxonomy (GTDB): domain Bacteria; phylum Acidobacteriota; class Vicinamibacteria; order Vicinamibacterales; family Fen-181; genus FEN-299. The sequence goes on along the minus strand of JANYLG010000167.1, from coordinate 22,503 downwards.
GGTTGGCGCAAACGGATTGCAGAAATTGCCACACTGTCGTGCAGAATTTGTTAACCAATCGTGCAGGAGCCGAAAGCGATGCCTGTTTTTCAAGGCCGCATAGGCGCCAGCCAGCGACCGGCCAATAAGTTGGCCGGGAGGGCAAGAACTTGACCGCTTCCAGACTCGTCTATCAGCCCTTCCCGGTCGTTGGTGCCCTGATCCTGATCGCGTTGGTGAGCCTGTCGGGGGGGTGCCGGAAGGAGGCGCCGCCACCGGAAAATACGGCGCCGGTCAAGGCGCTCGTCTCCAGCCTGCGGGCCGAGCCGCGGACGTTCAACCGCTACGCGGGCCGCGACTCCGTGCTCGAGATCTTCACGCTCCTCACCCAGGCGAGGCTCGTGCGAATCGACCGCCGCACGCAGGCACTCGAGCCGTGGCTGGCCGAGTCGTGGACCTCGTCGGAGGACGGCCTCACCTACACGCTGAAGCTCCGGCCGGGAGTGACCTTCTCGGACGGTACGCCGTTCACGTCAGCCGACGTCCTGTTTGCCTTCCGCGCCGTCTACGACGAGAAGACGGGCAGCGCCCTGGGCGAATCGATGCGGGTCGGGGGGAAACCGCTCGCGGTGAGCGCGCCCGACACGTCCACGGTGGTCGTGCGTTTCCCGTCGGCGTTCGGCCCGGGCCTTCGGCTGCTCGACAACCTGGCCATCCTCCCGCGGCACAAGCTCGAGGCGGCGTTGAACGGGGGCACGCTCGGGAAGGCGTGGGACCTGGCCACGCCGCCCGCGGAGATCGTGGGCCTCGGGCCGTTCGTGCTGAAGGCCTACCAGCCTGGACAGCGGCTCGTCTTCGAGCGCAACCCGCGCTACTGGCGCACCGACGGGCGCGGCCATCGCCTGCCGGTCCTCGATCGGCTGACGCTCGAGATCGTGCCCGACCAGAACGCCGAACTGCTCGGCCTGCAGACCGGGCAGACCGACTTCACGCAGAGCGAGGTTCGTCCGGAGGACTACGCCACGCTGAAGCGCGCCGCGGATGCGGGGAAGCTGTCGCTGCTCGACCTCGGCGTCGGTCTCGACGCCGATTCGTTCTGGTTGAACCTGCGGCCCAACCGCCCGGCGGTCGCGAAGCGGCCGTGGCTGCTGCGCGCCGAGCTGCGCCGCGCGATCTCGCACGCGGTCGATCGTCGCGCGTTTGCGGAGACGGTGTTCCTTGGGGCCGCGGTGCCGGTTCACGGGCCGGTCACGCCGGGCAACACGCGCTGGTACTCGGCAGACCTGCCGCGCTTGGAATACGACGTGCCGGCGGCGAGGCGCCTGCTGGCCGGGATCGGCCTGACGGACCGCGACGGTGACGGCGTGCTGGAGGACCGGGCGGGCGCAACCGCGGGCTTCACCATCCTGACGCAGAAGGGGAACACGGCGCTCGAGCGCGGGGCCGCGTTCCTCGCCGAGGACCTGAAGAAGGTGGGGCTCGCCGTCGATGTCGCGCCGCTGGACGTCGGCGCGGTCATCGACCGGATCGAGCGCGGCGACTACGACGCTGTCTACTTCCGGTTCCTCACCACGGACCTCGACCCGGCGCTGAACATCGACCTCTGGGTCAGCTCGGGCAGCGCCCACGTGTGGAACCCGGGGCAATCGAAGCCGGCTACCGAGTGGGAGCGAGAGATCGATCGGCTGATGGGGCGGCAGGTGGCGGCGCTCGACCAGGCGCAGCGCAAGGCGCTGTTCGACCAGGTGCAGACGATCGTGGCCGAGCAGTTGCCGATGATCCAGTTCGCCGCGCCGCGCATCTATCTCGCGACGAGCGTGCGCGTGGTGAACGCGACCCCGGCGCTGCTCCGGCCGGCCATCCTCTGGAACCCGGACACGCTGGGCGTCCGCTGACGAAAGCAGGCATTCTTGGTGCGCTACCTGGCCAGGCGGGTGATCGCGGCCGCGGTGCTGGTGGCCGTGGTGTCGTCGGGCGCGCTGCTCCTCACGCGCCTCGCGCCAGGCGATTTCGCCTCGGATCTGTTCGGCGCGGGGGCGAGCGCGGCCACGATCGCCCGGGAACGTGCGCGCTATGGCCTCGACCGGTCGCCGGTCAGCCAGTACCTCGACTGGCTTGGCCGCGCCGCCCGCCTGGACTTCGGCGTGTCGCTCGTCTATCACCGTCCCGTCGCCGAACTGGTGGCGCAACGGGCCGCGAATACCGGCCTGCTGGCGCTCGTCGCGCTGGTGTTCGCCACCTTGCTGGGGCTGCCGGCGGGGATCATCACCGGCAGCCGCCGGCGAGGCCTGCTCCCCACAATCCTGCGCGGCCTCTCGCTCGTCCTGCTCTCGCTTCCCTCGCTGATCACGTCGCTCGTCCTCGTGCTGGTGGCCGCGCGCACGCAGTGGTTCCCGACGGGCGGGATGCAGTCGGCGGGCGCCTGGGACGCGGGCGTGTTCGCCGGCCTGGCCGATCTCGCCCGCCACCTGCCGCTGCCCGCGCTGGCGATCGCGCTGCCGCTCTCGGCGATGATCGAGCGGGTGCAGTCGCAGTCGATGGGTGACGCGCTCGAGATGCCGTTCACGCTGTCCACCCTCGCCCGGGGCGTGCCGCGGTCGCGCCTGGTGTGGCGCGACGCGCTGCGCCCGGCGATCGGCCCCGTCGCCGCGATGTACGGGTTCGTCCTGGGGAGCCTGCTGAGCGGCTCGTTCGTGGTGGAAGTGGTGACGTCCTGGCCGGGACTCGGCCGCCTGATGTACGACGCGCTTCGCGCGCGGGACCTCTACCTGGTCGCCGGGTGTGCGGCGGCCGGATCGCTGTTCCTTGCCGTGGGAACGCTCCTGTCCGATCTGCTCCAGGCCTGGGCCGACCCGCGGCTGCGGCGCGACGAAGCTGGCGGAACGTCGGGAGGATCCGCATGAGGTCGCTCGGCGCCGCCCTGTTCGCGCTCGTCCTCCTCGCGGCGCTCGCGGCGCCGGTGCTCGCGCCGAACGACCCCGGGCAGACGTTCCGGGCGTACCTCTACGCGCCTCCGATGCGGCCACGCCTGGTCACGGCCGACGGACGATGGCAGCGTCCCTTTGTGCACCCGCTGCGACTCGTCAGCCGTCTGGAGCAGCGGTACGAGGAGGACGTCAGCCAGGCGGTTCCTCTCACCTTCTTCTCTCGGGGGAAACTGGCGCGCCTGGCCGACGAGAGCCGCGGCCCGTGGCTGCCGCTCGGCGCAGACCGCGAGGGGCGCGACCTGCTTGCCCGGCTGCTGTTCGGCGCGAGGACCTCGCTCGGCGTGGCGACGCTGGCCACGCTGGCCGCGCTGCTGCTCGGCGTCCTGGCGGGAGGCGTCGCCGGCTACCGGGGCGGCATCGTCGACGAAGGGATTATGCGAGTGGCGGAGTTCGTGCTGGTCCTGCCGGCCGTCTACGTCGTCCTCGCGCTGCGTGCCGCGCTGCCGCTGGTGCTGCCGTCGTGGGCGGTCTTCTCGCTGATGGCGGCGATCTTCGCGCTGGTCGGGTGGCCGTGGGTCGCGCGTGCCGTGCGGGCCGTCGTGGCGGTCGAGCGGACGCGCGAGTACGCGGCGGCGGCCGTGTCGCTCGGCGCCGGACACGCGCGCGTGCTGTTTGGCCACCTGTTGCCGGCGTGCCGCGGCCAGATCGGCGCGCAGGCCATCCTCCTGCTGCCCAGCTTCATCCTCGCCGAGGCCACGCTGTCGTACGTCGGCCTGGGTTTCCCCGACACCGTGCCCAGCTGGGGATCGATGCTCCACGAGGCGAGCAACGTCAACGCGATGGCCGATTTCCCGTGGACGCTCGCGCCCGCGGCGGCCATCTTCGCCGTGACGCTGGCGGCGAACCTCCTCGTCGAGAAGCCGGACCGGGCCGCGTGGTGAGACGCCGCCGGCGACGCGGCGCCCGGGCGCGGCTTTGCGGGTAGAATGGACGCGATGAGTGCCAAGTCGCGCGCCGCGGCCAGCGGAGGACTTGGTTCAACAGCATTGGCATTCGAAACGACCGGGACATCTTTCACATGAACCTGCACGGAATCTTTCCGCCAATCGCCACACCGTTCAAAAACGACGAGATCGATCTGGATGGCATGAAGGCCAACGTGGCCAAGTGGATGAAGACCGGGCTGGCCGGCGTGCTGGTCCTCGGGTCGAACGGCGAGGCGCCGATGCTCGACGCCGACGAATCGTTCCGCGTGGCCTCCGCCGCGCGGGAGTCGGTCCCGGCCGGAAAGACGCTGATCGTCGGGGCGGGCGAGGAGTCGACGCGCAGCACGATCGCGGCCGTGAAGCGCGCCGCGCAGGCCGGCGCCGACGTCGTGCTCGTGCGGACGCCGTGTTATTTCAAGAACCAGATGACGACCGACCTCTTCGTGCGCCACTTCACCGCCGTGGCGGACGCGTCGCCCGTCCCCGTGCTGCCGTACAACGTGCCCGGGCTGACGGGGGTGAACATGGCGGCTGAGGCCCTCGCCAGGCTGTCATCCCACCCGAACATCCCCGGCGTGAAAGATTCGAGCGCCAATCTCACGCAGATCGCGGACCTCGTGGCGATCACGCCGCCGGATTTCACGGTGCTGGTCGGGTCGGCGCCGACGCTGTATGCGAGCCTGTGCGTGGGGGCCGTGGGAGGGATCGTCGCCGCCGCGTGCGTCGTGCCGGACCTGATCGTGCAGCTCTACGACCTGGCGCGCGCCGGAAAGCACGCGGACGCCCTGGCGCTGCAACGACAGATCACGCCACTCGCCAAGTCGGTGACCACGTCGTTCGGGGTGGCCGGCCTCAAGGCCGCGATGGACCTTGCCGGCTACGTGGGGGGCGCACCCCGGCACCCGCTGCCGCCCGCGACGCCGCAGATGATCGACACGATCCGCGGCCAGTTCGCGGCGTTGGGCGTGGCCGTCTGAGGGCACACCCCTGAGCGTGTCGTGTCCGGCCCACCCAAGAGCGGGCGCCCCCATCCGAGACGCCGGACGGGCCGGCGCGGTATGCTGTCCCGATATGACTCCTCTTCCAGAATCCGAGCGTCTTCTTCTTGGCCCGGGCCCGAGCATGATCTCGCCGCGCGTGATGCGCGCGCTGGCGGCGCCCGTTCTCGGCCACCTCGACCCCGATCTGCTGGCGATGATGGACGAGACGCGCGATCAATTGCGCCGCCTCTTCCGTGCGCCCGAGGGATCGTTTGCCTTCGCGGTCTCGGGAACCGGCACGTCCGGCCTCGAGGCGACCGTCGCCAATCTCGTGCAGGACGGCACCCGGGTGTTGGCCATCGTGACCGGCTACTTTGGCGACCGGCTTGCCCAGGTGTGCGAGCGGTACGGCGCGCGCGTGACACGCCTCGACGTCGAATGGGGCAGGGCGTGTGACCCGCAACGGGTCCGCGAGGCGCTTGCGCGACAAGGCGCCGACATCGTTTGCGTCGTGCACGCGGAGACGTCCACCGGCGTGCGGAACCCGGTGGAGGAGCTGGCCGCGGTCGCCCACGACGCGGGCGCACTCATCCTGGTGGACGCGGTGACGTCGCTCGGCGGGCACCCGCTCGAGCTGGAGAAGTGGGGGATCGACGCGGCGTATAGCTGCACGCAGAAGTGCGTGGGCGCGCCGTCGGGCATGGCGCCGGTCGCGTTTGCTCCGTCGGCGCTCGCGCGGCGGGTCACGTGCCGCAGCTTCTACCTGGACCTCGGCCTGCTCGAGGACTACTGGGTCCGCCGGAAGTACCACCACACGATCTCGGCGTCGCTCGTCTACGCGCTCCACGAAGCGCTGACGGCGATCGACGAGGAAGGGCTCGAGGCACGGTGGGCGAGGCACGAACGAAATCACCTCGTGCTGACCGCCGGGCTGGAGGCGATGGGACTGGGCCTGTTGCCGCCGGTGGGCGAACGGCTGTGGACGCTCAACGCGGTTCGCGTCCCTGAGGGCGTCGATGAAGCCATGGCCCGCAAGGACCTGCTGACCCGGTTCAATATGGAAGTGGGCGCGGGCCTCGGGCCGCTCGCCGGCAAGATCTGGCGAGTGGGCATCATGGGCCACAGCTCGTCGCCCCAGGCGATCCTGCTGTTCCTCGGGGCCATCGAGGGGGTGCTCCGCCTGCAGGGTCACCACGTGCCGCCCGGGGCCGGCACTGCGGCGGCGATTGCCGCGATCGACGGGTAGCCGGGCGGGGCGGGCGTCAGGAGGGAGGAGCTCATCGTGCGAAAGCTCGCCAAGCTGCTTCTGGCCGCGGCGGCGATCGGGTTCGGGTTCCTGGCCTACGTGTACCTCACCCTGCCGGACGTCGCCGGGCTTGGCGCGACCAACCCGTCGACGACCGCCTTCATGGAACTGCGGGCCGAGGAGGCGCGCGCGCGCCACGTGCCGCCCCGGCGCGTGCAACGCTTTGTGCCGTACAGCCGCATCTCCTCGTCGCTCAAGCGTGCGGTGCTCGTGGCCGAGGACGGCACGTTCTGGGAGCACGACGGGATCGACGTCACGCAGATCAAGGAGTCAATCGAGCGCGACCTGCAGAAACGCACGTTCGGTCGCGGCGGCAGCACCATCACGCAGCAGCTGGCGAAGAACCTCTACCTGTCACCCTCGAAGAACCCCGTGCGCAAACTGCGGGAGTTGCTGATCGCGCGGCGCCTGGAAGCGTCGCTGACCAAGACGCGGATCTTCGAGATCTACCTGAACGTCATCGAGTGGGGCGACGGGATTTACGGAGCCGACGCCGCAGCGCGCGTCTACTTCCGGAAGCCGGCCTCGGCGTTGAACGCCGACGAATCGGCGCTCCTGGCGGCGTGTATCATCAACCCGCGGATCATGAACCCGGCGCACGAAACACCCGGACTGCTGCGCCGGCAGAGACTGATCCTCGGGCGGATGGGTGTGGTGACGCCCCCGCCCGACGTGGCGATGCCCACCGACGAACCGGCCAGGGCGGAAGAGATCAGGCCGGAAAAGCCCATCAGGTCGTCGTAGAATCCTACGGCTCACCTTGACACTCTCTCGACACGGGGGCTATAGTCGCCGCGCCCCGGTGTCCCCGCACACCACACATCACGATCTCACCGGTTGGCGTCGGCTGGCGCGCGCATGATCAACTACACCGAACGCATCAGCCTGCTGATGCGGGATATCGTCGCGCGCGTTCCGCGCCTCTCCTATATCGATCCCGACCAGTTGCTGGTCTTTGCCCGCTACGGTCGGCGCGGCGCCGCGGGTGCCGTCGCCACCTGCCATTGCATCTGCCTGCCGCCCACCGAGCCAGGCCACTACTACTGGCGCGACCGACAGACCGGGTGCGTCACGCGTCGCTCGCAGTGGTTCGTCACCAAGTCGCCTCTGGTCTCCCTCGGCGGACGGCGCGTGCAGTACCTCATCTCGTTCGCGCTGCCCAGGTTCTGCGACCAGTCGCTGGCGGGATCCAAGAAAGCGCAGTACTACGGGAACGTGGAGGGGTGGCTGGCCAAGCTGGATACGATCGTCCACGAGTTGTATCACATCGACCCGCAGGCGTCCGGCATCCGGCGCGTCGAGCGGTGCGACGGCGGGGCGGCCGTGGGTTCGCACGGGCGGACGTTCCTCGAGCAGGTGGCGGAGATGGTGAAGGAGTACCTGGCGAGCGATCCCGACCCGGCCTGCTACGACTTCCTGCGCGACGGCTTCGCGGATCTCGACGGACGTTTCGACGGCGTGGTCGGCACGACGTTCCGGACCTTTCCGTCGTTCCCGCAGCGCTACATCGAGTTCCTGCCGTCGGCGTCGCAGCCAAAAACGCCCGCGGCCGTCCGCATCCAGGCGCTGAAGACTCCCGGTGTGCCCACGCGCTACAGCGAGTACGACCTGGTGGTGCGCCAGTTCCTCGAGCGCGCGACCAGGGGGGTGGCGCGCCGAGACACGCGGCGCGAACCTGCCGCGCTCAGGCAGATCCAGTTGCCGACCGGCGGCGAAATCCAGCGCGCGGCCGCGACGCAGTCGGCGTCGGCGCAGCGTCGCGTGAAGTCCCCAGCCTGATCGCCCGTCTCAACGGCGCACGAATCGCCGCGCGCCCGCGAACCTCGATCGCCAGTACGCCAGGGTCAGCGATTCCTCTCGGACACGTCCGCGTGAACTGGGTGCGTGGACGAAGGTGTCATCGCTGACGACGATGCCGACGTGGGAGACCGAGCGGCCGTCGATCGCAAAGAACACCACGTCTCCTTCGCGCAGCCGGTTGCGGTTCACGCGCTCCCCGATGGCCAGCTGCTCACCCACGCTCCTCGGGACCCCCAGCCCGAATTCCCCGAACACATACCGAACGAAGCCGCTGCAGTCGAACCCGTCCGGGTCGGCCCCGCCGTTGCGATACGGAGAGCCGACGAGCGATCGCGCCAACGCGGCCGCCGACGCACCAGGCGCGCCACGTCGGCCGGACGGCGAACCGATCGGCCGGCCCTTCGGGGCGCAGGCGCCGGCGACGACGAGGACGAGGACGAGCAGGGAGAGCAGGAGCGGGCGCACATCGAGGCGTATCGGCGCCATCTCGGACGTCCAACAGCTGTTGGAGGGTAAGCCATTGTCTTCACTCGGTTTACCTGGTCAAGGCGGTTGACAGTCGGGACACCCTCAGTCACAATACCTCTCGGTATGCAGCACACGCTGCTCCTCAACGCTTCTTATGAACCGCTGAAGGTGGTGCCATGGCGGAAGGCTATCACCTTGTGGTGCCAGGGAAAGGTTGAGATTATCTCGGTCTACGACCGGGAGATCCGTTCCGTCTCGATCAGCTTCAAGCTTCCCTCGGTCATCCGGCTGTTGCGCTACGTGCGCATGAAGCGCCGCTTCGACTACGTGCCTTTCTCCCGCGTGAACATCTACGCACGAGACGAGTACGGGTGCCAGTACTGCGGCCGCACGCTGCCCGCGACCGACCTGACGTTCGACCACGTCGTGCCGGTCGCGCAAGGCGGTCGGAAGGGCTGGGAGAACATCGTCACGTGCTGCGTCACCTGCAATCGCCGGAAGGGCGGCCGAACGCCGGCCGAGGCAGGGATGCGGCTGGTTCGTCCGCCAGCCCGTCCGCGATCGGCGCCCGCGATCCGGATCACGATCGGCCTGCGCCACGCGCCCGACAGCTGGCACGATTACCTCTACTGGAACGTCGAGCTCGACGATTCGTAGAGACTCCTCGGGCGGGTCCCGCCCCCGAGCCTCGAGTTCTGAGCCTCCTGTGTCCGCAACCCGCGACCCTGGTATCCTGCTGATCGATGAGCATTCCGAACAACATGGCCGTGCGTCCGGTGCCAGGTCGAGCGATCGAGGGCGGACGTGTTGCCGTCGAGGCCGTCTCGGCGCCGTTTGTCGTCGATCCCCCGCCCATGGTCCGGATCGGCGGCGTTCGGGCCCGCCTGGCGGCCGCCTCAACGCGTCGCCTGGTGGCGATCGTGCCCGCCGGAGTGGATGGCGGCCATGTGCCGATCGCGCTGGACGATCGTGACGAACCGGTCGGCCTCGTGGAAATCGGCAGACCTCTCGCCACCGGCCTGCACCAGGTGGATGGCCCGGCCTTCGACCGTGACGGCACTCTCTACGTGACCTTCAGCGGCGCGCGCGGCCAGAGTGTGCCCGTCTCGATCTTCCGTGTTCCACCACACGGTGTCCTCGAACCCCTTGCCTCCGGGATCGTCAACGCGACGTCGCTCGCCTTCGACCCCTTCGGCGATCTGTGCGTCAGCAGCCGCTTCGACGGATCGGTCTACCGCGTGACGATGGACGGCACGGTGGAGAAGATTGCGTCGGACCTTGGCGTGGCGTGCGGCCTGGCGTTTACGCCCGACGGCACGATGTACGTGGGAGACCGCAGCGGCACGCTGTTCCGCGTGAACGCGGGTGGCCGCACCAGCCCGTTCGCGACGCTCCCGTCGAGCATCGCGGCGTTCCACCTGGCGATTGGCCCCGACGAAACGGTCTACGTCAGCGGCCCGACCCTTTCGACCAGTGATGCGATCTACCGCGTCGATCGTCGCGGCGAGATCACCGTCTTCGCGGAAGGGTTCGGCCGCCCGCAGGGGCTCGCGGTGGACGTCGAGGGCACGTTGTACGTGGCCGAAGCGCTGGCCGGGGCGAGCGGCGTCTACCGGGTACGATCCGGAGGGCGCCGTGAACTGCTGGTCGTCGGAGACGCGCTGGTTGGCCTTGCGTTCCACCCGGAGCGCGGCGTGGCGGTGGCGTCGGCCGACACGGTGTACTTGTTCGACCCGTGGTGAGGCCGCGCCGGATTCTGGACAGAACTCCCACGACACGATAAAGTGCCCGCGGAGGCTCTGCTGCAACTCTTTCAGCGCAAACCCATCCAGGATCTTCTCGTTGACGACGATCGGCCAGATGCGCTCAAGCGGGTGCTGGGCGCGGGCGACCTGATCATGCTCGCGATCGGCGCGGTCATCGGCGCCGGCATCTTCGGCGCAATCGGAACGGCAGCCGCGGGACAGATTGGCCCGAACGGCGAAGTCATCCGGACCGGGGCCGGGCCGGCTCTGGTCTTGTCCTTCCTCCTGCTCGGCGGCGCATGCGCGCTGGCCGCGTTGTGCTACGCCGAACTGGCGGCGATGATCCCGCAGGCCGGGAGCGCCTATGCCTACTCGTATGCGACGCTTGGCGAACTCGTCGCCTGGATCATCGGCTGGGACCTGATCCTCGAGTACGCCGTGGGAAACGTCGCGGTGGCCATCTCCTGGAGCGATTACTTCACCACGCTCCTCCGCGGGTTCGGGCTCGTCCTTCCGACGTGGCTCACGACCGGCTACCGGACCGCGCTGCTCAGCTCCGATCCGGCTGTCCACGGGCTGCTGCACTCGGCCCCGACGATTGCCGGCATGCCGATTCTGATCAACGTGCCGGCGTTCGCGATCGTGATGGCCATCACGTGGCTGCTCCTGCGCGGCGCGCGCGAGAGCACGACGGCCAACAACGTCATGGTGGCCATCAAGCTGGCGGTGCTCACGCTCTTCATCGGCGTCGGCGCGTTCCACATCAACACCGCGAACTACCACCCCTTTGCGCCGAACGGGTTCACCGGGATTCACCAGGGCGCGGCCATCGTGTTCTTCGCCTACATCGGCTTCGACGCCATCTCGACCGCCGCCGAGGAAACCAAGAACCCTCAGCGCAACCTGCCCATCGGGATCCTGGGCGGCCTGGCCATCTGCACGGTGATCTACATCATCGTGGGCGCCGTGCTCACCGGCATGGTGCCGTATCAGCAGCTCGCGGTGGCCGATCCCCTGGCGCGCGCACTCGAACTCGCGGGGCTGACGACGGTGGGTTGGATAGTGGCGCTGGGCGCGGCGGTGTCGATGTCAGCCGTGCTGCTGGTCTTCCAGTACGGCCAGCCGCGCATCTTCTTCGCGATGGCGCGCGATGGCCTGCTCCCGCAGTGGGCCGCGCGCGTGCACCCGGTTCACCGCACACCTTACGTGACGACGTTGCTCACCGGGATCATCGTGGCACTCGCGTCGGCGATTGGCGATGCCGCAGAGACCTACGACCTGACGAACATCGGCACGCTGTTCGCGTTCGTGCTGGTCTGCGTCGGCGTCCTCGTGCTGCGCCACACGGAGCCCGACCGGCCGCGGCCGTTCCGCGTGCCGTTTGTCTGGCCGGTGACGCTGCTCGGGGCCTCCGCTTGCCTGTTCATCATGAAGGGCCTGCCCCCATCCGCCTGGCTGCGATTCGGGTGGTGGCTCGCGATCGGGCTGGTGCTCTACTTCTGCTACGGGGTGCGGCACAGCAAGCTGAGGGCGGGGAAATAGCAGGACAAGGAGAGCGTTCCCATGACGTATTACGGGGCCAGTGAGCTGGCCAGGAGTTTCCGGACCGTCCGCAAGAACACCCTGGTGATCGCCGAGGAGATCCTCGAGGAGCACTACGGGTTCCGGCCGACGCCCGAGAGCCGGAGCGTGGCCGAGATCCTCGCGCACATCGTGGTGGCCGCCCGGGGCAGCTATCAGAGCCACGCGGTACGGAAGATCACGACGTTCATCGGAATCGACTTTCCAACGCTGATCAGGGAGCGCCTGGAACAGGAGAAGCAGCGGTCGACGGCGTCGAAGGCCCAGCTCCTCGAAGAGCTGCGTACTAACGGCGAGAACTGGGGGGCGTTCCTCGACACCGTGCCCGAGGAGGAACTCGCGGTCATCATTCCCTTCCCCGAGCCCGCGGTCCCGCCCGCGAAGAGCCGCTTCGAGTTGCTCCTGAGCGTCAAGGAGCACGAGATGCACCACCGCGCGCAATTGATGGTGTTCCAGCGACTGCTCGGCCTCGTGCCGCACCTGACGCGCAACCGCCAGGCCCTGATGGGCCCGCCGCCCTCCCGCACGCATTAGCCCGGCGCCTCCTCGATCCTGTGGATGTGCACGTTGTCGCGGGAGCGCGCATCGCCTTTCCAGCGCGAGTGGAACCTTGGTGGTCCATCGCATCGCCTGTGGCGGCAAGAGCTTGCGGCTGCGGACCCTCGCCTGCCTCGCGGTGACCGGGCGCCGCGCTATGAGCCCAGGACGAGATCGGCCAGCGGCTTGCGCACCTTGTCTGAAGGTTCGTCGGCCGGATAGCCGAGCGGCGTGAACGAGAGCGGTTCGACGCCGTCAGGGAGCTTCAGCATCGACCGCGCAACGTCCGGGTCGAAGGCGGCCACCCAGCACGTTCCCAGACCAAGGGCGGACGCAGCCAGAATCAGGTGGTCCATCGCGATTGCGGCATCCACGTCCGCGTAGTTCTTCCCGTCGCGCCGCGTCCACGCCTCGGAGGGGACACTGCACATCCCGATGACAACCGGTGCATCGGAGAACCACTGCTGATGATAGAGCCGGCGCAGTTCGGCCTCCCGGCCGCGTGTGCGAACGACGACGAGGCGGAACGGCTGGAGGTTGGCGGCGGTGGGAGCCAGCTGCGCCGCGCGCAGGACCAACTGCACCTTCTCGTCCTCCACCGGCCGGTCGGAATAGGCGCGAACGCTGTAGCGCGATTCAATCAGCGTGAAGAAGTCCATGGTCAGCCGTGCTCCCCGTGAGTCTACCGCAGTCGCCAGCCTCGAGGGGGGCGGAATGAAACAGGCGGAATGAGATCCGACGCCACTGTTCGGTGCCAGACCTGAATGAAGTGACGTTCCAAGCCCTGACCCTGCCAGCCCGGAAGTTGACGGAGGAGTGAAGGGTCAGTACGATGCATCATACCTTTCTCACGCGACCGGGAGGATCCCGTGAGGTCCCAACCTGTCGGGTCAGAAACCAGCAAAGAAGGACGGAGGAACCATGGGTCGTAAGCCAGGTCTTTTGGCAGTCTTGTGCCTCGTGCTGCTGCCGGCGCTGTCGTTCGCACAGCAGACGGGGACGGTCACCGGCAAGGCTGTTGACACCGCGGGCCTCGTGCTCCCTGGCGTGACCGTCGAGGCGAAGTCAGTCAGTCTGCCCGCGCCGCGCCTGACCGTGACGGGAGGCGCCGGCCAGTACCGGCTTCCGGCGCTGCAGCCTGGCGCCTACACTCTGACCTTCGAGCTCTCTGGCATGAACAAGGTGACCAGGGAGGTCATCGTCCAGCTTTTACAAGAGACCGTCGTCGACGTGACGATGAGCGTCCAGGGCGTGTCCGAGACCGTGACGGTCACAGCCGCCATCGTGCCGGTGATCGAGAGGGACTCGACGGCCATCAAGAGCGGCGTGTCAGCCGAGACGATTCAGTCTGTGCCCGTTGGCCAGGAATACCGGGATCTGATCAAGCTCATCCCCGGCGTGCAGTACACGCAGGACGCGACTCGCGGCCCGAGCGCGGGCGGCAGCGGCCAGGACAACGTGTACAAGTTCGACGGCGTCAACGTGACGTTGCCGCTGTTTGGCACGCTGTCGGCCGAGCCGGCATCGCACGACATCGCCCAGGTGACGACAATCAAGGGCGGGGCGAAGGCGGTGGATTTCGACCGCTCGGGCGGGTTCACGGTCGACTCGGTGAGCAAGTCCGGCACGAGCAGGTTTGCCGGCATGATCAGCTACCAGCTGCAGAACAACGCGATGGCGGCAAGCCTCCAGAACGGAAGTCTCTCGCGCTACGACCAGGATCGCACCTGGCTGACGGCGAACATCGGCGGCCCGGTGATCCCGAACCGGGCGTATTTCTACGGGTCGTACTATCGGCCGACACGGACGCGCCAGAACAGAGCCAATGTCTACGGCGACCTGCCGAACTACGAGAGCACCCGCAATGAGGGTTTCGGAAAGCTGACCCTGACGCCGCTCAATTCGATGCTCCTCAACGTGAGCTGGCGGCAGTCGCACCGCATCGACAAGAGCGACCTGTTCGCCTCGACGTCGACCGCGACGACGGGGAGCGGCAATGAAGCGTGGCAGAAGATCGGGATCATCGAAGGATCGTGGGTGGTCAACTCCCGCAGCTTCGCGTCGTTCAAGTACACGCACTTCGAGAACCCCACCCAGGGGCGCCCGGACAACGTCACGAACGTCCAGGTCAACACGGCCATCGGGACGAAGCTCGACGTGAACAACCTCGACACGATCGGGTTGACGTCGGTGCCGACACCGGTGGCCGGTGCGGCGGCCTACAACGTGTTCATCCAGCCGTTGATCGATCGGTATGGATACCTGTCCAGCGGTGTGAAGACCGGAGGCGGCACTGTCGGCTACAGCACCCTGTTCGACAAGGACGATTTTTTCCGCGACCAGGCGCAGGTGGCCTACAACCTGACACTCGGGACCGAGATTCGGCACGATATCCACGCCGGTCTCCAGTGGTACGTCGACTCGGAGGACCTGAAGCGCAGTTCGAACGGCTGGGGCTCGATCACCGTACCTGGCGGCCGGCAGGCGAGTGTCGGGATCAATGGGATCCCGGCGTATTACGTGGCGGCCTTTCAGCAGCAGTCGACCGGCGCCGTTCCCGTGATTCACTCGGAATACCGGTCGATCAACCTCGAGCTGAACGACACGATCAACTTCAACAACGTGTCGGTGAACGTCGGGCTGCTCATGAGCCGGGACAAGCTCTACGGGCAAGGTCTGCGGGAGGATTCGTCGGCGCTGTCAGGCTTCGTGCAGGCCCCGGGGAACAAGTACAACATGTACACGGTTCCGTTCGGCAAGGCGCTGCAGCCGCGAGTGGGCACCACGTGGTCCTACAACGGCCACGACACCATCTATGCCAGTTTCGCCAGATACGTGCCGGCGGCCAGTTCGCTGCCGCGGGCCGCGTCGTGGGCCCGTAACCTGGCCACGACGATCCAGGCCTACTTCGATCCGAACGGCGTCCTGTACGGCAGCCAACCCCTCGCTGGATCGTCGGGCAAGCTGTTCGTCCAGGACCTGACGCCGAGGAGGACCGACGAGTATCTGCTGGGGACGGCCAAGCAGTTCTCGCCGAGCCTCACCGGGCGGGCGTACGTCCGTTACCGCCGCGGCAGCCACTTCTGGGAAGACACGAACAACAACGCGCGGATCGCCTTCAACCCACCGGCCGGCATCCCGAGGGAACTCTACATCTCGGACCTCACCGCGCGGCTCGCGCAGATTGGCAACGGCTCGACGTACGTCATTGCCGAGCTCGACGGGGCCTACACCAAGTACTACGAGGCGACGCTCGAAGCGGAGTGGCGGACCAGGAAGGCGTTCGTCCGTGGGTCGTACACCTGGAGCCGGTACCGGGGCAACTTCGACCAGGACAACTCGTCGACCGGCAACGATGCCAATGTCTTCATCGGGTCGTCGAACATCGGCGATGGGGCTGGCCGGCAGTTGTGGGACTTCAAGGACGGCATCCTCCGCGGCGACCGGCCCCATATGCTCAAGGTGTATGGCTACTATCAGCTTCCCTGGAGGGCCTCGTTCGGGGCTTATGCGATCCTGCAGTCGGGCCAGCCGTGGGAAAAATGGAGCTACGAGCCGTACATCGCGCTCACCACGAGCGTGAGCGATACGGCCAGGTATGCGGAGCCGGCCGGTTCGCGGCGAACAGAGACCCACTACCAGATCGACCTGAACTACACGCAGGACTTGAAGCTGACGCAGCACGTCAAGTTCCAGGTGGCGCTCGACCTGTTCAACGTATTCAACAAACAGACCCCCTACAACTACGACCCGGCCGCGCACAGCTCGACGTTCGGCGTGGCAAGGTCGTTCTACGATCCGCGCCGAGTCCAGATAGCCGCCCGGGTCCAGTTCTAAGGGCAGGGACCAGGGACGAGAGATCGGGGGACGAGGGAAACGGGGACGAGGGGATCGGGGCTATGGTCTTCGCAGGTTCTGGAACAGGCGTTCCTTCTCGATGAGCGTCCGCGTGGAGGCATCGGCGCGCTGCCGGGCGCGCGCAATTCGCGCCGCCCGGTCGGGCTCGTTCAGCAGCACGCTCACCTGCGCCCGCTTGAACAGCACCATCGCATATTCCGGGTGCGAGGTCGGGACTCGGTCCAGCGCGTCCCGGGCATTGGTGAACTGCCGCGCGTCGAGGTAGAGCAATCCGAGCTCGAAGTCGTGAGTGAATCGGCCCGGGTCGAGGGCGCGTGCCCGCTCGAACGACTCAATGGCCGGCGCCGTTTGGCCGACGCCCATCTCGAGTTCGCCAAGCTCGATGACCTCGCTGCCGGTGGGTGTGCGGAGCGCGTAGACTTTCTGGCGAAGGCCCACGGCCTCCTCCATCCGCCCCTGCCGCTCCCGGACCATCGCCAGCGCCTCGAGGGCCGGCAGCCGCTCCGGCGCGTCGGCCACGACCTTCTCCAGCAACGGCACCGCCAATTCCCATTGCCTTCCGCGAGCGTAGTGGAGCGCCAGATAGGTGCGGACATCGGGGGAGATCGGCGAGATCGCCGCCGCCTTCTTGAACATCTCGAGGGCCTTCGCCTCATGGCCGAGAGACGAGTGCGCGGTCGCCAGCCGCAGTGCCGCATCGAGGTTGAATGGATCGGCGGCGAGGATCCTCTCGAGCAAGGGAATCGCTTTCGCGTACTGCCCGGCGACAAACAGGCCCGACGCTTTCTCGATGAGGCCGAAGAGCGCCACCATGTCGGCGGGACGGGGCGCGCCCTTTCTCACCTCCGGCGTCGCGGCAGCGCTGACATACCCGAGGCTGGCGAGTGACCGCCGCGCGTGCTCGTCCAGGTTCTCGGGCGGCCGCGACGTCGCGGGCGACGGCACGGGGTAGTCGCGCAACGCCCGAGGCACTGCCGGCCGCAGGCTGTCACTCGCGCTCAGGTCGCGCGCCTCGTCAGGATCGGCCGACACATCGTAGATCTCCACGCGTCCCGCGAGTATGGACTTGTGGCGGCCATCCACCACCATCACCTGCGGCTGCCACCCGTACTCGAGAAACGGTTTCATCGCTTCACCGACCACCACCTCCGGTTCCGCGTGGCGAAGGCTGAGGGGGGCTGGCACGCCGGCCCAGTCGAGGAGCGTGTGGAAGACGCGCCGCGTGCTCACCGGCGCGTCGCTGACTTTCGGCGTCACGCCAGGGCCGAGGACGATGAGCGGCACGTGCATCGTGGACTGGTAGAGCAGATTCCCGTGCTGCGCCTCGCCATGATCGCCCAGTCCCTCTCCGTGGTCACCGACGATCACCATCGCCACCGGTCCCTGCGCCCGTTGCTCGAACGCGGCGACGAGACGGGCCAGCTGCGCGTCCATCGCGGCCACTTCGCCCAGGTACGGCTTGTTGGCGAACTGGCTTTTGAACGGTTCTGGCGGTGTGTAGGGGTAGTGGGGGTCGAAGTAGTGGACCCAGAGAAACAGCGGCTGGGCGGACGGCTGACCGAGGTAGGCCAGCGCCGCGTCCGTCGTGTCACGCGACGCGCGTTCGGCCGCTCCCGCCGGCAGAGTGTCGTCATACGTGTCGAAGCCGCGTGCGAGGCCGAACCTCCGCGCCAGGGTGAACGACGACACGAACGCCGCTGTGCGATAGCCCAACTGGCGCAGGCGGTCGGCGACGATGGGTTGAGTGGCGGACAGGAAGCGGGCGTTCTCGTGGACGGCGTGGCTGGCGGGGTAGGCGCCCGTCATCATCGACACATGTGATGGCAGCGTTTCGGGCACGGCAGCGTAGGCCTGGCGGAAACGCACGCCCCTGGCGGCGAGGGCGTTGAACGATGGCGTCTGGATGCCGATGGCCTCCGGGCCGATCGAGTCGGCGCGCGTCGTGTCGAGGGTCACCAGCAGGATCGACGGACGACCCGCCAAGGCCTTCGCCGTCTGGGAGGCGGGACGGTCAACGGTTCCGCAGCCGCTGCTGACCATCAGGCGGGCCAGGGACACCGCCACGAGGCCGCCTCTCAGGATCCTGGCACGACATCGAGTCATCACGAATCCCTGCCCGCCGTGAGGATGCCGCAAGAAACGTGAACGGGAAATCCCTTCAGCGGGTCGGTGATCTTGCTGACCACCTCGCGCGTCTGGTGTTGAGAATATTGTAAGCCTACCGGCGTTCGTGCCGGGACACGCCGGCGACGTAGACCTGCTTGACCGCGGACCGGCCCGCGCGATGCAGGATGCGCGACAGCAGGTCCTTCGTGGACTCCGCAGTCGGCGCGCCGGCCGGGACGATGTGGCGCGCGTCGAGGACGAGGAAATCGGCGGCCTTCCCCTTCTCCAGGCTCCCCACGTCATCGAAGCCGAGCGCTTTCGCGCCGCCAACCGTGGCCGTCCGCAGCAGTTCCTCTGGACCCAGTGCGTGGCCATCGAGCAGGTGTACCGTCCACGCCATCCGTGCAACTCGGAAGACGGAGAGATCCGGGCCCGCGCCGACGTCGGAGCCCAGGCCGACGCGCGCCACCTGCGCGCGCTGCCAGTTCATGACGCCGCTGCCGAGGAACACGTTCGAGGTGGGGCAATGCGCGACCGCGCAAGGCGCAAGATGCTGCCACTCGCGCGCCGTGAGCCAGATGGAGTGCGCGAAGAGGCTGCGCGGCGTGACCAGTCCCGCCTCCTCGTAGACCTCGAGATACTCCTGGCCGAACCGCTCGCGCACGGCCTGGCACTCGGGCTGCTGCTCGGCCAGGTGCGTCTGGATCGGGAGGTTCTTCTCCCGCGCCAGCGCGCCGCAGCCCTCGAGCAGTTCCCGCGTGCACGAGAGGGCGAAGCGCGGCGTCACCGCGAAGCGCAGTTTCGGGCGATCGAGCTTCGCCAGCGTGTACGCCTCGGCCAGCACCCGTTTCGTCGTCACCGACCGATAGGCGCCATCGTCCATCAGCGGCGGGCCGATCCACGCGTGGATACCGACTTCCTCAGCCGCGGCAAAACAGGCTTCGACCGAGTCGGGCCACGCCGAGGTGAACAGCGCCGCGGTCGTCGTGCCCTGGACGATCATCTCGTGCATGAAGTCGCGCGAGAGCGTCAGCGCCCGCTCGCCGCGGAAGCGCCGTTCGAGCGGGAACGTCCACTTGCGCAGCCACTCGAGGAGGTTCTCTGGATGGACGCCGCAGATCGGCAGTTGCGGCACGTGGGCATGCGTGTCCACGAGTCCCGGGAAGAGGATGTGCGGACGGAGATCGGTGTAGTGGCGGGGCGTGACGGCGCGGCCAGACCGCAGCTTCCAGGGGCCGGCGTACACGATTCGGCCGTCCTGCACGTCCAGACGGCCGTCGTTCCAGTCTCCCCAGCCGGAGTCGCCGACCGGCGTCAGGACATGCCCGCGATACGTCGTCGTCCCGCGCTGGCCATCGGCTGCCGGCTGCCGGCTGTCGGCTGTTCCTCGCTTTGTGGGCGACCAGCCGGTCGCCCCTACGGTATTGGCTGGCGGCTGGCGGCTGTCGGCTGCCCGCTGTCCGCTGTCGGCTCTTTTCATGCTGTCTCGGTCCAGAACGCGCGGAGCAGGTTGCAGGCGACGCGGCGGCGGTATTCTGCCGTCGAGCGGATATCATCGATCGGGGCGATCTCCCCAAGGAGCGCCGCAGCCGCCTCATCCAGCGTGCCGCCGGCGGCCAGCACTTCCTCCGTCCTCACAGCGCGCACGACGGTCGGGGCCACGCTGCCGAACGCGATCCGCGGGTGCGGGGCCCGAACCGCCGCCATCACGATCTTCGAGATCGCCTGAGCCGCCCGGGTACCGACCTTGCGGAACCACTGCTGACCGCCCACGGGCGGAATCTCGATGGCCGCGATCAACTCGTCCGGCCTCATCACCGTCCTGCGATAGCCCGTGTAGAACCCGTTGAACCTCACGCGGCGCACGCCGTCGGCGCTTCTCAACACGACGATCGCCTCGGTGGCGGCGAGGACCGGCAGGCTGTCGCCGGCCGGCGAGCCGTTGGCGACATTGCCGCCGAGCGTGCCGCGGTTCTGAATCTGCACCGCGCCGATCTCCCACGCCGCGGCGACGAGCGCCGGCAGACGCTTTTGCGCGACCGGCGACCGGATGATTTCGCTGAACGTCGTGAGCGCGCCGATCGACACGGTCTGGCCGCGCAACTCGATGCCCCGCAGCGCGTCCAGGTTCCAGAGGTTCAGGAACCGCCCGCCGGGCGGCATGCCCGCGTTGATCGACACGTAGATGTCGGTGCATCCGGCCAGCGGCACGATCGGCTGGCTGTCGCGCAGCACGTCGAGCGCGTGCTTCAGCGACCGCGGTTCGATCAGCTCGAGGGTGGACATGGCGATGCGCATCGGTTACGCCCTCCGTCCGCGGACGGTCTTCCCGGACCCGGCGCCAGCCGACGATCGCCTGGCGTGCCGCTTCCCGCCGCCTGCCTTCCCGCCGCCCGCCTTCCCGCCGCCCGCCTGTAAGCCTTCGCCCTTCGGGCTTCGGCGTGGCAAGCCCGCCGTGCCCGCCCTCCCTTCGACTCGGTCCGCTCGCGCAGGGCGAGCCGCCTTCCCGCCTCCCGCCTTCTGCTGTGCGGCCTCGATCGCCCGGTAAATCCCCGAGTAGCCCGTGCACCGGCAGATGTTACCTGCGAGGCCTACCCGAACGTCCTCGAGCGTGGCGTTCTTCGGCAGCGCGGCGGCGGCCATGATCATGCCGGGCGTGCAGAAGCCGCACTGCGCGCCACCCTCCGTGACGAACGTCTGCTGGAGAGGGTGCCTGCCGCGCAGCCCTTCGATGGTCTTCACCGCGCGGCCGCGCACCTGCCCGAAGGGAACGAGGCAGGCGTTGACCGCCTGGCCGTCGAGCAGCACGGTGCATGCCCCGCATTCGCCCTCGCCGCACCCTTCCTTGGTGCCAGTGAGCCCGCAGTCCTCGCGCAGGACGTCGAGAAGGCGCTTCATGGCGTGCGCGCGAACATCCACTTTTTTACCGTTGAGTACGAATCGCACGTGACCATCTCCAGATCCAGAGTAGGCACTATGCCCCCCCGCCTACCGCCCAGCGCCAGCGATCCGCGGCGCGTTCATCACCCGTTCCGGCGTCAGGGGCAGCGCGCGCACGTCGAAGCCGAGGTGTCGTATGGCGTTCGCGATGGCCGGCGCCACCCCGTCGAACGGCAGTTCGCCGACGCCCTTGGCGCCGAATGGCCCGTGGCGATACGCCTTCTCCACGATGACCACGTCGATCCTCGGCGTATCCATCGTCGTCGGCACGATGTAGTTGGTGAGCTGGGCGTTCGCCATCCGGCCGTCGCGCATCACCACGTCCTCGAGCAGCGCGTAGCCGAGGCCCTGCGCGGTCCCGCCCTCGATCTGCCCGGCGACGAGCATCGGGTTGAGCGCCTTGCCGATTTCCTGAACGGCGGTGATGTGGATCGGCTTCACTTCCCAGGTGACCGGGTCGAACTCGACTTCTGCCACGTCGCACGCCCAGGCATATGTCCCGTAGGCATCGCCGCGGTAGGTTTCCTCGTCGAAGACCGCGGCCGTTGGCGCCTCGAATTCCTTTGTCACCACGAGCGGTCCGTGACGCCGAAGGTATTCGCGAGGCGACAGCCGCCCGAGCGTCTGCTTCATCTCGACCGCACAGCGCTGCAGCAATCCGCCCACCACCATCGAGGTGCGCGAGGCGACGGTCGGCCCGCTATCCGGCACTCGCGCGGTGTCGGCGCGCGCGACTTCCACCGCGTCGTACGGCACGCCGAGCGTCTCGGCGACAATCTGTGCGAGCACCGTGCGAGCTCCCTGTCCAATCTCGGTGCTGGCCACCAGGACGCGCGCCCCCTGCTCGGTCAGTTCCAGCGACGCCTTCGACGCCAGCTTCACCTCGCCGGCCCCGGTAAACCCCGCGCCGTGGAAGAACAGCGCGAGGCCGAGACCGCGGTTCGTCCCGCGCAACTCGCGGCGGCGCCGCCTGAAATCTGTGCGCTCAACCGCTTCGCGAAGCACCTTCAACGCGCTGGTGTCGCGGCCGAGGACCTGGCCGGTCGCCGTGGTGTCGCCCGCGCGCAGCGCGTTGATCTCGCGCAGTTTCACGGGGTCCATCCCCAGGCGCTCCGCGATTCGCTCCATGTGTACCTCGGCCGCAAACTGTGTTTGCGGCGCGCCGAACCCGCGGAACGCGCCATTGGGCGGCGTGTTGGTCATCACCACGCGGCCGTTCACTCGCACGTTGTCGCAGCGGTAGGGGCCGGTGGCATGGATCAGCCCGCGCGAGAGCACCACGTGGCTCAA
>JANYLG010000185.1 GCA_025363775.1 Acidobacteriota bacterium | reverse complement strand
GCCATCGTCATCGGCAGCGGCACGGCAGGATCGAGCGCGGTCGGCCTGGCACAGGCGCTGCTCGGCGCGACCGGCGGGCTCCACGGGTTGCTGCGGACGAGCCGCGACGACCTGCTCCGGGTGCGAGGCGTGGGCGAGGCGCGGGCCGCGCAGGTGCTGGCCGCGATCGAGATCGGCCGACGCGTCCTGGCGAGCCGGCCGAGCGAACGAATGCAGATCACGTGCCCGCGCGATGCCGCGCAGTTTCTGATGCCGGAGTACAGCGCGAGGCCCGTCGAGCAGTTCGGCGTGATCATGCTCGACACCCGTCACCGGGTGCTGCGAACGGTGGTCCTGACGGTCGGCTCGCTCGACGGCACAACCGTGCAGCCCCGCGAGGTGTTTCGCCAGGCGCTGATGGGATCGGCCGCGGCCGTCGTGATGTTCCACAACCACCCGTCCGGCGACCCGCAACCCAGTCGCGAAGACGTGGAGTTGACCCGGCGGATGGTGGCGGCAGGACAACTGATGGGCATCGCTGTGATCGACCACGTCGTCCTCGGCGACGGGCGGTACTGCAGCCTGAAGGAATCCGGGTACCTGTAAAGATGGCCAAGATCCTCTACTTCGACTGCTTCTCCGGCGCGTCTGGCGACATGGTCCTCGGCGCGCTTCTCGATGCCGGCCTTCCTCTGGCGGACCTGGAGTCCGCGATCGGGAGCCTGATGATCCCCGGCTACCGGCTCTCCGCGGAGCGGGTGCTGCGCTCCGGGCTGTCGGCGACCAAGTTCAGGCTGCACGAGGGGGAGGACGGCGAGCACCGGCAGCTCGACGACCACGGACCGGAGCCTGGGCACGAGCATGCCCACGAGCATGGCCATGGTCACGGCCATGGACACAGCGACGAGCATAGCCCAGGCCACGATCTCCATCATGGTCACAGCCACGATCACGAGCAGGCGCACGATCATCCCCACGCCTCTCCCCACGCCTCTCCCCACGATCACCCGCACGATGATCCGCGCGACAACGTGTACGGCCAGCCGCACCCACACGACGCGACTCAGTGCGGATCGGAAAGCCAGCCATTCAGGCACGAAGACCATCGTTCGCTGGGGGAGATCGTCACGCTGATCGAGAAGTCGGCCCTTCCAGCGCGCGCGCGGGCGCGGGCGATCGAACTGTTCGGGCGACTGGCGGAAGCCGAAGCCGCCATCCACCAGATGCCCGTCGAACAGGTGCACCTCCACGAGGTCGGCGCCCTCGATTCGATCATCGACATCGTCGGCGCGGTGTTCGGCCTGGAGTGGTTCGGGGCGGACCGCATCGTGTCATCCCCGCTGAACGTGGGCGGCGGCATGGTCCGGTCGGCTCACGGCGTCTTCCCGGTGCCTGCGCCCGCCACCCTCCGCCTGCTGCAGAACGTGCCGGTGTACTCGAGCGGCATCCAGATGGAGACGGTCACGCCCACCGGTGCGCTGCTGGTGGCGGGGTACGCAACAGAGTTCGGCCCGATGCCGGCGATGCGGGTGGAACGGGTCGGCTACGGCGCAGGGGATCGCGATCTCGAGGGGACCCCGAACGTGCTGCGAATCGTCGTGGGCCGCGATGCCACGGACCCGCATGCGCAGCGGGTTGTCGTCCTCGAGTGCGAGATCGACGACATGAACCCGCAGATTTTCGGGGTGTTGATGGAGCAACTCTACGCGGCGGGCGCCCTGGAGGTGTTCTACACGCCGGTGCAGATGAAGAAGAACCGGCCGGGGACCTTGATCACGGTGGTCGCGCAGCCCGACCTGCGCGACGCGCTGACAGGAATCGTCTTTCGCGAAACCACGACGATTGGGCTACGCTATCAGGAATTGATGCGCGCCTGCCTCGACCGCGAGCTGATCGTCGTCGAGACGTCGGTTGGCCCGGTTCGCGTCAAGCTTGCGCGTCGAGGCGGCGAGGTATTGAACGCCTCGCCCGAGTTCGAGGATTGCGTCCGCCTGGCGGCCGAGCGGGCGCTGCCGGTGAAGCAGGTCTACGGGCTGGCCGTTCAGGCCTACTGGCAGTCTTGTCACGAGGGGTAGCAGAGCGCTGAGAATGGCCGGGTGTTCCGACTCTCGAGCAAACCTATGTCGCGTTTTTACCTGACGACCGCCATCGACTACGTCAACAGCCGGCCGCACCTTGGGACGGCCTACGAGAAGATCACGGCCGACGTGATCGCGCGCTACAAGCGCCTGTGCGGGGTGCAGACGCATTTCGTGATGGGCAACGACGAGCACTCGCAGAACGTGTATCGCCGCGCCCGCGAACGGGGTCTCGACCCGCTCGACTACTGCAACCAGATGGAGCAGGAGTTCCGCGACGTCTGGGCGCGGCTCGACGTGTCGTTCGACGACTTCATCCGGACGACCGAAGAGCGGCACCGCGTAGGCGTCAGCACGATGATCCAGAGAATCGCGGACCGGGGCGACCTGTACGACGCGTTCTACGAGGGGCCCTACTGCGTCTCGTGCGAGGCGTTCAAGCCGGAGAAGGACCTGGCGGACGGGTTGTGCCCCGTCCACGGTATCAAGCCCGAATGGATCCGGGAGAAGAACCACTTCTTCCGCCTCTCGAACTATCGCGACGGGCTGCTCGAGCATTTTCACGCGCACCCCGAGTTCCTGCAGCCCGAGGTCCGGAGGAACGAGATCCTGCGCCTGCTCGAGGGGGGCCTCGAGGACATCTCCATCAGCCGTGCGGGTCAGTTGTGGGGCATTCCAATCCCGTTCGATCCCGCCAGCGTGGTGTACGTGTGGTTCGATGCCCTGGTCAACTACGCCTCCGCTGTGGGCTACGGTCGCGACCAGGCCGCGTTCGAACGGTGGTGGCCCGCCGATCTCCACGTGATCGGCAAGGACATCACGCGCTTTCACGCCGTCATCTGGCCGGCCATGCTGATGAGCGCCGGCCTGCCGCTGCCGCGCCAGGTCTTCGGGCACGGGTTCGTTCACTTCAAGGGCCAGAAGATGAGCAAGTCGCTCGGGACCGTGCTCGACCCGATCGACGCCGCGGAGAAATTTGGCGCAGATCCGCTGCGCCTGTATCTGGTGAAGGAAATCGCTTACGGCCAGGACGGCGACTTCTCGTGGGAGCGGTTCGAAGAACGCTACAACGCGGATTTGGCGAACAACCTGGGCAACCTGGTGAACAGGTTGGCCGTCATGACGGACAAGTACCGCCAGGGTCGTTTGCCGGCGGCGCCCGGCGCGCCCGGGCGACTTGCCGGCGTGGCAGAACACGTGGTGCGGCGCTACCGCGCCGCCATGGACGCGTATGCGCTCCACGAGGCGGCAGGTGCCGCGTTTGGCCTGGTGGACGCGGCCAACGAGTACATCGCTGAAACCGAGCCATGGACGCTGGCCAGGCAGGGGCAGCAGGAGCGACTGACGCAGGTCTTGTCCGACGTCGTGGAGGCGGTGAGGATTGCGGCGGTCCTGTTGCTGCCGGTCATGCCCGGATCGTGCGCGGAGATCCTGCGCCGTATGGGCGAGACGCGCGCGCCAAAAGAACTGCGGCTGGACGTTGATGCGGTGTGGTCAGGCGCGACCGAGCGCGTGGTCACGAAGGCCGAACCGCTCTGGCCGCGGCACGAGGCCGCGCCGGTTCCCGTTGCCATGGCCGCTGCCCGGAAAGAGGAGAAGACAATGAGTGACGAACCGACGGGCCAGCTGCCCGCACCCGTTCAGGCGGCGACGCTTGCCGTTCCCGCGACGCTGGCCGCGTCTCAGGCTGCCTCGCCGACATCGGCCGTGCCTGCGCCTGCCGCGGTGACGTCCGCCGCTGCGGCGCCAGAGGGCGATAAGATTTCGATCGAAGATTTCATCAAGGTCGATCTTCGCGTCGCGAAGATCCTGGCGGCCGAGAAGGTCAAGGGTTCGAAGAGATTGATTGAGATGCACATCGACGTCGGCACCGACCAACGGACGATCGTCGCCGGCATCGCCGAAGCCTACGAACCCGAAGCGCTGGTCGGCCGGTCGGTGGTGATCGTCGCCAACCTGAAACCGGCGAAGCTGATGGGAATCGAATCGAACGGGATGGTGCTGGCGGCCAGTCCCGAGAGCGGCCTGCCCATCCTGCTCGGCTTCGAGAATCCGCCGCCGCCTGGAAGCCGGGTCAAGTGATTGACAGCCACTGTCACCTCGCCGACCCGGCATTCGCCGGGGACCTCGACGAGGTGGTGCGCCGCGCGCACGACGCGGGTGTGTCCGACGGACTCTGCATCCTGGCGTTCGGGGATGCCGCCGAATCGGCGCAAGCCACAAGGGTGCGGGCGGCGTGGCCAGGGGTGAAGTTCGCCATCGGCGTCCACCCGCACCAGGCTCACGAGTTTGCCGGTCGGGAGGGCGAGGTGACAGCCGCCGTCAGGAGCGCGCTGTCGAGCGAGCTCGGCGTGCGGGCGATCGGCGAGATCGGTCTCGACTACCACTACGATCTGTCGCCGCGCGACGTCCAGCGCGAGGTGTTCCGGGCGCAAGTCCGGCTGGCGCGGGAGACAGGTCTGCCGATAGTCGTGCATGCGAGGGAGGCAGACGAGGACACGGTGTCAATCCTCCGTGATGAAGGGGCCGGCGAGGTGCGCGGCATCTTTCACTGCTTTTCCGGCACCGAACAGTTGGCCCGGGAGGCGCTCGACCTCGGCTTCCTGCTGTCGTTCTCGGGGATGGTGACGTTTCCGAAGGCACAGTCGATCAGGACGATCGCGGCAGAGGTGCCGGCGGACCGGCTGCTCGCGGAAACCGACTGCCCGTACCTGGCTCCGGTTCCCCTGAGAGGACGGCGAAACGAGCCGGCGTTTGTCGCCCGGACCGTCGCGGCACTGGCCGAGGTTCGACGCGTCGCGGTCAAGGACCTGGACCGTGTGATGACCGGTAACTTCGCCAGGTTGCTCGGTGCGTGAGCGCGTCAGCCCGCCCGGTTCGCGCATGGCTGGACGCGGGTTGGCGCGTTGACACCTCCCGCGCAAGTATGGTCTGATCAACCCATTCAGCGCTCCGTGGACAAATCAGTGGTCACCCTGTCCGACATCTTCGAACCCATACGCCTGGACCTCGATCAGGTCGAGCGCGAGTTCGCCCGTCATGTCGAGTCGCACGTCGCCCTGATCCCCGAGATTGGTCGATACATTCAGGACGCCGGCGGGAAACGCGTCCGGCCCGCGGTCCTGTTGATGGCCGCGCGCCTCTCGGGGTACTCCGGCCCCCTCGCGGTGCTCTACGCGTCGGTCGTGGAGTTCATCCACACAGCCACCCTGGTTCACGACGACATCGTGGACGACTCGACGCTGAGGCGGGGCCGCCAGGCGGTCCACTCGAAGTGGGGCAACGACGTCACGGTCCTGCTGGGCGACTACCTCTACATCAAGTCGATGGCGCTGGCGCTCACCCAGGATTCGCTGGACGTCGTCCGGATCCTGTGCGACGTGACCCTGCGGATGATCGAAGGCGAGCTGTTCCAGTTGTCGAAGAACGGCGACGTGGCACTCACCGAGAGCGACCACTTCGAGATCATCCAGAGGAAGACGGCCGACCTGTTTGGCGGCTGCGCGGAGATTGGCGGAATCCTCGGAAACGCGGGACCGGAGGGCCGGCGCGCGCTGCGGGCATACGGCTTCAGCCTCGGTGTGGCGTTCCAGTTGGTGGATGACCTGCTGGACCTCACCGGCCGCGAAGAAGTTCTGGGCAAGCCGATCGCCAGCGATCTGCGCGAGGGAAAACTCACCCTACCCCTCATCCACCTGGTGCAGCAAGGCGGGCCGCACGTCCGCACGCTGGTCGCCGACGTGGTTCGCGACCGCCAGTTGACACCCGAGCGGTGGCAGGAGATTGCGGCCTGCCTGAGCGAGCACCGGTCGCTCGACTACGCGTATCGCAAGGCGACAGAGTTTGGCGCCCGCGCGAAGGCCAGCCTCGCCGCCCTCCCGGCAAGCCCGGAACGGGAGGGCCTGATGGCCCTCGCGGACTACGTGCTCTCCCGCGATCGTTGACGCGTCCAGCTCATGGCGCCCCGCCCGGGCCCACGTCCGCAGGAGCCTTCGTGACACCCGCCGAACGTCATGCCGATCTCCTCGCCCGCATCCGCCACCACGAAGAGCGCTACTACGTCCTGAACGACCCCGAGATCTCGGACGCCGAGTTCGATGCCCTGATGAAGGAACTCGGGGCGCTGGAGCGCGAGTTCCCGGACCTCGTGACCCCTGACTCGCCCTCGCAGCGTGTCGGCGGAAGGCCGGTCGAAGGCTTCGAGAGCGTCGAGCACCAGGTGCCGATGCTGTCGCTCGACAACTCCTACAACGAAGACGAAGTGACCGCGTTCGATGAACGCCTGCGGCGGGCGCTCGACGACGCGGGAGGCGACGCCGCGTCGGTGGAGTACGTGGCGGAGCTGAAGATCGACGGCCTCAGCATCGCGCTCACCTACGAGGATGGTCGTCTCGTCCGTGGCGTCACTCGAGGCGACGGCTTTCGCGGCGAAGACGTGACGTCGAACGTGCGGACCATCCGCGCCATTCCGCTGGCGCTCGCGCTGCCGGTCCCGGGCCGGCTGGAGATTCGCGGAGAGGTCTACCTGCCCCGTGCGGCGTTCGATCGCGTGAATCGCGAGAGGGAAGAACGTGACGAGCCGGTGTTCGCCAACCCGCGGAACGCGGCGGCAGGCACGATGCGCAACCTGGATCCCTCCGAGGTCGCGCGCCGCGGGTTGTCGGCGTTCACATACCAACTGCTCGGTCCGCCGGGCGTCGTGCCCGGCCGGCACGCGAACACCCTCGCGCTGCTGCGACGATGGGGACTGCCGGTTGAACGGAACTGGCAGCGGTGCGTCGGCGTGGGCGACGTGCTTGCGTACTGCGGGAAATGGAAGGACGCGCGCCGGGCGCTGGAGTTCGACACCGACGGCGTCGTCGTCAAACTGGACGATGTGGCGCTGCGGGAGAAGGCGGGCGCGACGTCGAAGTTCCCGCGGTGGGCGATCGCGTTCAAGTTTCCCGCCGAGCAAGCGACCACAAAGCTGCTGCGGATCGACGTGAACGTGGGCCGGACCGGCGCCGTGACTCCCTTCGCCGTGCTGGAGCCCGTCCGGCTGTCCGGTTCGACGATTCAGCTGGCCACGCTCCACAACGAGCAGGACGTGGCGCGCCGCGACATCCGGCCGGGCGACTACGTCCTGGTGGAGAAGGGCGGCGAGGTCATCCCGAAGGTTGTCAAGCCGGTCCTCTCGCGCAGGGGGGCGGACGTCGTGCCCTGGCAGATGCCGAATGAGTGTCCGAGCTGCGGGAGCCGCCTGCATCGTCCCGAGGGCGAGGTGGTCTGGCGGTGCGTGAACACGGCGTGTCCGGCGCGGTTTCGACGCAGCCTCGAGCACTTCGCCTCGCGCCGCGCCATGAACATCGAGGGGCTTGGCGAGGCACTGGTGGACCAGATCGTGAGCGCAGGCATCGTGCACGATTTCGCGGATCTCTACCACCTGACCCAGGGGCCGTTGGCCGCGCTCGAGCGGATGGGAACCAAGTCGGCGCAGAAGCTCCTCCAGCAGGTCGACGGAAGCCGCCGGAACGATGCGTGGCGCCTGCTCTACGCGCTTGGCATCCGGCACGTCGGCGAACGGGTCGCGCAGGTTCTCATTGGCGGGTTCGGTTCGATCGACGAGGTCGAGGAGGCGCCGCTCGAGCACCTGCAGTCGGTGAACGAGATTGGCCCGGTCGCCGCCGCCGCCGTTCGCGAGTACTTCGACGAGCCGCGGAACCGGCAGTTGGTGGGGCGCTTGCGCGACGCCGGCCTTCGTACTGTGGGAGAGAAGACCGCGCCCGAGGCAACTCGAGGCGCGCTGGCCGGCCAGACGTTCGTCGTGACCGGCGCGTTGAGCGGCCTGTCGAGGGACGAGGCATCTGCGGCAATTGAAGTGCTGGGGGGGAAGGTCACCGGGTCGGTGAGCCGGAAGACCACCCATCTGGTTGTGGGAGCGGAGCCCGGGAGCAAACTCGACAAGGCGCGCGAGCTCGGCATCTCCGTTCTGGACGAACAGGCGTTCCTCCGACTCATCGGGCGAGGCTGACCCATGAAATCCCGCATCCTGGTGATCGACGACGAGGCTGCCATCCGCGATTCGCTGCGGATGATCATCGAGTACGAGGGCTACGAGTTCATTGGGGCCTCGTCGGGACCAGACGGCATCACGCTGGCCGAGCGCGAGTCGCCGGACCTCGTCCTTCTCGACATCAAGATGCCTGGCATGGACGGGTTCGAGGTGTTGGAGCGGATCAAGGCGATCTCGGACGTGCCGGTGGTGATGATCTCCGGGCACGGGACGGGGGCGACCGGCGCTGACGCCGTCCGGCGCGGCGCCTTCGATTTCATCGACAAGCCGCCCGACACCGATCGCCTCCTGGTCACTCTTCGCAACGCGCTCGAACGGCGCCGCATCACCGACGAAGTGCACGCGCTGCGGCGCGCCGTGGAAGTGAAACACGAGATGGTGGGCAGTTCGGCGCAGATCCGGCAGGTGATGGAGGCCGTGCGCCGGGCCGCGCCGACCAACGCCACGGTGCTGATCCAGGGCGAGAGCGGCGTCGGCAAGGAATTGGTGGCCCGCGCGATTCACCGGAACAGCCTGCGGAGCCGCGAGCGCTTCGTGCAGGTGAACTGTGCGGCCATCCCGGAGGAGTTGATCGAGTCCGAGTTGTTCGGCCACGAGAAGGGGTCGTTCACGGGCGCGACCGAGAAGCAGATCGGCAAGTTCGAGCAGGCCGACCGCGGGACAGTGTTTCTGGATGAAGTGGGCGACATGAGCCTGAGGACCCAGGCGAAGGTGCTGCGGGTCCTCCAGGAAGGCGAGGTCGAACGCGTCGGGTCGGCGCGGACGATTCGCGTGGACGTGCGGGTGATCGCCGCGACCAACAAGGACCTCGAGCGGGAGATCGAGAAGGGGAACTTCCGCGAGGACCTGTTCTTCCGCCTGAGCGTCATCCCGATCTCGGTGCCGCCGCTCCGGGAACGCGTCGAGGATATTCCGATCCTCGTCCAGCATTTCCTGGATGCGCTCGCCCGCGAGAACAACTTCAGGCGCAGGCGCATTGCGCCGCAGGCGATGGAGGCGCTCCAGCGGCAACGGTGGAAGGGCAACATCCGCGAGTTGCGCAATACGGTGGAGCGCTGCATCATCATGACGACGGGCGACACGATCGACCTGGCCGACCTTCCCGAGGCGCTGCGGTTTGACGGTCGCCTCCCGGCAACCGATAATGGGGGAGAGGTGAAGGCGGGTGTGGCCGCCACGCTCCGGGAATTCAAGGAATCGTCGGAGCGAACGTTTCTGGTGCAGCGGCTTCGCGAGAATGCGTGGAACATCTCGAGGACGGCCGAAGTCATTGGAACGCCGCGCAGCAATCTGTACAAGAAGCTCGAGTTCTACAAGATCAGCCAGGAATCGGACGGGGCGCTGTGAGAGTGGGAGCGTCGCCCGTCGCTCTTTGACAATTTGCCGCAGGAAGCCAGACGACCGCCGCGCACCGGTTGTCTCGCGGTGATCGCGCCGCGGGAAACGCCGGGGCGGGGAGGAAAGTCCGAACTCCGTAGGGCAGTGCGCCGGGTAACGCCCGGTCAGGGTGACTTGAAGGAAAGTGGCACAGAAAATATACCGCCCTGAGCGAGTTGTGCCAGCCGAAAGGCTGGTGCGGCGAGTCAAAGGGTAAGGGTGAAAAGGTGCGGTAAGAGCGCACCGCGCCGACGGCAACGTTGGTGGCAGGCAAAACCCCGCACGGAGCAAGACCAAATAGGGAGGCGTTATCAGGACGGCCCGTCCGAAGCCTCCGGGTAGGTCGCTTGATCCCGCCAGTGATGGCGGGGCTAGAGGAATGGTCGTCACGCCGTAGCCGGCCGTCAGGCTGGCGAGGGCGGACAGAACTCGGCTTACGGCTTCTCTGCGGCGCTTTTTTCCGTGTTTGCATCACGTCCTGGTTCCCGCGTCCGGCCTTCGCATGCCGGCGTCTGGACTCCGGCTCCTCGATTCGGGCTCCTGGCTCGTGGCTTCTGACTTCTGGGTTCTGACTTCTGAATTCTGGCTCCTGACTTCTGGCTTCTGACTTCCCTGGCCCGACACCCATGTCCCTCTACCTCGTGACCGGCGGCGCCGGCTTCATCGGATCGCACCTGTCTGAAGCACTCGTTCGCCGCGGCGAGCGCGTGCGCGTGGTGGACAGCCTGATCACGGGCAAGCGCGCGAACCTTGCGCACGTGCCGGGTGTCGAGTTTCTCGAGGGCGACCTTGCGGATGTGGACGTGGCGCACCGCGCCGTGTCTGGCGTGGATTACGTGCTCCACCAGGCGGCCATCCCCTCGGTGCCGCGGTCGGTGAGCGACCCTATCACCTCGAACCGATCGAACATCGACGCGACGCTGAACGTGCTCGTCGCCTCGCGCGACGCCGGCGTCAAGCGCCTCGTTTACGCCGGGTCGTCGTCTGCCTATGGAGACACACCCACGCTCCCGAAGCACGAGGAGATGCCCACCCGTCCGCTTTCGCCGTACGCGCTCCAGAAGCTCGTGGGCGAGCAGTACCTCGCGCTCTTCACGAAACTCTACGGGCTCGACACCGTCACGACCCGCTACTTCAACGTGTTCGGGCCGCGCCAGGACCCCTCGTCGCCCTACTCTGGCGTGATCTCGCTCTTCATGAGCGCGCTGGTGGACGGGCGTCAGCCGATGATCTACGGCGACGGCGGGCAGACGCGCGATTTCACCTACGTCGCCAACGTCGTGGACGGCGTTCTTCGCGCGTGCCACGCCCCGGGGATCGCCGGGCAGATGATGAACGTGGCCACGGGGGGGCGCATCAGCCTGAATGAGCTGCTGGCCACCATGTGCGACCTGCTGGGGGTCCAGACGGAGGCCATCTACCGCGAGCTACGGGCTGGCGACGTTCGCGACTCGCAGGCAGACATCAGCCGGGCGAAGCAGTTGATCGGCTACGTGCCGCTGGTGGATCTCCGCGAGGGGCTCGAGCGGACGCTGGCGTGGTATCGAGACGCTGAGATCGCGAGCCGCTAGCGTCGGACCACCAAGCCGCTTTCGGCTCTGGGCTTCTGGCGTGTGGCGCCAGGAGCCAATGCTCGCCGTTCCAGGCCCCCGGTCGTGGGCGTCACCAGCGGCCGGCATCCGGGGCTTGGCCCCGCTAGTAACCTCGGTTTCCCTCCATCGAACCGCCGTTGCCTCTCTGATTCTCAGAAATCACGGCAAATCCATCCGACCCTGGTGCCGCGGGTAACTCCGGTACCCGTTTTTCACGGCTCTCCAGCCCCGACTTCGTCTTGCTGCCGGTTGGATGCCAGGAACTGATTCAAATCCAACATGTTATGGCTGCGCTCCTGATCGTGGCCCGCTGGCTTTGGTCTTGCCTTCACCTGGGTGACCCCGGCGGAACCGAGCGGCGGTGCCCGACCTCGAACCGACGCCGGGTGGCCGACCGGGGTCATCACTGCAGAACGAGGATTCTCGTTTCACTTCGAGAAGGAGGAACCATGTATCGACTGCATGTTGGAGCGGCCCTGGTGCTGGCCGTGCTGCTCGCGGCCCCGCTGGCCCTGGCGGAGCAGGCCAGCCCTGCGAAGGCGGCGCCCGGAGCGGTGGTCAACATCAACACGGCCACGGCGGAGCAACTCGATGGGCTGCCAGGGATCGGCGTGAAGATGGCGGCCCGCATCATCGACTATCGGCAGAAAAACGGCGGCTTCAAGAAGCTGGAAGACCTGATGAGCATTCAGGGGATTGGCGAGAAGAACTTTCTCAAGCTGAAGCCGCTCATTGCGATCGGCCAACCCAAGACAGAGAAAGGGATCCAGAGTCAGTAGGCGACCCGGCTCGCCGAGCCTCCGGGGGGCGCCGAACGATTCGAACTGCGCCGGGAACGGACGGGCATTGCCGGAGACAGGGTCGCCGAATGGTCCTCGCGTCTCTGCGAGGACCTGCGCTTCTGCCGCCCGCCGGCCGTGATCCGGCTGCCCGTCGTTCCGGGGAGGACCAGACGATGCACCGCGCTGCCTATTCTGTTCTCGAGCTGCTCGTCTGCCTCGCGATCGCGTTGGTCGTCTGCGGGAGCGCCGCGCCGGTATTGATCGCTTCGCGAGATGGGGTGCGGGCAATCGGGGCAACGGACTTCCTTGTGGCACAGCTGCATGCAGCCCGTATGGAAGCGCTCAAGCGCCGATCGCACGTCGCACTGCGCTTCGAAACGGATGGTGACGACTACCTGCTGGCGGTCTACGTGGACGGC